>CAITYL010000390.1 GCA_903896595.1 uncultured Lentisphaerota bacterium
CCACCGGATGCTTCGTCCGCACGGATTACTCCGTACATACGCCCGGCTGACTACATGGCTGACGGATCATTCCATGGTGAACTCCTTTCAGTTCACTAGAGGTCACTGGTTTCACTGACGCACCGGAATCCGCAAAATGAAACAAAAGTTTTGGGAGGGGGGTGCAGAGTGAACATGTGAACGACCCGGCGAAGCCGGGACTGCGAAGCGCGGAGCGCGGGGGGAGCACCCTTTTTCAAAAGGGTGGCCCCAACCGACAAACCGACAATAATATCATGCACCCCTAACGAGCACATGCTTGGCAACTTTTTCAGCCGGGGATAGAGTACTCCAAAGGTTACTTCCAACAGAAAGTCTCACAAACCCGACTATGGCCGACCCGGAACGCATCCTAGTAGTTGACGACGAGCTATGCATCGTTGAGGTGCTCAAAGCATTGCTCAAGCGGGAGGGGTACGCGGTCGAAACCGCCGCCGACGGCACCGCGGCGTTGGAACTGTTGCAGGCCGGCGCCTTCGACCTGATGCTCTCCGACGTCTGCATGCGCCCCATGGACGGCATCTCGCTACTGCACCAGGCCCGGCAGCTCCACCCGCACCTGGCGGTGATCATGATGACCGCCAACGCCACCGTCGAAACGGCGGTCGAGGCGATGAAGAGCGGCGCCTTCGATTACATCAGCAAGCCGTTCAAGATTGATGAACTGCTGCTCACCGTGGAGCACGCCCTCACCTACGAACGCACCCTGGTGGAAAATGAAACGCTCAAGGAAGACCTGCGCGGCCGCAAGCTCCGCTATAACTTGGTGGGCAACAGCCCCAAAATGCTCGCGATCTTTGAAATGGTCGAAAAAGTCGCCCACACCGAAAGCCCCATCCTGATTCTCGGTGAAAGCGGCACCGGCAAGGAACTGATCGCCCGCGCCCTCCACGCCAACAGCCGGCGCGCCGCCAAGCCGTTCGTGGCCATCAACTGCTCGGCGATTCCGGAATCACTACTGGAGTCCGAACTGTTCGGCTATGCCAAGGGCGCCTTCACGGGCGCCAACACGGACAAAAAGGGGCTGTTCGAGGCGGCCGACGGCGGCACCCTGCTGCTCGACGAGATCGGGGCGCTGCCCCTCCTCATGCAGCCCAAACTGTTGCGCGTCCTGCAGGAACGGGAAGTCAAGGCCGTCGGCGCCACCCGGCCGGTGCCGGTGGACGTGCGCATTCTCGCCGCCACCAACGAGAACCTGGAAACCAAGGCCAAGACGGGCGCCTTCCGCGAGGATCTGTTCTACCGGCTCAGTGTCATTCCCATTGAACTCCCGCCGTTGCGCGAGCGCACCGGCGACGTGGCGGCCTTGGTCAATCACTTTCTGGGGATCTTCAAGGAGCGCGAAAACAAGTCCGTGACCATCGACCGCGCCGCCCTGCAGGCCCTGCAAGTGTACGCCTGTCCGGGCAACATCCGGGAACTTGAGAATGCCATCATGCGGGCCGGCGTCCTCTGCGAAAACAATGCCATCACCCTGCACGACCTGCCGGAGGCCATCCAAGCCGCGGCGGCGCTGGCCCCGCCCCCCGCCCCAACCGGGATTCCCGCCGGGGAATTCCGCGGCGCGTCCCTCAAGGTGTTCATGCACGCCAAGGAACGGGACTACCTGCGACTGGTCCTCGGCCAGTGCAACGGCGACAAGGAAAAGGCCGCGGCACGTTTGGGCATCAGCCTGACCACGCTCTACCGCAAACTGGACGACGGCCCGGACGCGCCCAACCATCCGTTCCCGCCCCCGCCCGCCCCGGCCGCCGCGATGTAAGGGCGCCGCCGCCCGTTTCGTGCTCAGCGTAACGGCACTCGCGCTCGCCTCTCGCACTCAGAAATACAGTATGAAAGCGGTGTCGAGCCACCGCCACTCAAAAGGCTCCGGCGGCGGCCGGAACCGGTAACTTGACGGCCAAAAACCTGTTTTATCCGCGCCGATCCGCGAAATCCGCGGTAAACATTGAACAATGAATGGGCGTTGTTTGTTTTGATTCCGGCTATGCCGGGTTACGGGCGCCGCTTGGGCGCCCAAATAGTCAGGGCGCCCGGGGGCAGGCCCGCCCCGCGCAGCACGCTCTGGTGATACTCGAAGCGGCCGATCTCGGACACGCTATGCGAATCGGTGCCGAAGGCCACGGCCACCCCAGCCTGGGCGCAGGCGCGCACCAGGTCCACGTCGCCGGGAATCGAAAAATGGGCGTTGATCTCCAACGCCACCGCGTTCCGGCGCGCCAATTCCACCAGCGCATGGACCATTTCCATGGTGACCGTCACCCCGCCGTTCTTGTGGATCCAGCGGAACGGGTGGGCGAGAATGTCGATGCCGGTCGCCGCCAGGGACTGGGTGTGGTCCCACCAGATGTCAAGCACCTGCTGGGGGGGCATGACCTTGGGGTCAACGCCGGGCAGAAAATGCACACTGCCGATCACGGCGGCCAGGCGCGGGCGGAATTTGTCGTCGAGGGTCAACCGCCCGTCGTACATCATTTCCACTTCCATGCCTGGAAGCACGCGCGGCTCACCCACCGCCGCCAAAGTCGCCAGATGCCGCTCGAGGCGGGCATTGCCGTATTGGCGAAACGCGGTGAACAACTCGGGCCGCCGCATGAACTCGGCCTTCCAGGCGATCTCGGCGGGAAAATAAGCGGCAAAGCCGTGGTTCGTAATGACAAACCCCGCCACCTCGGGGTGCGCCGCCAGGGCGTCCGCGTAGGTCTGCGGGGTGATGCCGGGATCACAACAATAACTGAGGTCGGCCGTGTGGGCGTGGCAGTCGAAAAACGGCTGCTGCATCATCCGATTAGGCCTTGATGACCTTCAGCTTGGCCGTCAGGCGCGATTTCTTGCGATTGGCCTTGTTCTTGGGGATCGCGCCGGTCTTGGCCGCCTTGTCAAGCGCGGCAACCGCCTTGCGCAAGGTGACAACGGCCGTTTCCGGATTCTGCTCCGTCACCTGGGCGAGGAATTTCTTCTCGGTGGTGCGGACCACGGACTTGCGGGCCTTGTTGTTAATGTGACGCTTGGCGCTGCTGCGCAGACGTTTGGCGGCGGACTTGGTGGTCGGCATAAACTAACCCTTTGTAACGGCTCGACAATGCAACAAAACAGCGGTTCAATATGGCACGCCCCCGCCCATTGTCAACCGGCGGGCGGACCAGGCACACAGACTAGGCCTACACGGACCTACACGGACAAGCACGGACGCGGTAGGGCGCCAATGCCAGTACACTTTATGGTGTCCGTGTAGGTCCGTGTAGGTCCGTGTAAGTCCCTGTAGGTCCGTGCCGGCGCCATGGCCAGGCGTTGCCGCTGATCACTGGCCAGCCAGGCGCCGGGCCAGGTCACGGCCTAGGGCGGCGGGGGACGCCACAACTTCGGCGGCGTTGAGTTCGATGGCGGCCCCGGGCATGCCGTGAACCACGCTGCTGGCGGCGTCCTGGGCGGCCGTCCACCAACCGGCCTGGCGCAGAGCGAGCAGGCCGGCGGCGCCGTCCCGCCCCATGCCGGTGAGCACCACGGCGGCGCCGGGCAACGGCCAGCTTCCGGCCAACGCCCGGAAAAACACGTCCGCGGACGGGCGGTAAAACAATTCCCGCGGTTCCTCGCGATAACTCATCCCCCCCCCTCGCCGATCCACAGATGGTCGTTGGTGGCGGCCAGCAGAACGACGCCGGCCTCGGGCCGGTCGCCCGGGCGAATGGTACGGACCGGCAACCGGCAGCGCCCCCCCAGCCAGACCGCCAGGTCCGCCGCAAATTGCACATCCACATGCTGAACCACGACAAACGCCGCCGGCACCGCCGCCGGCATCTCCGCCAGCAGGTCGGCCAAGGCGGCCGGACCGCCGGTGGACGACGCCAGCGCCACCAGATACGGCACCGCCTGCCGGGCGGTGGAAGCCGGTGCAGCAGCGGCCGCGCCGGACGCCGGCGGGGGGATGACGGCGGGCGTCATCACCCGCGCCACGGACGCCATGCCGGCGCGGGTCGCCAGCCGGCCCACAATGGCAATCTTCCGCAACAATTCCGCGCCGCCATGGACCTGGCCATCCGTGCCCAGCACGGGGGTGTTCACCGCGTCCAGCGCCCCGGCACCCATGGCCTCAAACACCCGGGAAAGGTGCCCTTCCACCGTGGCCGTCACCACCAGAATGGCGCAGCCCGGCTGGGCCTGGACGATGCGGCGAGTGGCCTCAACGCCGTCCATCACCGGCATGATCAGGTCCATTAAAATCACCTCCGGCGGGTCCTCGGCGCAACGCCGGACCGCCTCCGCGCCATCCCGCGCCAGCCAGGCGATCTCGTAGCCGGGGCAGGACACCACCACCCGCCGCAACGCTTCCAACGCCAGTGTCAGGTCATTGACCAGGGCAATTTTCACGCCGGGGCATCCTCCCCCAGCAGGTCGGCCACGGCGCGCAGAAAGCCGTCGTTGCGGAATTCGCTCTTGGGCAGGTAGAGATCGGCGCCCGCTTCCAGGCCGAGCAGCCGGTCTTCCTCGCGGTCCTTATAGGAAACCATCATCACCGGGAGGTCGCGCAACCGCGGATCGGCCTTGATGCGGCGCGCCAGTTCATGCCCGTTCATGCGGGGCATGTCCACGTCCGACACCACCAAGTCGAAGCGGCCGGAACGCAGACAGTTCCAGCCGTCCATGCCGTCCACAGCGACCTCAACCTCGTAACCGCGGGCGGCCAGCAGGCCGCGTTCGACCTCGCGCACGGTAAACGAGTCATCCACCACCAGAATGCGCCGGCGGGCCACGGCCGTGGTGGCCGCCGTCGCGGCCGCCGCGCTTTCCCGCAGCCCGCCGCCAGCCAGCCGCGCCTCAATGGAGCGCGCCAGATCATCCGGGTCGAGGATCACCAGCGGCCGGCCATCCTCCAGCAGGGCGGTGGCGGCAAGATCGCGCAACTTGCCCAGCCGCGGATCCAGCGGCCGCACCACCACCCGGCTTTCCCCCAGCAAGCGGTCCACGGCCAGACCAAAAGTGTTCTCGCCGTCGCCCAGCACCACCACCGGCTGGGCCTCGCCGCCGCCCGCCGCGCCGCCGTCCAGGCCAAGCAACACCCGGGCCTCGACCAGACCGACCGAACGCTCGTCCATTTGGACGTACCGGCGCCCTTCCAGCAGGCAAATCTCCTCCGGCCCCGGCAACAACAGGCGGCGCACCCGGCTCAGCGGCAAGGCGTACGGATGGTCCGCCACCAGGAACAACAACACCCGCAGCATCGACAGGGTGATCGGCAGTTGCATGGTGAACCGGGTACCCTGCCCCGGCCGGGATTCCACCTGCACCGAGCCCCCCAGTTCATGGGCAAGATTGCGCACCACATCCAGGCCGACGCCGCGGCCGGAAATTTCCGTCACCCGCTCGGCCGTGGAAAATCCCGGCAAAAACAAAAACTCAAACAGCTCGGCCTGGGTCAGGCGTCCGGCCACCTCCGGCGTGGCCAGCCCGCGTTCCACCACTCGCTGGCGCAGCCGTTCCACATCAATGCCGCTGCCGTCGTCGCTGACACTCACCACCAGCCGGCCCGAACGATGCGCGGCCTCCAGCACCAGCGTGCCCTCCGCCGGCTTGCCGGCCGCCTCCCGCGCCGCCGGCGTCTCCAGCCCGTGATCCAAGGCGTTGCGCAACAGGTGGGTGACCGGCGCCTCCAGCTTGTCCAAAATTTCCCGGTCCACCGGGGTGGCCGGACCGCGAAGTTCAAACTTGACCTTCTTGCCGAGGTCGCGGGCCAGGTCGCGGAGCATGCGGGGGAACCCGCCCGCACCATCACGGAACGGGCGCATGCGGCTGCCGACCGCCTCGCGGTAAAGCCGTTCGGCGAGCTCCGCGTACTGGGTGCCGAAGGTGTCGGTGTCTTCCTGAAACAGGGCCAAGTCGCGCCGGCAACTATCCGCCACGGCCTGCAACGCCTCCAGGCGCGTGGCCGGCTCCGTGCCGGTGTCCGCCTGCTCCCGGTGCAAGGCCGCCAAACCGTCGGCCAAAGTGGCCAACCGCTGACGCAAGCTCTGCAACCGGCTGGCGTGGGGCGTGAACCAGCGCGAGCGGACCACCACTTCCCCGGCCAGGTCCATGACCCGGTTCAGATTGGTGGAGGACACCCGCACCGCCAGTCCCGTTCCAGCCTCGCCCGCGGCCACCGGCGGGGCCGCCGCCTCCGGCGCGGCCGGCATCGTGGCCGGGGCCGGCCGGACAGACGTGTCGGCCGCTTTTTTTTCCGCCACCGGCGCACAGGGAACAGGCACGGGCGCAGTCACTGCCGGCGCCGTGCCGGTACGGGTGGCCGCCAGCCGCTGCAACAGGCTGTCCATCTCCGCCTGATGCGTCTCCGGCCACGCCTCCGCTTCAGCCTCGGACAACTGGGCCAGGCGGGACAACAGATCCACGGCCGCCAAATACACGTCCGCGGCGGCGGGTGCGAACACCGCACGGCCGTGCTGAATCTCCGTGAATTCGTCTTCCAAGGCATGGGCGACCCGGACGGCCGCGGCCTGATTGACGATGCGGGCCGCGCCCTTGACCGAGTGGGCGGCGCGCATCAGCCGCTCCCAGGTGGCCGCCTCAACCGGCCCCCGTTCAGCAGCCAGCAGCCCTTCACTCAAAATTTCCGCCTGGGCCGTCACTTCCTGACGGAACAACTCCACCAGGGAAAAGGCGCCCAAGTCCATCGTGCCGCCGTTGCTCATGCCGCACCTCCGCCACTGCGCGTCATGCCGCCCGCGGCCTCGCGTTCCAGGGCATGGAACAGCAACTCATCATCCAGCAGACCCGCGGTACGCCCCTCCACGGTCAGGAGGGCGCGGGTGAAATGGGGGGTGGCGCGGGCCACGGTCACGGGCGCCGGCCGCAGATCCCGTTGGCGCCAGGGCAGCAGGCCGGCCATCTCGGCCACCTCAAACACCCACAGGCCACGCGGGCCGGCGATCACGCACATCCGGGGCGGCGTGCGCGCGGACGCCATCACTTGATCGGACGCCGGTGGCAGCCCGAGCAGGGCTTCAAAGGAAAAACAGAGCAACAGTTCGCCGTTGATTGCCACCATGCCCCGGCGGATCTGATCACTCCAATGCGGCAGCGGCGTCACCGGCCGCACCGCCGTCACGGTGCGAAACACGGCCGCCGGCAGCGCCAGCCATTCCCCGGCACCAACCCGGAACACGGCCGCCGTGCCGGCGCGGTCCGCCGTCTCTTCGGGCGGCGGCGCCGCCAACTGGCCGGCCCATTCCTCCCGAAATCCCGGCGGCGGCTCGCGGTCAAGCAACGCCCGGCCGCCGGCGGCATAGACCGGGCAGTTCCGGCAATGCACATGCCCGGGCAGTTCCGGGCAGCTCCGGTCGCCTGTGGCACCGATGCGGTTCCAACAATCCGTGGCGGGGGCCGCGGTCATAAGGCGGTGTGCTCCTGTCCAAGGTCATGCCGCCGCAAACGGCGACGGAGTCGTGCGGCGCCGGTCAGATCCCCGCGCCGCTCCAAAACCAAGGCCAAATGTAGCATGGCATCCCCATGCCCGCTGTCCAGGTACAAGGCCCGCTTCAGATTGGTTTCAGCCGCCAGCGGATCGTTCTGGGCCGCGCACAGCGTCCCCATCAGGTAATGCGCTTCGGCACTGGCCGGCTGCCGGCGCAACCACTGCCCGCACCGGCAAACCGCCGCCGCCAGATCGCCCTGATCAGCTAGGCACCGCACCGCCGCCGCCTCGTCAACCGTAACGGCAGCGGCAATCACGGGA
Organism: uncultured Lentisphaerota bacterium; assembly: GCA_903896595.1. GTDB lineage: Bacteria > Verrucomicrobiota > Lentisphaeria > Oligosphaerales > CAITYL01 > CAITYL01. The sequence continues at coordinate 7,766 of CAITYL010000390.1, forward strand.
GCTGCCGCTGGGCGGGTGGCCGCAGCTTCGCCGCACGCCGGCACCGCCAAGGCAACCGGGGCCGGGAACGGCCGGGCCGGCGGGCATGGGCGCAACCGGCCCGCCGTCACCGCCAGGGGCAAACCAGCCGCACCCCCCGGCCGGGACGCCAGCGGCTTGCGGCAGGCAAACGCCGCCGACACCGGACCGGGTACAAACCGCGCCGTCACCGCAGGCATCACTTCGGCATGCCCCACAAACAGCCAGCCGCCCGGCGCCAGCAGACGGTCAAGCGTGGCCCACGCCTGTTGCCGGGCGCCCGCCGTCAGATAAATCAAGAGATTCCGGCAAAACACCATATCATACGGGGCGGCACCGGCGGCAAAATCGGGATCAACCAGATTGCCCCGAAAAAACGACACCGCCGCCCGCACCGACGGCGGAACCTCATAACGGCCCCCGGGGACCGGCAGCAAATAGCGCCGGCGCAACTCCTCGGCCCACGCGCCGCGAAACGCACCCGCCCCGTAAACCCCGTGCCGCGCCGCCGCCAGCGCCGTGCCCGACACATCGGCGGCGGTCACGGCAAGCTGCTCCGGCACCACGCCCGCCGCCAGCAGGCTGATGACAATCGAATACGGCTCCTCGCCGCGCGAGCAGGGACAGCTCAGAATGCGCAACCGCCGCCCCGACCACGGCGCCGCCGGATCCACGGCCAGTTCCTGCAAAAAGCGAAACGGCGCCTCATCGCGAAAAAACCAGCTTTCCTGCACCGTCAACGCTTCACACAACGCCTGCTGTTCCAATGGATCGGCGGCCAGACACGCCAGGTAATCCGCAGCCACCGCCAGCCCCGTCGCGGTCATCCGGGCCGCCACCATGTGCGCCACCAATTCCTCGCCCACCACCGCCGTGTCAAGACCGATCCGCCGCTCCAAAAATTGCGTAATGGGCGTCAGGTTCATGAACAATCGGTTGGGGCCACCCTTTTGAAAAAGGGTGCTCCCCAAACCCCTTCCTAAAACTTTTGATTCTTAAACGGGGGGCGGTTCCGCCGCCGCCGTCTCGGGTGTTCTATTGCACTGGTGGGCATGAAGCGGCGGCGGAAC
>CAITYL010000391.1 GCA_903896595.1 uncultured Lentisphaerota bacterium
GATTCCGCAGGCAGCTATCGCGCGACAGACTGCGCCTGGGATTATTGGAGCTGCCTGCGGAATCCGCAAAATGAAACAAAAGTTTTAGGAAGGGGCTTGGGGGAGCACCCTTTTCCAAAAGGGTGGCCCCAACATCGTCCGACAACACGTTCCGTCACCGCTCTTTCGTGAAGCTGGCAAGGTAGGTTAAGTTACCGGGCATGTTGTTACATGGCTGCAAACCGGGGTTTGAAGAGGCATTGGCGCGCGAGTTGGCCGGGATGGGCCACTTGGCGACGAAACGGGGTCGGGGCTGGCTGCTCAGCACCGGCGCCCCGGCGGCCGAGACGGCCCTGGTGGAGGATATCGGGGCGGACCTGTGCTTCGCCACCTTCACGGCGGCGGCCCCGGCCTGGCTGGAGGCGTCGTCCGTCAACGCCCTGACCGGGGCGTTGCGCGACTGGTTCGCGGCCGCGTTCCGCACGGTGCGCGTCGGCGACGCGGGCTGGCCGGCGGTGTTTCTGGCGGCCCCGGAAATTGAGGGACTCGGCGGCCGGGTCCGGGTCTTCCGCGACGCCTGGCTGGCCGGCATGGCCCCGCGCATGGGCCGCGTCTTCCGCCTGGTCCGCACCGAGGACGTGGCGCCCATGACCCCCGGCACCGGTCTGCTGGCCTATTTTACCGAATTCAACCAATTGCACACCGCCACCCGTTTCCGCGGCTGGGGCCAGCGCCGGATGCGCGACGACCCGCAGGCGCCCTCCCGTTCCTATTTGAAGATCGAGGAGGCGTTCCTGATCATGGGCCGCGAGCCGGGGCAGGGCGAGACCGTCACCGATCTGGGCGCGGCGCCCGGCGGCTGGAGCTATGCCGCGGCGCAGCGCGGCGCGCAGGTCACGGCCGTCGACAACGGCCCGCTCAAGGCCGGCGCGGCGAACCACCCGCTCATTGAACACCTGAAGACCGACGCCTTCAAGCACCGGCCAGAGGGCGAGCACGGTTGCGACTGGCTGCTTTGCGACATGATCGAGGATCCCCGGCGTGTGCTCGGCGAGATCCTACTGCCCTGGCTCGACCACGGCTGGTGCCGCCGCTTTGTGGTCAACTTCAAGGTCGGTCATGGCGATCCGGTGGCGCTGGTCGAACGACTGCGCGACCCCCGCCACGGCCTGGCGGCGCGCTGCGCCACCCTGCGCCTGCGCCAGCTCCACCACGACCGCGAAGAAATCACCGCCATGGGCGAGCGCCGGTTGGGACCCCCCTTTTGAGGAAAGGCGGTTCCCAAACCCTCCGTCAAACCTTTTTGTGCCTTTTGCGGATTCCGCAGGCCACCCGTGTGGCCTCACTCGTGGCCCGGCGTCCAAAGCGGCCTGCGGAATCCGCAAAACCGTACAAAAGCTTTGGGGTGGGGGGCAACCCCGCGCCTACGGGACGGAAATGGATTCCTGTAGGCACAGGCGTGTCGCCCGTGGAGGGGGCCGCCATGGCAAACAGGGACGAGGAATGGCATGTATTTCTTGAACGGGTTCTTAAATCATGATTTCTCGCCAAGATCGCCAAGTCCGCCAAGAAATCCCCCATCAATGCACCGGTTTCGGGGGACGGCAATTTCCTTGCCGTTTTTGATGGCGCCTGTCGGGCATCCGTGAAATAGGCGTCCATGGCTCACCGCTGCGGGGCGTCCTCTCCGTCCTCCTTGTCCTCTTGTGCGCGCGTGTCCTCAAGGTCTTCGCCCCGCCGCCCGCCCCAAAACGACCACCGCATGCCGCCGCCGAGGACGTTGAGGACGTTGGCCCCGTAAACCCGAGGACATTGGGGACAAAGAGGACGCGGCGGCCATCCCAAATCGCCCGTCCCCCAAGCGGCTTGCCGGATTCTGGGCCGATAAAAAATCAAATCGAGATTGTTTGTATAAAGCGTTAGGGACAGGTGAATGGTGGGGGAGGCCAAGCGTTAGGGACAGGTGAATGGTGGGGGAGGCCGGCACAGTAATCGCTTTGTTGGCGCGTTATTTACCCATGAGGACGCGGCGAGGCGAAGGAAGAGGCGTCAGGGACAGGTAAACCGAATGGGCAGTTCTAGACACTACTGTCCCACAGGTGCTTGAAAAACGCGACTTTTCCTGAGATTCAAAGCGTAATGCGGTTGGTTTTGATACTGACCCATTTTGCATTTTCCCTGCCCGTGCCCCTGCCCGTGCCCCTGCCCGTGCCCGAACACCGAAAAAGGTAGGCCCATGGACGGCTTCGACCACGAAAGAATGGCTGGCAGTTCGGGCACGGAATGAATTATGGCATCCCATGGGACGGCTATGAGTTCTAGAGGCAAAGCATGGGCAATCCATACAGCCGGCCAATCACCATTCTTGGGTTGGCACAGGTTGGGGTCATTCTCATTGGTATTGCGGCAGCTGGCCTGACCTGCAACGCTTTGGCGCATGGGTCTTCAAGTTGCCAATATTGGCGGCTTGACTTCATGCGCATGGAGGGATCATAGCCCTGCTGCCGGCATGCATTCGTTATGTCCGTTCGGTCTGTTTTGTCCGTTGTCAGGACAATAATCCCCCCTCCCGCGCGTTAATATGGGGTGTAACCCAATTACTCTGGGGGATGCCATGAACCATGCGCACGACGGAACTGACCCAGGCGGAGAGCCCCGGCGCGCCTTGCGGTCGGCGTCGGCGGACCGGGTGTATGGAAGGCACAGCGGCTACCGCAACCTGAGGGCTTACCAGGTGGCGGAGTTGCTCTATGATTTCACCTGCCGGTTTTGCACGCGCTATCTGCCGCGGTCAGACCGCCACCATGACCAGATGGTGCAGGCCGCCCGGAGCGGCTATCAGAACATCGCCGAGGGCAGCGAGGACAGCGCGACGAGCAAGAAACTCGAGATGAATCTGACTAACGTGGGACGTTCCAGTCTGGCCGAACTGGAAAAAGACTATGTGAAGCAACTAAAACGGCGGGGATTGCAGAAGTGGGAGCCGGGCGACCCACGTTTCGAGGAGGCGCGGGCATTACGGCCGCCAACGCTGGAGGCGGCGGTGGCGTGGGTGAACCGGACGGGGGCGCGGGAGTCGCCGGAAGAACGCGCGGCCAATTTGGGCGCGGTGTTGGCGGCCCAGGCGCACTGGCTTGCGGAACGCCTGCTGGATCGGCAGGCAAGAGACTTTGAGGCCGCCGGCGGGTTTTCAGAGCGGTTGCACGCGGCGCGCCGGTGGGGACGGAACGGGTAGAAGCGGGGGGGCTCGGACAAAACGGACAAAACGGACAGAACAGACAGAACAGACAGAACAGACAGAACAGACAGAACAGACAGAACAGACAGAACAGAACCGGGCGGCGGGCGATCAGCCATGGGCGAGGCAACGCCGCTGGTCATCATCCGTTGTGTCTGTTTTGTGCGGGTGGTCAGTTTGCGCCGGGTCTGGCCGTATGGGCCGCAGGTCGGCGAACCCACTCCACTGAGCGCGAAATGCTGGATGGGGGGGATGCGTCCTTTGCGGTCTTCGCGACCTTTTGTTCAAAACGTCGGGTTTTTCTGTCAAGTCCTGGTTTCCGTTTGACACTTTTGGTTATGATTTCTTCATTCCAACATTTCATGGATTGTCCATGCCGGTACGGGGAACTCGCTGCGCTCGTTCCCCGCCTGCCAGGGGCGCTCCGCTTCGCCCGTCCCCCGATAGGGGGTGCCCCACAGGGGCAAGGGCGAAGCGGAGCGCCCCTGGCCAACTTATTTTTCCGCGCATTATGCGGCTGGCCGATGTACCTCCGCAGGAAAATGATACTTCAAGCTCATGTGCGGCCGACGGTAATTGTACAACCAAACGGCCTGCTCAAACGCCACTCTTGCCTGCTCCTTGGTGCGAAAGGTGCTGTCCATCTCGTATTCCTGCTTCAGAATGCCATTGACGCGCTCCGCCAAGGCATTCTCGTAACAGTGCATGGTTTGCGTCATGCTGATGCCCAGGCCCGCTTTCTGAAGCCGTTCGACATAAAGGTGGCAGCAATACTGGCAGCCACGGTCGGAATGGTGGATCGGACACGCACCGGTCGGCAACTCCTTCAACGCCGTCTCCAGCGCCTTGAGGCAGCCTTCCGCCTCCAGGTTATCGCTGATAAAATGGCCCACAATCTTGCGGGAGAACAGGTCGGTGATCAGCGAGGCAAACATGAACCCCTGATCCGTGCGGATGTACGTCAAATCACTGGCCCACGCCTGGTTGGGGCTGGTCAGAGTCATCCCCTCCACCAGGTTGTTGAACACCGGCAAAGAATGCCGCGAGTTGGTGGTTCTCGGCTGTCCCGGTTTGCGCGCGATCAACAGGTCGTTTTCAGCCAGCAAGCGGAAGAGACGATCACGCCCAATCTTCACGTCATGCGCTTTCAGCCGCTCTCCAATCAGATACCGCAACTTGCGGCCGCCAAGCCGGGGTTGCTGCCGTCGCTCATCCCGGACAAGCTGAAGCACCAAGTCCGCGTCAACCTCTCGACGTTGACGTTGGCGCCGCCGGGAGTAGTAGTTTTGGCGGCTCATCCCCGCCCGCCGACACAGCTTGGACACCTGACGCTGATTCACCGCCGTTCCTCCTTCGTTAGCGGCATCATGGACGGCATCCCAGCATGTTTTTTTTTAAACTCACCCACCTCGTCTTGTCCAGCCGCCTTGCACGCCAGCTTCAGGTACGAGCGTTCCAGGCGCAGGTCCAAATGCGCGTCCGAAAGCGCCGACTCCAGCTCCCGAACCCGGGCCTTCAACCGCTTCAACTCGTTGCGCTCATCGGTTGTTTCCACGCGAACCACCTTTTTTAGCAAATGGAACTTGCCGTAATGAGAAACCCACCTCGCAACCGTCCCCGGTCCACGAATCCCGTAGGCTTGGGAAGCCTGACCGCAGGTGCCATACTGACCGCTCTCAATCTCCCGAACCACCTGCAATTTAAACGCCTCACTGTAACGTATTGTCTCGTTCATGAGCACCTGTCCCCTCTGTGACAAGTGTCAACCTATATCAGGACAAGACAAGAACATTCAACATCGAACATTCAACGTCCATGTTGTTGAATGTTCGATGTTCGTTTTAGAGCTGAGGCTCGGCGTTCCTGGAGGACGCCCAACACCATGGCGGTGATCAGTTGCGGATGCCGCAGGCCGCTCCAGTGCGACAGGCCACGATTGGGACGACAGGGGCGGCCGGCGGAATCCGCAAAAGCACAAAAAGGTTTGACGGAGGGTTTGGGAACCGCCTTTCCTCAAATGGGGGTTCCCAACATCGTTTGACAGCTAAACGGTTTAGGTTATGTTGGGGGTAGCTAAACGGTTTAGGTGGTGTGAGCAGTCAGGCGCAGTTAGTATGGAAACGCGGTCAGCCCCATCCTTGTCCACCATTGCCGCGGCGCTGGGCGTCAGCAAGGCGGCAGTGTCGCTGGTGCTGGGCGGCAAGGCGCGGGCCGGCGGCATCAGCCGGGCGCTGGAGGCCAAGATCCGCGCCCACTGCCGGCGGGTCGACTATCTGCCCAACATCCATGCCCGGCGGCTGGGCAGCCGGCTGGCGGGGAATGTCGGCTTCCTGCTGGAGGAGACCGTCAATATCGGGCATGTCTCGCCCTTTGACGAGCATTGCATGTCGCTGATCGTCGGCGGCATCGGTGCCGCCGCGGACCAGGCCGGGTTCCGCTTTTCCATGCAGTTTTTCAAGCCGGGCATGGCGGAGGCCAAGGTGTTCGACTGGTTCCGGACGCGCGAGATCGACGGCCTGATCTATTACGGCTTCGCCATGCCCCCCCGCTGGCTGGCGCGTTTCCGCCGGGAAGGCCGGCAGGTGGTGGGGATCGGCATCGACCCCGCGCTGGGGCTGCCGACGGTCAATATTGACAATTTTGCCGCCGCCCAGGCCCTCACGGAACAGCTGGTGCGGTGGGGGCGCCGCCGCTTTTTCTACCTTGGGGGCCGTCCGGAAAGCTATCCTGGAGCCCAGCGGTACCTGGGGTTCCGCGCGGCCCTGGCAAAGCACAAAATCCGCTTTTTCCAGCGTGACTTTGCCGTGGGCGGTTTCAGCGAGACGACCGCCCATGCGCTGACCCGCGAACGGCTGGCGGCGGGGCCGTTCACGAACGACGCGATAGTCTGCGCCAACGACGAGATGGCCGTTGGCGCGATCCTGGCGCTGCGGAAGGCGGGGATCGCGGTCCCCGGCCGGGTCGCGGTGGCCGGGGCGGACAACAGCCGGATCGGCCAGTACATCACCCCGGCGCTGACCACCTTTGACAATCTGCCGTTTGAGCAGGGGCGCGAGGCGTTCAATCTGCTGCACGGCCTGATCCGCGGCGAAACGGTGCCGGCGGCCGTCACCCTGCAAAGTTCATTGTGCATGCGGGAGTCGGCGTGAGGGCATAAAACGTAATACGTGAAAACGTGATGCGTGAAAAAATATTTCAAGACTGGGAGCCGCCCGTTCTCGGGCGGAAATCAATGGCGTTACACCAATTCCGCCCTTTTGATCGGGCCACCGTCCGCCAAATCAAGGAGGCACGTCTCCGACGATGACGGGTTCGGTTCGTCCGCCCGAGGCCGGGCGGCTCCCGGTTATAGCGTCTAATCGTGATATGTGATGGAAAAAGTTCAGCTACGTTTGAACAGAAGATCGCGAAGACCGCAAAGAACGTACTTACACACACAACCCCCACGAGTAAAACTTGTCGCAAGATGCGCAAGATTTCACCACAGAGGTCACAGAGAAACACCGAGGAAAAGATGAACAGAATGTCGCCTTCCTTACATTTTTCAGTTTTGTTTCTCTGTGCCCTCTGTGTCCTCTGTGGTGAAAACAATTTGGTTTCGGTTATGCCGGGTTAGGAAACCACCTCTATGCGCCATATCTTCTCAACGCCCTTCGATCCTTCGTGCCTTCGTTTGAGAGATGCGAAAATCTTGCGCATTTTACAGCTAATTTAACTATTAAGATACTAAGAAGTAATTAGTTATGACATCACATCGTCTCGCCAGTTCCCCTTGGGGTTTTCGCTTCACGCCATTGGCGGAGCAGTGCCGCTGTTTGCGCGGGCTCGGCATGAACCACATTTGCGGCCAGTTTTTCGCGGAGATGGCCGGCATGCTGCCGCCGGACGCGCCGGACACGGTGCTGGCCGCGGCCCGGGCCGAGGTTGGCCGGCACGGGCTGCGTTATGCCAGTTTCAACGCCACGGGGGATTTCATGGTCGCGCCCGACCAGGTCGCCAGCGAAGTGGCGGCGTGCTGCCGGCAGATTGACCGGGCCGCCCCGTTCCAGCCGGAAGTGATCATTGTCTTTGCCGGCTGGCAGGAGCGGCGGGACGCGACGGTGTACGAGCAGGTTGCCGCCAGCCTGAAACAGGTGGCCCGGCATGCGGCCACGCACGGGCTGATAGTGGCGCTGGAGAATCATGGCGGCCTGACCGCCACGATTGAACAAGTGAACCGGATCATTCACGCGGCGGCCGAGCCCAATCTCGGCCTCAACTACGACCCCGCCAATTTCGCCATGTACGGCCAGGACCCGTTGGAGGCCCTGTTGCGGGTGGAGGTCCCGGTTGTTTTCACCCACCTGAAAAGCCTGCGCACGATCAACGGCAAGAAGGAATATTGCCGGCTTCGCGATGGCGAGATTGATTACCTGCCCATCCTCAGGAGATTGGCGAAGAGTTACACCGGTTTTTATGCATTGGAGTACGAGGATGCCAGCGATGTGGTGGCGGGCACCCGCGATGATTGCGACACCCTGACCCGCTGGTGGACGGAGATCCAAAAATAGGACAAATGCTTTCACCACGAAGGCACGAAGAGCACGAAGCCCGAACGAAGAAGGATCGCTCGCCAAGAACGCAGAGAAAAGGCGCCGCCTGAAGGCGGAACTCCGAACCCAAACGGAACATTCAACGGTGTTTTCAAAAGAACGAGGTTTTCTTATAACTGGGAGCCGCCCGTCCTCGGGCGGACGAACCCGTCATCGTCGGAGACGCGCATCATTGGGTTTGGCGGCCGGTGGCCCAATAAAATAGGGCGGAACTGGTGTAACGCCGTCGCTGTCCGCC
>CAITYL010000392.1 GCA_903896595.1 uncultured Lentisphaerota bacterium
CAGTCCGCCTGACCGTTGCCCCCGGCCATGTCCGCCGCTCGTCACCTGGGCAGCGGCATGGCCGAAACCGGGCCACCCCCGTGGCTCAACCCGTGCCAAACTCATGGCTCAAATCTGTGCCTTTTGAGAGGCTCGCCACACATTTCACACAGATGCGGCAGCCACAGGTCAAACTCATGCTCGCCAGGCCCGGATGCCGTAAAGAGAGTACCACTCCAGTCGCCCTGCCGGGCCTCGGGCCCCCAGGCTCGATCCTCGCCGCCATCCACGATCAGGGCGCCGCGATAGCTGGCACGCGCCTCCCGCCCATAACGGACCGACAGCCGTAACGTGTCCGTGTTGGAACGAAAACGCAGGCGCACACCGGCACCGCACCCACCACGAATCTGGAAATCCGCCGTGCTCTGATAGCGGGTTTCGAGCAGCGGCGGGAACCGGTGGAAGCGTATCACATCCCCAGCCAGGGCCAGGGAATGAACCCCGGAACAACAGTCCGTAATTTGTTTAACTGATAGGAGTTTTGATTTCATGGATGGGGGGGCGTCGAAGAATACGGGTGGGGTACCGGTGAATCAACGCCAACCCGGTAACTCTAGCATGCCAGAATCCGGATGGCGAGTGTGGTAGGCATAGTCGGATAACGCCCGCTGGCACTCATCATCCTTGGACGCCTGGCAATCGCCGTCCGTGAGGTAGAAGTATTCGAGCTGCCCCCCTTAAATCCCCCCACTGTTTGTGGCATAATAACTTGATCCTGGGCTCTTAGCTCTGCTACTGCTAATGAGCTCTTTTTCGTGCCCTGACCTGGTCCCTTATCGGACCGGGCCAGGGCTTTTTTGTGCTTGAAATGCCTTAAAAAAGGAGCTGATTCATGGCAAACCTCACCCCGCTGCTGACCCTGTTGCCGCTACCCAATCCACCCGTTTTCCCGTACCTGCCCGCCTCCGAGCAGCCCGCCCAGCGGCTGATGGACGCCTCGGCGGAGGCGTTGTCGGATGGCGAGCTGCTGTCCCTGGTGCTGGCAACAAGACGCCCGAACAGTCACTGGGCCTGTCGCGCCGGTTGCTGGCCATGTTCGGCAGTCTGCGGGAGCTGGCCACGGTGCCACTGGCTGAACTTCTGAAGATCAAGGGCGTGGGCAAGGCCACCGCCTGCGCCATCCAAGCCGCCATGCACTTGGGCCGGCGCCTGCAACAGTGCTTCCGAACGTCCTGCCGCCAACCACCAGATGCACCCCCGTCGCGGAGTTTCCCTTTCCTGCACCCGACGGGCTCACCGTGCTTCGACACCGCTTGCGGCGACGCAGTTACGGGCAGGTACAAATCTAAAAGGTTCGATTTGAGTAGGACTTACACCTCCTTGCACAATCACACTCATGTCATCACGTTTCACGCATCACGCATCACGTTTCATTTCTGCTTTCAGCTTTTCTCTTTGACCCGTGACGTTCCGGGCTCGGCTTAGCCCCGGACCGGGCCTGGGAGAGGGGTTTCGCCGGGCGCAGGTCAGTTCCGTAGTGCCGTTGTTCTGGCACGTCGGCGCGAACAGCGTGGTTACCTTGGCGTCACGTCACCGGTTCCGGCTGACGCGGTTTATACCGGCCCAAAAGCACGCTACATTATCCCGGATTTTCTCTTTCTGGTTGCTAACCGACTTGGTTTTCATCCCCATGCCCACTCCGACCATCGCCAAAGTCAGCTATGCCGTCCCGTATGCCGACACCGACCAGATGAGCGTGGTCTACTACGCCAACTATCTGGTCTATTTCGAGCGCGGCCGCACCCAACTCCTCCACGACTTGGGCTTTCCCTACAAGGAGATGGAAAAACGCGGGTTCGCCCTGCCCGTAATTCAAGCCCAAGTGGACTACAAGGCGCCGGCCGGTTACGATGACACGCTGGAGATCCTGGCTTGGGTCGCCTGGATCAAGGGTGCCCGCCTGCAAGTGAACTGCGAAGTCCGCCGCGACGGCGTGCTGCTGGCCGCCGGCCACACCATTCATGCCTGCATTGACATTCCGACCCGGCGCCCCGTGCGCGTCCCGCCCGAACTGACGGCGCGCTGCCCGGCCGCCACCGAGTGAGACCCGTCGTGCTGGAGGCGCTTGCCAAACTCCGGTTAACGGTTCAAGGCCAATCCGAGCCGCGAACGAAGCGACCGCAGGAAGCGAAAGTGACCGGTCGAAAAGAATCCACTTTTCTTAGGAGACTGCCACCTTTTGAACCCGTCACTCACGTTCCGGGCTCGGATAAGAAAATGTCGAATCCTGAATATCGAATTTTGAAGTTCCCAAATTAACCGCAAAGAGCGCAGAGATCGCAAAGATAAAACACTCTAAAATGAGCAATAAAATTTTTTGTGTTCTTTGCGTTCTTTGTGGTAGAATAAAGGCATCGCCGGCGTTATTTCAAGACCGGGATGACAGGTTCGTCCGCCCGAGGACGGGCGGCTCCCAACGCGCTAAACGTATATTTCCGCTTTCTGCTTTCTTAATTTCAGCTTTTACATGAGGCATCATCGTGAGCGCATCCGCATGGCCCCATTATCTGCTGGCCGGGGGAGGTGCCTTCCTGCTGAGCGTCTTGCTTAACGGGGTGTGCCGCCGGCTCGCGACGCGCTGGGGGGTGCTGGACACGCCTGGCACGGAAGCGCACAAACGCCATGCCCGCAGCGTTCCCGTCCTCGGCGGCCCCGCCATGGCCGCGGCCTGGTTTCTCGCCATTGGTCTTGGCTTGGCCATGGCCTTTGCCGGCCCCGAACCGTGGCGGGGGCTGGCCACAGGCATGTTGCCTGGTATTTGCCATGTCCTGCCCAGCCTGGCCATCATCGGCGCCGGCGCCCTGGTGCTGGTCGTGGCCGGCGTGTGGGATGACTACCGTCCCCTGGGCGTCCTGCCCAAGTTCGCCGTCCAGGCCGCCGTCGCCGGAACCACCGCCCTCTGGGCCGTGCGAATCAGCCTGTTCCAGCAATCGCCGCTGCTGACCTGGGCGCTGACCACCTTCTGGCTGCTGTTCATCATCAACGCCATCAATTTCCTTGATAACATGGACGGGCTGGCGGGCGGCCTGACTCTCATCGCCGCGTTCTTCTTCGCCGTGGTGGCGGGGCTGCGCGGCCAGCATTTCGTCACCGCCCTGGCGGTGATCACCGGCGGGGTGGCCGGCGGCTTCCTGATGTTCAACCGGCCGCCGGCGCGCCTGTTCATGGGCGACGCCGGCAGCCAATTCCTCGGCTACTGCCTGGGCGTCGCCGGCGCCCTCACCACCTACTACGTCCCGGGCGAAACGCCCACCCCGGCCCCCGTGCTCATCCCACTGCTCGTACTGGCGGTACCGGTGTTCGACCTGCTGGCCGTCGTCGTTATTCGCTGGCACCACGGCCTGCCCGTCTATAAGGGCGATAACCGCCACATTTCCCACCGCTTCGAGAAACTGGGGCTTGGCCGGCCCCTGTCCGTGCTGGCCGTCCTCCTACTCGCCTTCATCAGCGGCGCCGCCGCCGTCACCCTGCTGTGGTTGCCACCGGCGGGCGCCATTCTGGCCCTGCTGCAAATCGCCGCGATCCTGGCCCTGATCACCCTGCTGCAACGGAGGAGTCTCCATGCTCCAACTCAATCGCACGAATCTTGAATCGATTTGCCAGGCCGCCCTCGCCGAAGACATGGGGTCCGGCGACGCCACCACCCTGGCCGTGGTTCCGGAAGCACTGGAAACCACCGCCCTCCTGCGCACCCGTGAAGACTGCGTCTGCGCCGGCCTCCCGGTGGCCCGCATGGTGTTCACCCTGCTGGATGCCGACGTTTGCGTCGAAGAACTGGTCCGCGACGGCGACCGCTGCACCGCCGGCCAGACCCTGGCCCGCATCACCGGCAAGGCGCGCGCCCTGCTCACCGGGGAACGCACCGCCCTGAACTTCATGCAGCGCTTATGCGGGATCGCCACCATGACCCGCCGTTACGTCGATGCCGTCGGCCGCCACCCGGTAAAAATTCTCGACACCCGCAAGACCACTCCGGGCCTGCGCTTCCTGGAAAAATACGCCGTCACCGCCGGCGGCGGCAGCAACCACCGCTTCGGCCTCTATGACCGGATCATGCTCAAAGACAACCACCGCGAACTGGCCAGCCTGGACGGCCCCGGCAGCATCCACCGCGCCGTCAAAGCCTGCCGTGACCGTTATCCCCGTCTGGAAATCGAAGTCGAGGCCGACACTCTCGACAACGTCCGCGAAGCCGTCGAGGCCGGCGCCGACATCATCCTCCTGGACAACATGACCGATGACGAAATCGCCGCCGCCGTCCGCATCATCGGCGGCCGCGCCGTCACCGAGGCCAGTGGAGGCATCACCCTCGAACGCATTTCCGCCATCGCCGCCACCGGCGTCGACACCATCTCCGTCGGCGCCCTCACTCACTCGGTGCGCAGTATCGACTTAGGCCTGGATCTCAACCTCCCCACCGGCGCCTGAGACGACCACCGGCGGCTTGGGGGGCGGTAAAGCGCCCAAGCATCGATTGCAATCGGCCGCAGTCGATTGCGGTCGATTGCAATCGGCAATCGAGAAATAGAAAAACAACCGCCCCGCCCCCAAAATGAAGCCAGCAGCCACACCCCAACCGCCAACTCCCGATGCCCTGGCCGAGTTGTTCCGGGGCGCCCCCCGGGTCGTCTTTTTGACCGGGGCCGGCATCTCCACCGAAAGCGGCATTCCCGATTTCCGCTCCGCGTCCGGACTTTATGCCAACGGAGTGGGCGAGAGCGTGTTCGACGTCGAGGTGTTCCGGCGCGATCCACGGCCGTTCTACGCGTTCGCCCGCAGCTTTTATCCGCTCGTCGCCCAAGCCAGGCCCAATGCCGCGCACCTGGCCATCACCCGCCTGGCCCAGGCCGGTCCCTGGCAGGTGACGGTGGTGACCCAAAACGTCGACACCCTGCATCAGGACGCCGGCAATCCGGCCGTCCATCCCGTCCACGGCGGCTGGCGCACCAGCCGCTGCCTTCGCTGCGATCATGAGGTTCAGACCACCGAGCTCCTGCCGGCCATTGCCCGCGGCGAGATCCCGACCCACCCGGAGTGCGGCGGTGTTTACAAGCCGGAGATCGTCTTCTTCGGGGAAAACCTGCCGGACGCCGCGATGACCGCCGCCGATCGCGCCATCTATCAGGCTGACCTGCTGGTGATTGCCGGCACCGCCCTGGCCGTCTATCCCGCCGCCGCCCTGCCCGCCATCCGCCGCCCCGCCTGCCGGCTGGTCATCATCAACCGCGACCCCACGCACCTGGACCACGCCGCCCAGCTCTGCTTCCGCGACGGCATCGGCTCCGTGCTCAACCAGGCCGTGACCCAAACAGTTCTTCGCCGATCAGGGCGGTGAAGAAGGAGCCGGTGAAGAGCAGGGGGCGTCCAACCGGCAAGTCGGCGGCGGATTGAAGGTCCGGGATGACCTGGTACGGCACGCCGGCCGCCGCGGCCAGCGCCTGCAACGTCGCCAGTTCGGAACCGCGATCGGCGTTGCGGGGATGGGTGAGAATGAATTCCGCGGCCACCGTGCGGAGTTCGCGAAAAATTCCCGCCGCATCCTTGCCCTGAACGACGCCGAGCACGACGGTGAACGGCCGGGCCGGCCAGATCTCGCGCAGGGCTTCCGCCAGCCGGCGTGCGGAGTCCGCATTGTGGGCGGCATCAAGGAGGACCGGGGGCTCGTCCCGCAGAAGTTCGAAACGTCCGCGCAGGCGCGGCGGGTGGAAGCGCTCGGGGTCGGGAGTGATCCCCAACACATGGCAGACGGCCAGCGCGGTGCGGAAATTCTCCCGCAGGAAGGCCGGCCACCGGCGGCGGTCCGGCCAGCGGGCGGCGTCCACTTCGGACACGGTTGAGCTGTCGGTTACCGGGCAGCGCAGGCGGGCGGCGGCGGCGCGGATGACGGCCTCGGCCTCGGGAAACGGCTGGGGCGCCAGGACCAGGGGCACGCCTGGCTTGAGAATACCGGCCTTTTCGGCGGCGATCTCGGCGGCGGTGGTGCCCAACAGCGGCACATGGTCAAGACTGACCGGGGTGATGACGCAGCAGGCGGGCGGGGGAATGAAGTTGGTGGCGTCAAGCCGGCCGCCAATGCCGGCCTCGAGCACGCACCAGCGGCAGCCGGCATCGGCCGCCAGACGCAGGCCGAGCACGGTCATGACCTCAAACAGGGTCGGCGGCAACCCATTGGCGTCAATGGCTTTGCGGAGTCCGCGGGCCGCGCTTTCCAGGGCGGCATAGGTCACCGGTGCACCCCGCAGCCAAAACCGCTCACGGACCGAAACGAGATGAGGCGAGGTGTAGACGGCGGCGGTTTCGCCGGCGGCTTCCAGCAGGGCGCCGAGAAAAAAACTGGTCGAGCCCTTGCCCTTGGTGCCGGCGACATGAATCAGTTTCAGCCGCTGCTCGGGGTGCCCGGCGAGGGCGGCCAGGAACGGCATGCGGTCCAGAGTAAAAACACCCTGGCCGGCCCGGCGCATCGCCTCGCGTTCCAGGTTGCGGCAATCCGCAAAGAGGTCGAAAAAGGCGGTTTCGCGTTTGGGATCCTGGTCGCGCATGACAACACTCACTTACGATTGTGCTCTCGCCAAGTAACAACGGCGCTTCCAAAACGGGTGGGCGCCAGGGTCTCGGTTAATTGGGTTTTCGCCCCAACGGGGCCGGGGAGAATAGCCCAGGGCAGCGCCCTGGGAAACTCCCCCCCTTTTTTTTAGCCGCCCTGAAAGGGCAAGGGAATGGACATCTCCCTTGCCCCTACAGGGCGCAAAGCATCTTAATTTTCCAGACCCAGGGCGTTGCCCTGGGCTATTTTACTGCCGCCCCGTTGGGGCTCAAAAACCGTTCCGCCTCCAGCCGCGTGTAAAACCCCAGCTCCCCGCCACCTGCCGATCAGGCGCGGTGAGTGCAGAGTTCTGAGATTACGCCGGGGTGAATAAAAAAGGCGGGTAGCGCCCTGCCACCCGCCTCGCTCACGGCCGGTCAATTTTATTTCTTGTGGTGGGCGGGCGCGACGGGTTCAGTCTCTTCGGCGGCGGCTTCCGTGGCGGCGGCAGCCTGCTTGTTGATGGCGGTTTCGAGCTTGGCCAGGCGGTGCTCAATGGCAGTCAGCTTCTGGCAGCAGGGCAGGCGTTTGGTGGCGGCCTCAACCAAGCTGTCGACCTGGGCCTTCAACTGCTCCTGGGCTTTTTGGGATTCCGTTTCCAATTCGCCAGCAAGCTTGCGCCCTTCGTCCTCGGACAGCTTGGCGGTCTTGGCGACTTCGGCGGCGACGGCGGCCAACTTGTCCTTGGTCAGGCTGGCCAAACCGAGTCCGAGATAGATGCCTTTTTTCAGCAGGTTGTCGCTCATGATTGAACCTTCTTTCCTGAACATGATGTCTACGGTCACGGCAAATCGCTAACAGTATAACCGAAGGTGAAGTAAAATAACAGCGGCCCGCTACTTCGTGTGTATAATAGTTATGTCGGTTGGGAACCCCCTTTTGAGGAAAGGCGGTTCCCAAACCCTCCGTCAAACCTATTTGTGCCTTAACGCGGAGGGGCGCTTCCGCCACAAGCATCCATCTCTGATCTACATTTTGCCAGAATGGCTTGTGGCGGAAGCGCCCCTCCAGGTTTAGGATACAAAAGTTTTGGGAAGGGGTTTGGGGAGCACCCTTTTCCAAAAGGGTGGCCCCAACATCGTCCGACAAAACGGTCATGCCCCCGCCACTTCCCCAACTCAGACGGCGGAGCCCGGGGCGGGCGGCGACGGCGGGGGGCTTTCGACCAGCAGATCCCTTACGGTTTCAAGAATGACCTGACGGCTGCACGGCTTGGGCAGGATGCGATTGGCGCCCAAGTGCCGGGCAGTGTCGAGGTAGGGTGAATCAATAAACCCGGAAATGGCGATGATTTTGACCTTGCGGTCGGAACGCCGAATCTCCATGATGGTCTCAATCCCCTCCTTGTCTGGCATGACCAAGTCGGTCATAATGAGATCAAACGGCTGCTGCTCGTGGAGGCGGATGCCGATGTCGCCACCGGCGGCAACTTCGACCTGGTAGCCGGCCCCCGTGAGAATGCGCTGCATAACTTCCCGGACTTCCGGCTGGTCATCAATAATGAGAATTCTTGCCATATAATTAAGTTTCAGGTGTGCAGTGTTTAACCGTCTGCTGCCTGCAATATAGGTGAACCGGTCGTGTGACGCAAATGGTGGTTGTTTTTACCGGGGCCCCGTTTACATTCTGACGGTCGCGCCAAAGCAAGTACGGGCACGCGTACACGTGCGGACCGGGTCGAAATTTCAGCATGCCGTGCCGGGAAACATCGGGCCATGATAGACATTCATCTGCTGCGTAACGAACCCGAACGGGTCAAGACCAATTGCCGCCGGCGTGGCTGTGAGGTTGACCTGGACGTCTTGTGCCGGAAGGACGCCGAATATGTGGGACTGATCCGCGAAGTGGAGGAACTGCGCGCCGAGCGGAACCAACTGAGCAAGGAATGCAAGGACAAGCCGGAGGCGCGGGAGCGGGTGCGCGCCATCAAGGAAGAAGTCGCCGTCAAAGAAAAACGGCAGGAAGAGGTCAAGGCGGAAGTGGACGCCGGCCTGGCCTGGCTGCCCAATTTCCTGGCCGAGGATGTCCCGAGCGGCGGCACGGATGCGGACAACACACTGCTGCGCTTGTGTGGCGAAAAACCCGCGTTCGCCTTCCAGCCGCTGGATCACCAGGACCTGGGCGACCGGCTCGGCATTATCGACACCGCCCGCGGCGCCAAGGTGGCGCAGGCCGGCTACTATTACTGGCGCGGCGCGGGCGCCCAACTCACCCAAGCCATGTTTTTCTGGGCGCAACGCGCCTTGGTGGAGCGAGGCTTCACCCTGTTCATGAGCCCCTGCCTGGCCAAGGAGCGGACGCTCTTCGGCACCGGCTACCTGCCGTTTTTTGCCGACCAAACCTATAAACTGGCCGGCGAGGACTTGTCGCTGATCGGCACTTCCGAGCAGACGCTGGTCGGCTACCATGCCGACGAGACGCTGGAGGCGGCGACCCTGCCGTTGCGCTATACGTCCTACACCCCGTGCTTCCGCACCGAGGCCGGCAGCTATGGCAAGGTCAACCGCGGCATCTTCCGTGTCCACCAGTTCCACAAGGTCGAGCAGATCATCTTCTGCCGCCCCGAAGAGTCGGCGGCCTGCCATGAAGAGTGCCTGGCCAACGAGGAATACCTGTTGCGGCAACTCGGCCTTCCGTACCGCGTCGTCCTGGTCTGCGACGGCGACATGGGCGCGCCCGGTTACCGGAAGTACGACATTGAGGCCTGGTACCCCGGATTCGGCAACTACCGCGAAGTGACCTCGAACACCAATCTGACCGACTTCCAGGCCCGGCGTCTCGGCATCCGCTACACCGACAAGGCCACCGGCCAAAAGGGATTCGTTCACACCATTTCCGCCACCGGCGTCACCGACCGCGTGGTGTGCGCCATTCTGGAGAACTACCAGCAACCCGACGGCAGCGTCATCGTGCCCGAGGTGCTGCGCCCGTTCACCGGCTTTGACCGCATCACGCCGTGATTCCAATACTTTTAGTACCCCATAAAGCTTAAATCTTCACCACGAAGACGCGAAGGACACGAAGTTTGATCGAAGCATTTCAATGACCAATCAAACTCGAAATGCGCCTTCGATTCATCTTCGTGCTCTTCGTGGCTTTGTGGCTTCGTGGTGAATCCGCAGTTTTAGCTTTTACAAGGTACTTAGAGAAGGCATGTGGAAATGAAGCTTGAACTGGACGCATTGGCGGGGGCGGTGGGCCAACTGGGAAAGAGCCTGGCGTATGCCCGGTCGTCCCAGGCAAGCGCCGATCCCGGCCTGGCCGAGCAGTTCCGAAACTCGGTTATCCAATGCTTCGAGTTCACTTACGAGCTGGCGTGGAAAATGTTGCGGCGGCAGTTGGCGCTGGATTTGGCCACGCCGGATCTGGTGGAACGGCTGGCGTATCGCGACTTGGTGCGCACCGGCGTGGAACGCGGCTTGTTGCGGGAAGCCCAGGCTTGGTTTGATTACCGCGAACT
This sequence comes from uncultured Lentisphaerota bacterium, assembly GCA_903896595.1. Taxonomy (GTDB): domain Bacteria; phylum Verrucomicrobiota; class Lentisphaeria; order Oligosphaerales; family CAITYL01; genus CAITYL01. The sequence continues at coordinate 10,083 of CAITYL010000392.1, forward strand.
CCGCAATCAGACGGCGCACACATATGACGCGAGCAAGGCGGACACAGTGGCCGCCGCCGCTCCGAAGTTGCTGACGGATGTCCAATTCCTGCTGAAGCAGTTACGTGCCTGCAATGGCGGGACCGGATGAACGACATGACGCTTCATCTCCACCCGGAGGAACTGCTGATGGTGCGGGAAATCCTGCACCGCCTGGTTCCTGGCCGCGAAGTGTGGGCGTTTGGATCACGGGCGGGCGGGACACCGCGGGCGTCCTCCGATTTGGACTTGACGGTGCTCGGCGACGCGCCATTGTCCGTGGCGGTGAGCGGCGACCTCCGCGAGGCATTCACCGAGTCGGCACTGCCGTTCAAGGTGGATGTGGTGGACTGGGCGGAAACGGGCGAGCCCTTCCGCGAAGTCATCCGCCGCCGGTATGTCGTAATCCAGCATAAGGCCGCCGGCATGTGGCGGAACCGGAAAGACCTGCCCGACTTCGCGGCGGTGCGGCGTTCCTGGGATGAAGGCCGACCCCATGATTAAGGGGGTTATACGGCGAGGCTCTGGCAAAAACCGCGGAAAGTCTGAGGGTACAACCGTTCTGAAGGCAAGGTCGGCGTTATGTCAAGACCGGGAGCCGCCCGTCCTCGGGCGGACAGCGACGGCGTCACCCCGGTTCCACCCTCTTTATTACTAGCCTGAAAGATTCACCACTATTCGATTAACCGCGAAAGAACACAAGGAGCGCGAAAGAAAAACCGTATTACGCGCGTCTTCGACGAGCACGGGTTCGTCCGCCCGAGGACGGGCGGCTCCCAAGGCACATCACACCAGAGCAAACACCGAACACCACGCCGGCAAAACTATTTTTTGTAACTATATACACAGCAATGAGATATCATAGACATCATGAAACAGACCCCCTTGTTTGAACGGCACCGGGCCTTGGGCGGGCGAATGGTGGAGTTTGGCGGCTGGGAGATGCCGGTCCAGTACCCGGCCGGCATCTTGGCCGAGCACCGGCAGTGCCGCGAGGCGGCGGCGCTGTTCGACACCTGCCACATGGGGGTGTTCCGGCTGTCCGGGCCGACGGTGGGCGCGGCGCTCGACGCCATGCTGCCACGGTCGGTGTCCGGCCAAGCCCCCGGCAGTTGCCGCTATAATTTCTTGGTGAACGCACACGGCGGAGTGCTGGACGACTTGCTGACCTACCGGATGGATGCCGGCACCTTCCTGCTGGTGGTCAACGCCGGCACGGCCGAAGGGGATGCGGCCTGGTTGCGGGCGCATCTGCCGCCAGAGGTCAAATTCGAAGATCTGCGCGAGGCGTGGGGCAAGCTCGACCTGCAAGGGCCACGGGCCTTTGAGGTTCTGGCCGACTTGGGCGTGCCGGTGACGACGCTGCCGGCCTATTACCATTGGATGCCGCTGTCCCTGTTCGGCCTGGAGATGCTGATCAGCCGCACCGGGTACACCGGCGAACGCGGGGTTGAGTTGTATTTTCCGCGAGAGCAGGCGGCCATGGTCTGGGACCGCCTGCTAGCCCACCCGCTGGTGAAGCCCGCCGGACTCGGCGCCCGCGACACGCTCCGGCTGGAAATGGGGTATCCCCTCTACGGTCACGAATTGAATGAGACCACCACCCCGGTGGAGGCCGGTTTTGGCCGCCTATTGAACCTGCGTGACCGCGAGTCCATCGGCGCCACGGCCCTGCGCCAGCCGCCGGCGCGCCACCTGACCGGACTGCGCCTGGCCAGCCGCCGGGCCGCCCGCGCCGGCATGACGGTGATTGATCCAGTGTCCGGCCAGACGCTGGGCACAATCACCTCCGGGGCATTCAGCCCGAACCTGGGCGTGGCGGTGGCCCTGGCCTATGTGGCCGGCGCCGCACCGCCCGCGCCCGGCACGCCGGTGCGGGTGACTGATCCCGCCTCCGGCATCGTCCTGGACGCCAGCGTGGCCCCCCTACCCTTTTACCGCCAGGGCACGGCGACAACATAAACCATGTGGGGGCGCCGCCCCCAGGCCCCTGCCAAAGGGACCTGTCCCCTTGGAAACCCCGAGACATTTTTCCAGAATGGCCGCGGCCGTTCTGGAAATGGTGTCGGGATTCTCAAGGAACGGAGTTCCTTGAGCGGGGCCTGGGGCAGAGCCCCACATGGGCAATGGTTTCACCGGCGAGCACGCGCGTCTCCCAGCCTTCGGTGCTGTTCCGCAACAGATCCGCCGCCAGTTCAAGCCGGCCGGATTCGAACAACAGCACCACCGTCGAACCGCCAAAGGCGAAATAGCCTTTTTCATCCATTTTATTAAATTCGGCGCCCCCATGCGTCTGCACGATGCGGGCAACCCCAAAAGCGCCGACCTCGACAAAGGCCACCAGGCCCGCCGTCGTTTCCAGGACCGTGACCTGGCGCACATTGTCCTTGAACACCGGCACGCCCAAGGCCAGGGCCAGCGGATGCACAGAATCATAGATGCCGGGCACCGTCCAGGCGGCCAGCACGCGGCCGGCCAGGGGAAAATGAAACCGGTGGTAATCCGCCGGACACAGACGGGCGACCACCGCCGGGCCGGCGGCAAAACGGGATGCCCACTGGCTCCCGGCCGCCCCCAACAGCTCCGCCGGGGTGAAAGACGCGCCCTTGACCGGGAGACCGGCGGCGACCGGGCCGTCAGGGAAGACGGTCATCCGGCAGTCGGATGGGGAAACAATGGCCCCCATGGCCGGGTCCCATGGGCGGGCACCAGGTTTGAGACGGCGGGCGAAAAAGTCATTAAAACAGCCAAACCCGCCAGAGGGGGTCACGCATTCCGCCACATCGATGCGGAGCTGGTCAACCACCCCGGGAATGCGGCGGGCAGAGGCCGGACGATCAGCCAACCACCCCAAGAAGCGGGTCGCCCAAGACGTGCGAAAAAGCGGCGCCGCCAACCGGCGCCGCCAAGACGCGCCATAAACGGCACCCATCCACCCGCCGCCCAACACCGGCTCGGCATAAGGCTGACCGGTTCGGCGGTCACGAACGTGCGGCATGGGAATCAGAGGCCGGCGGGGCTTTCCGGTTGCTCGTTGATGCGCGGCGGCAAGACCGGATTTTCATTGACCCGAACCTCGGGCGGCACATCCAAGCCGTCGCTGCTCATGCGCAGGGTGACCAAGGACACGGTCCCGGTCACCTGGTCGGCTTGCGCCGGCACTGTGAAGGTGAATTCACGGCCCCAAAGCAGCAGGGTGATGGCTTCTCCGCTCTGACCGTTGAAGGTGACGGTGACCAACCGTTCCCTTTCCCGTTCCACGATGGAAATGGACAAGCTTTGTCCGGGGCCGAGCGGCGTATCAAGAGTACGCACGTATTGCCCATCCAAGTACACCGCGCCGTCGGAGACAAAGATATTCGTGTCCGTGCTATGCTCGCCCAGCAATTCTTCGACGCTGTAAGCGGTGCCAACGGCGCCGCAGATGCCGACCGGGGTCTGCACCTGGAAGAGATGCCCCTTGGGGAAATTATCCAGCTTGCAATCCACTTTGCCGCTGTTGAGCTTGAGGGCGATAATCAGCGCGTGCTTCATATTGGCGCCCATCTGAACCTCGCTCTTGGCGAGCACGCGAACCTGGTTCTTGGGGCTAAGCTCAAGGTCGGCAAAGGCATTGCGCCCGGTCTTGACGATACTGCCCAGCTTGTAAGGGGTATCCAACTTAAGGTCGGTGAACTTGTCCGCCTTGGGCGCTTTGATGGTCACGTTCCCCTCTTTGGCCAACGCCTTGAAGCCGGTGATGTCGGGTGATTCCTTGCCGGTTTCTTTGACGGGCAGGCGCGCCGCGTCATCCACGGGCTGGGGGTTGCCCATGTCGTACACATTACCCGCCTTGGCCGGCCCGAGCTTCTCCGTTTTAGCGTCACGGATATTGACCACGCCCACCGTGCGGACCACCTCGAAAGTATGGGGCGCTAGGGTGCTTTGGGCACTAGCGGTCCCCGCCAACCCCACCAACAATGCTCCCGCCAAGCCATGAGTAAGATATGAGTTCATAAGTGCTTTCCCGGTTTTCCGTCGGACACTTCCGTCGGGTCTGTTTAATTCAACCCCTGCTCCCCTAATATGTCCCATCCCGAAGTAAACTGCAAGTTTTGCCGTTGGCAGGATCAGAGTTTGGGCGGACACAAGGCCCACAGCCGTTCCAGGGCGCGTTCCACCTGACCGCTGGCCGCCAACTCTTCGAGCTCGTTTAATTGTTTGGCCAAAGCCGCCCCATCCACGCCATTGCCGTCCTGGTGTCGCAACACCTTGGGAATGTCGGTCGGCGCCACATTCTCGGTGAGGGCCGCCAATTCTTCGTGAAGTTTTTCGCCGGGACGCAGGCCGGTAAACTGAATCTCCACATCCTCGCCCACGACCAAGCCGGACAGCTCAATCATGTTCCGGGCCAAGGTGACAATGGAAATCGGTTCGCCCATATCCAACATGAACAGTTCACCGCCACGGCCAAGGGCACCAGCCTGCAACACCAGCTCGACCGCCTCGGGAATGGTCATAAAATAGCGGGTCACCTCCGGATGGGTGACGCGCACCGGCCCGCCATCGGCAATCTGTTGCTTGAAAATCGGCACCACGCTGCCGTTGCTGCCCAAGACATTGCCAAAGCGCACGGCGATGAAGCGGGTGCCCTGGCCACCCAACGATTTGAGCAGCAGTTCCGCGCACCGCTTGGTGGCGCCCATGACATTGCGCGGATAAACCGCCTTGTCCGAGGAAATCAGGACAAATTTTTCCGCCCCATGCCGCAACGCCGCCTGGGCCACCTGCCGGGTGCCGCGCACATTGTTGATCACGGCCGCCTGCGGATGCCGTTCCATCATCGGCACATGCTTGAAAGCGGCGGCATGAAACACCACTTCCGGCTTGAAGGTGGCAAACGCCGCCTCGACCTGTTCCGCATGCATAATGTCCCCCAGCACCGGTTCGCAGGGCACGTCGGGAAAGCGTTCCTGCAATTGACGATGAATCTCAAACAGCGGGGACTCGCCGATCTCGAACAGGATCAAGCGGGCCGGCTGAAACGCGGCGATCTGGCGCACCAATTCGGAACCAATGGAACCGCCGGCGCCGGTCACCAACACGCGCCGCCCCTTCAGATCCGCCGCCACGCGTTCCCGGTCAAGCTGCACCGGATCCCGTCCGAGCAGATCCTCCACGGACACCTCGCGCAACCGGGGCAGGCGTTGCTTGCCGGTGATAAAGTCGCCGATGGCGGGGACCATGCGAAACTTGACTTTCAATCCTTCGCACGCCTCAACCAGGGAGCGATAGAGCCGCTTGGGCGCCTTGGAAATCGCGAACAGGACCTCGGCAACCTCCTGCTCCCGAACCACCCGGCCGATGTCCGCCGTGCGCCCCAGGACCTTGACGCCGTGGATCAGCATGCCCTGCTTTTCGGGATTGTCATCCAGAAAGCCCACCACATGATACACGCCGCGGAAATGCTTGCGGAGTTCGCGCAGGGCCGCTTCGCCATTGTCGCCGGCGCCAACGATCAGCACCCGGGCCCCCGGCGCGGTGGCGACCGACTCCTCGAACATATCCCGCAGCAACCGCACCACCAGGCGCAGGCCACCAAAGGCAAAAATACTGACCAGCCAGTCCAGCAAATACACCGACCGTGGAAAGCCGGGCGCCACGCGCAGGAACACCACCGTCAGAATGATCCCCAATGTGCCGGCCGTGCAGGCCTTGATGATGCGCACCAAGTCATGCGTGCCGACGTAACGCCAGATCCCCTGAAACAATTGGAACCACGCCAAACTCGCCATCTTCCACACAATCACAAACGGCAGCAGCCGCAGGAAAATATCCCATTCGGCACGGGGCAGCAACGCCACGACTTCCTTGGCCGGCAAGTCCAGAAACCGCAAGACATAGGCCACGTAAAACGCCGCGCCTGCCAACACCATATGGACAAGGATGATCAATAGACGCCGCAACCACGCTAATTTGGATTCGTCAAAGATCATAGTCACCCTTTCGCGCTGGTGTGAACGGTTCGCAAGAGAACGATAAGGTCCCGCACGAACGTACGATGGTTAATATAATCCAAATTAATCCGCAGTTTGGCGGGCATCACCGTTTCGACATAAAACCGCTCCGGATCGGCGGCCCGGGCCAGCAGCGCCTCTTCATGCCGGTACGCCAGCGACGCCGGGTCGGTAATCCCCGGCCGCACCTCCAAGACGCGCCGTTGTTCGGATGAATACAGGGCCACATATTTCGCCACTTCGGGCCGGGGCCCCACCAGCGACATGTCGCCGACCAGCACGTTCCACAACTGGGGCAGTTCATCCATCTTGTAGTGGCGCAGCAACCGGCCCACCGGGGTGATCCGCGGATCCCCGCCGGCCGTGATGTGAAGACCGCGACGCTCGGCGTCCGCCACCATGGTGCGGAACTTGAGAATGTGGAAGCCTCGCCCCCCCCGCCCCACCCGTTCCTGGCGGAAAAACACCGGCCCGGGCGAGGTTCCTTTCACGGCCAGAGCCAGCACCGCCAGCAGGGGGCAGAGAACCAGCAGTCCACCGCCGGCAGCCAGCAGATCAAGGATGCGTTTGAAGGTCGGGTCCCGAATCGTCTCCCGGCCCGTTCCGGCATAAGATTTATCCACGGTTCAACCGTCCCCTAACCAGCAGTCTGGACACCGCCGCCACCACCCGGCGGGCTTCGGCATCGGTCATTTTCGAATACAACGGCAGGGACACCAGCCGCTCATATTCACGCGCCGCCACCGGACAGTCCTGCGGCTTGCAGCCATAGGTGTCGCGGTAGTACGGATGCAGGTGCAGGGGAATGAAGTGGACGCTGGCGCCAATCCCGGCCTCGCGCAGGCCATCCATAAAGGCCGCGCGATTGAGGGTCAATTTCTCCAGCCGCAGGCGAATGGGAAAGAGATGCCAGGCATGCCGTGTTCCGGGGCGCTCGGCGGGAAGTTCCAGCTCCTCAAACTGCCCGAACGCCTCGCGATAATACATGGCCAATTCGCGGCGCCGGCGCCACATCTCCTCGCACCGGCGCAATTGGTGAATGCCAATGGCCGAGGCGATGTCGGTCAGATTGTATTTGTAGCCGGGCGCCTGGATCTCGTAGTACCAGGACCCGCTGGCGGTATAGCGTTTCCACGCGTCCTTGCTGATGCCGTGCAGGCACATCACCCGCATCCGGTCGGCCCAGGCGTCATTGGCGGTGGTAACCATGCCCCCCTCGCCGGTGGTGACGGTCTTGGTGGCGTAAAAGCTGAAACACGTGATATCCCCGATCGTCCCCACTTTGCGACCTTTGTACTCCGTGGGCAAGGCGTGCGCCGCATCTTCGACCACGGCAAGCCCATGCCGTTTGGCCAGCGCCATGATCGCGTCCATGTCGCAGGGCGTGCCGCTGTAATGCACCGGAATGATCGCCTTGGTGCGCGGGGTCACCGCGGCCGCCGCCCGCTCCACATCCAGGGTCAAGTCGTCGGCGCGACAGTCCACCAGCACCGGCTTGGCGTCCAAATAGCGCACCACCTCCGCGGTGGCGGCAAAGGTGACGGTCGGCACCAGCACTTCGTCATCGCGTTTGACCCCAACCGCTTCCAGGGCCAGATGCAACGCCGCCGTGCAGGAATTCACCGCCAGCGTGTGCTTCGCCCCCGTGTAGGCGGCAAACTCCGCCTCGAACTGGCGGGTGCGGGCACCGGTGGTGATCCAGCCGGACCGCAACGTCTCCACCACTTCCGCGATTTCCGCCTCGCCGATATCCGGCAAGGCAAACGGCAAAAACTCAGCTGCGGTCATGCCCGGTCCTCGTTAGCGTCTAACCGTGATGTGTGATGGAAACCAACATTCAACACCGAACATTCAACGTCCAACGTTGGATGTTGAACGTTGAATGTTCGATGTTCGGGTTAGGTGAACCACTTTGGAAAATTCCGGTATCAGTATAACACAGCTCCGCGCCCCATGCCATGGCGCCGCCGGCGTGGGTGCGTGACATTCTTGACGGACGAACCCGTTATCGTCTGAAGACGCGCCCCATTGGTATTGACGGACGGTGGCTCAATAAAGTAAGGACGGAACCGGTGTGACGCCGTCGTTGTCCGCCCGAGGCCGGGCGGCTCCCGGCCTTGAAATGCCGCAAACGGCTCCATGTAGCGGGCCGCGCACGCCCCCTCAACCCCTCCACCCCTCAACCCCTCAACCCCTCCACCCCTCCACCCCTCAACCCCTCACCCCCTCAACCGCCAGCTCCGCGGCGACCCGGCGGGCCCACGCATCGGCGGCCAAAATAGCCTCCAGTGTCGGATGCGGCTGGTTGTCATGGCGTTCCATCACCCGGCCAACCAGGGCGGTGATCTCGGGAAACCGGATGGCGCCGGTCATAAACCGGCTGACCGCCACCTCATTGGCGGCATTGAGGACCGCCGCCAGGGTCCCCCCGGCGTCCATGGCGTTCCGGGCGAGGCGCAGGGCCGGGAACCGGTTTTGATCGGGGGCTGAAAATTCGAGCGTCCGCAGGCGCGCCAGATCCAACGGCTCCAGCGGCAGCGGCCGGCGCGCCGGCCAGGTCAGCGCGTATTGGATCGGCAGCCGCATGTCGGGCACGCCAAGCTGGGCCAGCAAGCCGCCGTCCACAAATTCAACCAGGGAATGGACGATGGACTGAGGATGAATCAGCACCTCCAGCTGCGCGGCGGGATACCCAAATAGCCAACGGGCCTCGATCAATTCCAAGCCTTTGTTCATCATCGTGGCGGAATCGAGCGTGACCTTGGGGCCCATGTTCCACGTCGGATGCGCCAGCGCCTCCGCGCTGGTGATGCCCGCCAACGCCTCGGCGGGGGTGTTGCGGAATGGACCACCGCTGGCGGTGAGAATGATCCGGCGCACACTGTCGCGCGGCCGCCCCTCCAGGCATTGAAAAATGGCGGAATGTTCGCTGTCCACCGGCAGGATGCGGGCATGATGCCGGGCCGCCTCGGCCATGACCTGTTCGCCGGCCATGACCAGAATTTCCTTGCTGGCCAGGGCGATGGTCTTGCCGGCGCGGATGGCGGCCAGCACCGGCTTCAAGCCGGCGGTGCCGACGATGGCGCAGAGCACAATGTCCACCGCCGGCGCGGTGACCATCTCGATCAGCCCGGCCTCGCCGGCGACGGCGCGGCAGTTGGCGGGCAGCAGGCGGCGGAGGTCGCGCAGGCCGACGGGATCGGCCGCCGCCGCCCACTCGCACCGGAGTTCCCGTGCCTGGTCGGCCAGTCCCTGAATATTACGGGCCGCCGCCACCCCGCACACATGCAGTTCTTCGCCCAAATGGTGCGCGATCCACACCGCGTTGCGGCCAATGGAGCCGGTGGAACCGAGAATGACCAGATTCTTTTTCGCCATGACGCTGTTTCCAAAAGTCCCGATCAAGTTGGCACCGTTTTTGGAGTGCGGCAATTCCTTTGCCGCTTTTTAAGATCGGCGTTATTTCAAGGCCGGGAGCCGCCCGTCCTCGGGCGGACATCGATGGCGTCACACCAAGTTCCGCCCTTTTTATTGGGCCACTGTCCGCCAACCCAAATCAGGTGCGTCTCCGACGATAACGGGTTCGTCCGCCCGAGG
>CAITYL010000393.1 GCA_903896595.1 uncultured Lentisphaerota bacterium
AACCCCTCAACCCCTCAACCCCTCAACTGCTCAACCATTACGCCTCATGAACTCCATCCTCAAGCCCAATGACCTGATTTTGTTCCAGGGTGACAGCATCACAGACGCCGGCCGCGGCGAGGCGCCCGACGGCCTCGGCGGCGGCTACGTGGCCATGGTCCGCGGCCTGTTCCAGGCGCTGCACCCCGACTTTCCCGTCCGCATCCTCAACCGGGGCATCGGCGGCGACCGCACCGCCGAGCTGCTCGCCCGCTGGCCGACCGACTGCCTGGAGCTTAAGCCCGACGTCCTCTCCATCATGATCGGGGTCAATGATGTCTGGCGGCTGAAGGGCGAATGGAACGGTCAAAAGCACATTGCCCTGCCGGAATACACCGCCAACCTGACCCGGTTGCTGGAACAGGCCAAAACCGCCGGCATCCGGCAACTGGTGCTGATGAGCCCGACCACGGTCGAACCGGAGAATGACGGTGAGCTGACCCAGCTGGTGGGCCGCTACGCCGCCGAGGTCAAGCGCCTGGCCGGCGAATTCGGCGCGATCTATGTCCCGTCCCGCGAGGCCATGCTGGCGGCGCGGGCGGCGTTGCCCACCATCGTCTGGACCACGGACGGCTGTCATCCCGGCGCCGCAGGGCACGCGCTCCTGGCCGCAACCTGGCTCAAGGCAGTGACGGCGGGATGACCACCGCCCCAGCCAGCCATGAGATGACGGACTGGCTGGAGGCGGCGGCACGGGAACTGGGGCTGGCGGCACTCGGCTGCCTGCCCACGATAGCGGTGTGCGGGGATGCCGAAGCGCTGGCCGCGCGTTACGCCGCATGGCAGGCGGCGGGCAATGCCGGGTTGCTACCCTATTTGGAACGGTCGCTGGCCGCGCGGACAGAGCCGCTGACGGCCCGCCCCTGGGCCCGGTCCGTGCTGGTGTTCGCCTTTCCCCATGCCTGGGACCTGCCGGGCACGATCCCGGATTTGCCCGCGCCGGCCGCCGGCGCACCCGCCGGCGTCATTTCACGCTACGCCAACGGCACCGATTATCACATGGCGGCCCGGCCCCTGTTGGCCGGACTGCTCCAACGACTGGAGACATGCCTCGGTCACAGCGTGCGGCATGAGGGCGGCGCCGACGCCTGGGCCGTCCCCGACCGCTACCTGGCCAGACGCGCCGGCCTGGGAGTGATCGGCCGCAATCAACTGCTGCATGTGCCCGGCCGCGGTTGCCGCCTGTTCCTGGCCGGCCTGTTCGTGGACGCGGCCCTGCCGGCAGCCGCCTGGCCCGGCCTGGCGGACTCCGCAACCGCATTGCCGCCAACGTGTGACGGATGCGGGCGCTGCCTGGCGGCCTGTCCCACCGGCGCGCTCCGCCCCGCCGGCGGCCTGCACCTGGCGCCGTGCCGCAGTTACCTGACCATGGAATACCGCGGCGCCTTGGACGCCCAACAGCAGGTTTGGCTCGGCGACTCTCTCTTCGGCTGCGATGCCTGCTCCAGCGCCTGCCCGCCGATGTTGGAGATTCCCGGGCAACGCGTTGACCTTGAGTGGCTGCTGACCATCCCGGCCGCCGACCTGCGCCGGCGCCTTCATGGCACCCCCCTTGCCCATGCCGGTCCAACCCTGCTCAAGCGCAATGCCGCCGCCATCCTCGGCCACCACCCCGGTCCAGAACCACGCCGCCTGCTCGCCCATGTCGCCACCACCACCGGCAGCGCCGTCATCCGCGACACCATCGCCGCAACCGCAAGGTAGTTTTTCCGCTTGGAAACCCCCTTTTAAGGAAAGGCGGTTCCCAAACCCTCCGTCAACCCGGTTTGTGCCTTTTTGCGGATTTCGCAGGCCGCCCTTCTCGTCCCAATCGTGCGCTGTCGCACAGAGCGGTCTGCGGAATCCGCAAGAGGTTTGCAGGAATGGTTTCTGATAGTATATTTTTCCGCTCCATGCGGCGGACTGTAACCCGCATGTTCATGGAGTTTAGACGCACATGAAATTTGATCGGAATCACGCCCTCCTGGAGAGCAGCATCCCCGGTTTGCCGGCGCCCAAGCGCGGCAAGGTGCGTGATATTTATGACCTCGGGACCTCCCTGCTGCTGGTTGCCACCGATCGGATCAGCGCCTACGACTGCGTGATGCCCAATGGCATCCCGGACAAGGGCCGCGTCCTCACCGGCATCAGCCAGTTCTGGTTCGGGCAGTTCCCGTGGATGCCCAATCATTTGATCACCATGGATCCGGAGAAGTTTCCGGAACCGGCCCGCGTCTGCGCCGATGACCTCCGCGGCCGCGCCATGCTGGTTAAGAAATGCGCCATTTTCAGTGTCGAATGCATTGTCCGCGGGTACCTGGTCGGTTCCGGCTGGAAAGAGTATCAGAAGAGCGGCACCGTCTGCGGCCTTCCCCTCCGCGCCGGTTACCTGCAGGCGTCCAAGCTCGATGCGGCCATCTACACCCCGTCCACCAAGGCCGATCTGGGCGCGCATGACGAGAACGTCTCCTACGAGACCACGGTCGCGCTCATCGGCGGACCGGCCGCCGCCGCCCTGCGCGATAACGCGCTCAAGGTCTATACCGCCGCCGCCGCCCTGGCCGCCACTCGCGGCATCATTATCGCCGATACCAAATTCGAGTTCGGCCAGGACGAGCAGGGGCGGATCATTCTCGCCGACGAGGTGCTGACCCCGGATTCCAGCCGCTTTTGGCCCCAGGAATCGTACAGCACCGGCGGCAATCCGCCCAGTCTGGACAAGCAGTTCGTGCGCGACTGGCTCGACGGCGTCGGCTTCAACCATCAGCCGCCCGCCCCCGAACTGCCCGATGACGTGGTCGCCAAGACCCGCCAGAAATATCTGGACGCCTTCCGGCAGCTCACCGGCAAGCCGCTGACGGCGTGAGATAAAAACAGTAGAAAAGCGGTGTCGAGCCACCGCCATTCTAAGGATTCCGGCCGCGCCGGAATCGGCCCAAAACCGCTTTCAGAAGAACCCAATAAGGTACCGCCATGCAACTCACCGACATCAAGAGTCCCGCCCTCAAGTCTTGGATCCAGCAGTGGAGCGACTTATGCACTCCCGACCAGGTGGTCATCTGCGACGGCTCCAAGGCCGAATATGACGCCTGCTGCAACCTGCTGGTCAAGGCCGGCACCTTCATCAAGCTGGATAAAAAGCCCAACTCTTACGCCTGCCGCACCGACGTCAGCGATGTCGCCCGCGTCGAAGAGCGCACCTTTATTTGCTCCGAGACCAAGGACGCCGCCGGCCCGACCAACAACTGGTGCGCCCCCGCTGAGATGCGCGTCACCCTGAACGGGCTGTTCAAGGGCTGCATGGCCGGCCGGACGATGTTTGTCATCCCGTTCAGCATGGGCCCGGTCGAATCCCCCATTGCCAAGTTCGGTTTCGAGATCACCGACAGCCCGTACGTGGTGGCCAACATGCACATCATGACCCGGGTCAATGACAGCATCATCGCCAAGGTCGACGCCGGCGCCGAGTTCGTCAAGTGCGTCCACTCCGTGGGCTACCCGCTGGCCGCCAACCAGCCGGACGTGCCGTGGCCATGCGCCCCGATCGACAAGAAGCACATCACCCATTTCCCGGAAACCCGCGAGATCATCTCCTTCGGTTCCGGTTACGGCGGCAATGCGCTGCTGGGCAAAAAATGCTTTGCCCTGCGCATCGCCTCCGTGCAGGCCCGCGACGAAGGCTGGCTCGCCGAGCACATGCTGATCCTCAAACTCACGTCGCCGCAGGGCGAGGTGAAGTTCGTCGCCGCCGCCTTCCCCAGCGCCTGCGGCAAGACCAATCTGGCCATGATGGAGCCCAACCTCCCCGGCTGGAAGGTCGAAACCATCGGCGACGATATCGCCTGGATGAAGTTCGGCCCGGACGGCCGCCTCCACGCCATCAATCCGGAGAACGGCTTCTTTGGCGTCGCGCCGGGGACCTCCATGAAATCCAACCCCAACGCCATGCGCACGGTGAACCAGGGCAATTCCATCTTCTCCAACTGCGCACTGACCTTGGACGGCGACGTTTATTGGGAAGGCATGGACCAGACCCCCGAGAACTGCGTCGACTGGCAGCGGCGCCCCTGGAAGAAGGGGAGCACGGCCAAGGCCGCCCACCCGAACGCCCGCTTCACCGCCCCGGCCGCCCAGTGCCCGGTCATCGCCAAGGAATGGGAAGACCCCGCCGGCGTGCCGATCAGCGCCTTCCTGTTCGGCGGCCGCCGCGCCAATGTCGTCCCACTGGTCAATGAAGCCCAGGACTGGGAGCACGGCGTCTTCCTCGGCGCGACCATGGCTTCCGAGATGACCGCGGCCGCCATCGGCGGCGCCGGCCAGCTCCGCTTTGATCCGTTCGCCATGCTGCCCTTCTGCGGCTATCACATGGGTGACTATTTCGCCCACTGGCTCACCGTGGGCGCTAATGCCCCCGATCCGAGCAAGCTGCCGAAGATTTTCTACGTCAACTGGTTCCGCAAGAACGAAGCCGGCAAGTTCGTCTGGCCCGGCTTTGGCGACAACGCCCGCGTCCTCAAGTGGATCTTCGAGCGCTGCTCCGGCAAGGGCCAGGCGGTCGCCACCGCCATCGGCAACCTGCCGGCCCCCGACGCCCTCGGCCTCGCCGACCTTGGCATCACGGCCGCGGATCAGCAACTGTTGCTGACCGTGGACAAAGACGGCTGGCTGGCTGTCCTGCCGCAGATCAAGGCCCACTTGGAGCAGTTTGGCAGCCGCCTGCCCAAGGCGCTGGCCAAGCAGCTCGCCGCCTTGGAGGCGCGTCTGAAGGCGTAACCGCCCGGCCCCGCCAGTTCCCCAAGCTCCAAACAACGCCCGACGCGGTCCCCTGCCGCGCCGGGCGTTGCGTTTTTCCCGTGTGTAGTTGGGAACCCCCTTTTGAGGAAAGGCGGTTCCCAAGCCCTCCGTCAAACCTGTTTGTGCCTTTTGCGGCTTTCGCAGGCCGCCCCCCCGCTGTCCAATCGTGATTGCATTGGCATCACGTTACCGGTTCCGGCCGCCGCCGGAACCTTTTGAGTGGCGGTGGCTCGACACCGCTTTCATACTGTATTTTTGACCCAACCCAGCGTAG
>CAITYL010000394.1 GCA_903896595.1 uncultured Lentisphaerota bacterium
CCGCCGTTCCGGAGATGCGGATGCGGGCTTCGTTGCGACCGCCAGCCAGCGGCATCATCTCAAGCAGCGCATGGCCCTGGCCTTCGCACCAAGCCTTGGCATCGGCGGGAAAGCCGGGATCGGTGGCGGTGACCACGAGTTCATTGCCGGGCTTGAGTGCCGCCGCTTCGCGGGCCAGCCGCTGGAGCGGTCCGGGGCATTGCAGCCCGCAGCAATCCACCCGTAGGGGCGACCGGCCGGTCGCCCGCACGGGGGCGGCGCCGAATGTAGGGGCGACCGGCCGGTCGCCCGTACCCCCGGGGGCCGCCGGGGCCGGATGGACGCGATTAAAGGTAAGCAGGCCGCCGGCCAGGGTTTGGACATCCATGAACCCGCGTTGCCGCAACAGCCGGTATGCCAGGTAGCTGCGCAGGCCGACCTTGCAATAAACGCGCAGGGGCCGGTCTTTGGCCAAGGTATCGAGCTGTTCGCGCAGCCGGCTCAGCGGAAAATTGACGGCGCCGGGCAGATGCCCCAGCTCAAACTCTTGCGGACTCCGCACGTCCAGGAGCAGATGGCCGGCCGGCAGGGTTGGGAGCTCTTCGGCGTACCAGAATGCCACGTCGCCCCGGCGCAAATTGGCGGCCACAAAGCCCGCCATGTTCACCGGATCCTTGGCGGCGCCGTACGGCGGGGCGTAGGCGAGTTCCAGTTGTTGTAGATCCTCGACGGTGAGGCCGGCCCGAATGGCGGTGGCGAACACGTCCAACCGCTTGTCCACGCCGTCGTAGCCGGTGATTTGGGCGCCCAGGATCTTGCCGGTGTCGGGCGCGAACAACAGTTTGAGGTGCATGGGCGCCGTGCCGGGGTAGTAACCGGCGTGCCCGGTGGGATGCAGGTAAATCTTGCGATAGGGCCGGCCCAGGCGTTGCAGGTTTTTTTCAGAGGCGCCGGTGCCGCCGGCGGTGAGGTCGAACAGCTTGACAATGGCGGTGCCCTGGGTGCCGGGGTAGACGCTGTCGCGGCCGGCCAGGTTGTCGGCCACGATGCGGCCCTGGCGGTTGGCCGGCCCGGCCAGCGGGATCACAGATGGCTGGCCGGTGACGGCGTCCACCACTTCAATGGCGTCGCCGGCGGCGTAGATGTCGGGGTCCGCCGTGCGCAGGTGGGCGTCCACCCGGATGCCGCCGCGCGGCCCGCAGTCGAGGCCGCAGGCGGTGGCCAGGGCGCTGTCGGGCTTGACCCCCGCAGCGAGAATGGCCAGGTCGGCCTCAAACATCCGGCCGCCCTTGATCTCAACGGCAATCCGCCCCGCCCGGTCATGAAAGGCGGCCACGGCCGCGCCCAAGTGAACGCCGACCCCGTGCCGGCGCAGACCGGTTTCCAGATCCCGTGCCATTTCCGGATCCAGCGGCGGCAGGACCTGGTCCAGCATTTCGACCAGCTCCACCGCCAGGCCGCGGTGGCGCAGGTTTTCCGCCATTTCCAGCCCGATGTAGCCACCGCCAATGACCACTGCCGCGGCCGGCGTGTTTTTGCCCGGCGCGGCGGTGGCGGCCACCACGTCGAGAATCCGGTCCATGTCCGCCAGGTTGCGCAGCGTGAAGAGCCGTGGGTGGTCGACACTGGGCAGGGGCGGGCGCAGCGGGGCCGCGCCGGGGCAGAGCACCAGCTTGTCATAGGGCTCATCATATTCCCGGCCAGTGGCCAGGTCGGTTACTTGGACCCGCCGCCCGGCGCGGTCGATGTTGCGCGCCTCATGCCGGGTGCGCACGTCCAGGTTCAGCGATTCCTTGAGGGTTTGCGGTGTTTGCAGGAGCAGGCTGTCCCGCTCCTGGATCACGCCGCCGATATGATAAGGCAGGCCGCAATTGGCGAAGGAGACGTGCTCGCCGCGTTCCAGCACCACAATCTCCGCCGCCTCGTCCAGCCGCCGCAAACGCGCCGCCGCCGACATGCCCGCCGCCACACCACCGATAATGAGCACTTTCATGGGAACTCCTTTGGAAGCTTAAAATAAGTCAAAACCGTTGGGGCCACCCTTTTGGAAAAGGGTGCTCCCTTTGCGGATTCCGCAGGCCGCTTCAGCGCAACAATCCACGACTGGGGCAACAGGGGCGGCCTGCGGAATCCGCAAAAAGGCACAAAAAGGTTTGACGGAGGGTTTGGGAACCGCCTTTCCTCAAAAGGGGGTTCCCAACATTATTTATGGTGGTTCTAGTTATGCCGAGGTGGGGGTCCGCCGCAATTTGGCCTGAATGCAGTTTAGAATGGTCAGGGCATGGGGGTCGGTCACGGCGTACCATACCTCGTGACCGTGGCGCTGAGCCGCCAGCAGGCCGGCCTGCCGCATGCGGGCCAGGTGTTGGGACAGCGCGCCCTGGGACAGCGCCGTGACGTCCAATGCCGTGATCAAACGATGTACCGGCATGGCGCCGCCGCTCTGCAAGCGGTCCAGAATGAGCAGGCGGATGGGATGTCCCAGCACCCGCACCCGTTCCGCGAACGGTTGGACCGCCGCCAGGGCCAGTGCCGGCGTCCCGCCGCTACTGGCCGGGGCGCGGGGCGCTTCGGTGGTGACTTGAGCCGCGGGGTGTTGCATAATATTAAAATATACTAATAATTGAATACATCAAGTCGCCCTGGCCGCCGGGTTAGGCTGAAGCTTTTTAGGCTGTAGGCTGAAGGTAATCCCATCGGGTACACGGTTTTATTTTTTGAACAGGAGGTCGCAGAGAAGTTTTTCTCCGTTCTCTCCGGATTTCTCCTGTTCAAATTCATCCCGGTGGCATTTGCCCTGGAATCGTGGCGTCAGCGAATGTGTGGAAATGGCCGACAAAATATCGGCGGTATATTTGCCTTCCCCCCCCTGGTGGGTGGCTTGCTAGGATAGGTTCCGTTTGCTTTGGTGGGATTCAGGCCAACCGGCCAAAGCCTGACACGCTCCGAACCGTCAGGGTAAACGATATTCTGAAATAATACTTGCAACTCCCCCGTGTCCTGCTATAGTAGGTTTGGTTATAGGTGTCGTCTTAGGCCATGGTGCCGACTTTTTCAGTGGTTCAATAAACGTTTCCAAAAAAACACCAAGAGAGAAAGAAATCCAGACCATGAAGAACGCGCGCAAAGAATTCACCCTGATTGAGCTCCTTGTGGTAATCGCGATTATCGCGATTCTGGCCGGCATGTTGTTGCCCGCCCTGGGCGCCGCCCGTGAAAAGGCCCGCCGCATCAACTGCGCCGGCAACCTGAAGCAGATCGGCCTGTCCTGCAAAATGTACGCCAATGACTACAACGAGTATTTCCCGACGACCCTCGCCAGTTCGCCTCTGCTTACCGCCATTACCTTGGCGAACTCCAAGAATCCGTTCAATTTGATGATGACCTCCAAGTACTTGGATGCCGCCAAGATCTATGTCTGCCCCTCCGGCTTGAACACCGCGTCTACCGGCACGGTCATCTCGACAGGCAACTTTGACTATGTGTACGGTGGCGACAAGCAGACCGAATCAACCATTGGTTCCGACACATGGTTGGCCCGTGATTTCGGTGGCACCCAAGCCTCCTACGTTACCGAGACCACCACCATGCAGAGCCCGCTGAATCACAACGGTGATTTCGGCAACTTTGCCTTCGGTGACGGCCACGTCAGCGGTTTCCAAGGCAAGTCGGGGGTTTGGTTGAACACCAACAACGCCAAGAATCCGGAGCCGTAAGGAACTTGACCTGGTTTGGTACAAGCAACGCCCGGCCTTGAGGTCGGGCGTTGCTTTTTTGTGGGTTGGCACCCCATGTTGACCAAAGGCGTAATTCCTATGAGGGTTTTGCGGGACATTCGGATTTGGGGGGCGCTGGTGGTGGCAGCGGCGGCGCTGGCGGCGTTTAGCCTATTGCCGGAGTTGGGGTTTGTTCGTTATGACGACGACCTTTACGTGTTTCAGAACCGGGTGGTGTGTCAGGGGCTGACGTGCGGAAATTGGTGGTGGGCCTTAACCACGTTCACCGCCAGCAACTGGCACCCGCTGACCTGGTGGTCGCACCTCTTGGATGTCAGTCTGTATGGGCTGTGGCCGGGTGGGCATCATGTGACCAGCCTGTTGCTGCACGTGGCCAATGGGGTTTTGTTGTTTTGGGTGCTGGCCCGCCTGACCCGGGCGCTCTGGCCAAGCTTGGCGGTGGCGTTGCTATGGGTCGTGCATCCCTTGCGAGTGGAATCGGTTGCCTGGGTCTCGGAACGCAAAGATGTGCTCAGTGGTTTCTTTGCCCTGCTGACGTTATGGCTTTACGCCCGCTATGCCGAGCGACCGACCCCGAGGCGCCTGGGTGCAGTGACGGTGACGTTTGCCCTGGGGCTAATGGCCAAACCGATGCTGGTAACGCTACCCTGCGTGTTGTTGTTGCTCGATTTTTGGCCGTTGGCCCGTTTCAAAAGGCGTTCAGGCGTTGGCTTGGTATCCCTTGGCGAAGGCGCGACAAGGGATCTCTTTTCGCGGGCCAATCTGTCGTTGGTGCGGGAAAAACTCCCCTTGTTCCTGCTGGCGGCGCTGGCGGCCGGGATTACCCTGGTGGCGCAGCGGCGCGGCGCGGCAGTGCGCGATTTTGAGGAGGTGCCACTGTTTTGGCGGCTCACGGACATGGTGTGGGACACCTTTGCCTACGTTCGGCAGACGGTGTGGCCGCCGGATTTGGCCGTGATTTATTCCGGTACCCGCGAGTGGTTGACGCCGGGCACATTGCTGGTGGCGTTGACGGTGGTGATTCTCGGGTTTTGGGCTGCCTGGGCGTGCCGGTGGCGGCGGCCTTGGGTGACGGTCGGCTGGCTGTGGTACGCTGGCGTGCTGTTCCCGGTCAGCGGCATTGTTTCCATTGGTTCTCAGGCCCAGGCGGACCGCTACAGTTATCTGCCGCAAATCGGGCTTTTGATTCTTGTGGTGTGGACGTGTCGCGCGTGGTTGTGCCGGTTGACGGGGGAGCACGAGGAGACGTTATGGCCGGGACAACCATCCGGCGACCCGCTTGCCGACGCGGGCGCGCCCCTGTCTTCTGGACGGGGCTGGTTGTGGGGCGGAGCGGCAGTGGGAACAATCACGATTTTACTGGCTGGCATGACGTGGGTGCAGACCGGTTTTTGGCGCAATAGCGTCACGTTGTTTGCCTCGGCGGTGGATGCGTATCCCCAAAACTGCCGGGCCAGATATGGCTTGGGCGTGTCTCTTTTGGAGGCTGGACAACCGGCGGCGGCGGAACCGCACTTGGCTGTTGCCGCAGCCATTGCGCCGCAATTCCCCGATCATTTCTTTGCCTTGGCTTTCTGTTTGGCGGGACAAGGCCGTCACGCGGAGTCGGTTCGTGAATACCGGCGCGCTCTGCAAATGACCCCCGACAACACCAAGGCCTATTACTTGCTTGGTGTGGAGCTTGACAAAATGGGCCGTCGGTCAGCGGCCCTTAAGGCCGTGCGGACCTCCCTGCAATTGCAGCCGGCAGCGATGGAGCCGGGGTTGACGCTGGCCTGGTGGCTGGCCACCGACCCGGATCCGGCCCGGCGTGACGGGGCGGAGGCGGTGCGGCTGGCCCAAAACGTGTGCCGGACCGGCGAGGGCAAACTCAGTCCGTCGGCGTGGAACACCCTGGCGGCCGCCCAAGCCGAGTGTGGCCAGTTCTCCGAGGCGGTGGCGGCGGCGCGCGAGGCAATCCGCCTCGCCGGTTCAACCGGGGCCGGCATTCCCGCCGTGCTAAATGAACGGCTGGCCGCTTATGAACACCAACAACCCTGGCGCGAGCCGCGGGTAAAGTAATTGGTTTAATCTCGGACTGCGCCTGATTGCCAAGACTATGGCCGATGAACGGTGTAAAGAGAATGGCACGGACTAACACGGACCTACACGGACTGGCACGGACGCCGGAATTGCCGCCGCCACCACGTCCGTGTGAGTCCGTGCCAGTCCGTGTAGGTCCGTGCCGGCGCCACTGGCATTATCTCAAAAATAAAACGAATAACACGTAGCGATGAATAGGTGTGGCAGAACGCCAACTGGTTTGGCGACGGCAAGAAATCCGCGAAGCTGGGAGCGCAGATGAACAAATCGTGGCGGCTGTGGGCGACGTTGGCCGTGTTTGCGGGATTATCCCTTCTTTTCCGGCTTTTTATCTACGGATCGCTGGGCAACCCGTTCTATGACGGCAATTACTTTCATCTGGGCTTGATCCCCTGGTCAGATGGTGGCGGGTGGAGCGGGGGCGCTGAGCAGCTCCTGCATGGGTACCGGTTGACGGATTACCCGGCGTTCCGGCCGCTGACCCCGGGTTTTTTAGCCGTCCTGTTTACCCTGACCGGGATCAATTATTACTGGACGGCGGTGCTGCAGCTGGCGCTGCTGACGCTGGCCTTGCTGGCGGCGGCCTGGATTCTGCGCGACGTGCGGCCGAGGCTGGCGGTGATCTTTTTCATGGCCAGCCTGCTCCTGTGGCAGAGCGATCTCTTTTCCGCCTTTGTCACCGAATTGCCGGGCACCCTGGTGCTCTTGCCGGGGTTCGCCCTGTTGTTGCGGGGCAGTTTGCAGGGCTCCAAGCGGGATTACGCTCTCGGGCTGTTTTTGTTCGGCTTGAACCAGGCCATCCGCCCCTGGAACGTGGGCACGTTGCTGCTCTTGCCGCTACTGGCGTTTCACGGTGAGGGGTGGACCCGGCGCGGCGCCAGGCTATTTTTGATCTACGGTGCCTGCGCAGGTCTAGGGTTCGCCTTTCATCAGGCCGGAGTGCTGGTGCTCAACGACCACGGGGCGGCGGAGGGAAGCTATGACAAGTCCCTCTACGGCCGAGTCTTTAATTGTGACTGGGCGGAGTACTACCGGGATCCGGTGATCGGTGCGGCGCGTGAAGACCAGAGCCTGAACCCGGCCGAGTTTCGTCGGGTGGTGTACCGTCACCTCGCCGCCCACCTGAAAGAGCACCCTGATGACTTGGGCCGGTCCATGATCCGCAGCGTCAGGGGCTATTTTCCCTTGTCGTCCCACGCGTTTGTGTTTGCGCCTTTGGGTTTTTTCCTGTTGTGCCTGACGATCTGGCCATGGCGGGAACTTCGGGAGCGTCTGCACGCGGCCAAACGCTATGGCGTGCCTCTGCTGGTCGTGGCGGGCGCGGCGATGTTCATGGGCCGGGTTTGGCAGTATGTCTCATGCGCGGCCTGCGGGCTGGCGTGCGTCTGGCTTTGGCGGTACGGACGCCGGACCCGGATGGCCGTGTTCATCAGCCTGTTTTGGGCGGGCATTTTTCTGTCACTGCCATTGGTTGGCAATGACGGCGGCTCCCGGCCCATGCTGGCCAATGACCTGTTGTTGTTTTGGCTGGCTGGCCTGGGATTCAGTTGGCTGGCCGCCGGGTTCCCCCGGGAGGTGATTTCGGAGGAGGTCCCTGTCGCGGCGGGTTGGGAGTGGCGCCGGGATGGTCATCCCGTTCTTTTTGCCGCCGGGGTGAGTGCAATTGTCCTGCTGATTTGGCCCGCCGTCATCCGGGGCACTGCCGTTGATCCGGATCCGCCCGTGGTGGTCAGCAAGGCGGAGGCGCAGATGATCCTACAACTTCCGGTGGTGCCACTGGACACGGATGACCTGTCCCGGATCTGGAACCGTTTTGACGGGCCCTCCTTTATGGCGTATGACAAGCAACCGGCGTTTTGGGTGACGCGACTGAATTTACGGGACCTGGTGGAATTGAAAGCTGGCGAGGGCTTGTCCCGTGATTCCCAACGGCTCGGCTATTATTGGCCCCTAACCACCCAGGATTACCAACGGACGGTGTGGGTCCGGGAACTGCGAATGGCGGTGTTCCCCGGAGTGGCGAAAGCCGAACTGGCCAGCTTGGAAGATCGCCAGGTGATCGTCTTTGGCCGGCTTTCGGTGCGTCCCCGGAAGTCGCCATGGGAGACGGGGTTCTGCCTCTATGTCAGCCGAGTGGCGTGGCGCCAAGACAATGGGCAATGGACGCTTGCCCGGCTGAAAAAAGACGGCTGGTGATTGGAGCGGGCGGAGGGAATCGAACCCTCCTTGCCAGCTTGGAAGGCTGGAGCATTACCACTATGCTACGCCCGCGTGGGGGCTCCCGGAAAGGGGCCGACGCGACAGACTTAAATATCAAGTGGGATTGGCGAAGTGCAACCCCGGTTGGCGTTGGTCCGTGTGGTGTCCGTGAAAGTCCGTGCTCGTCCGTGCCGTGTGGCCGGGTTAGGTCAGGGTGTCCAGCAACTCGGGAGTGGTAATCGGCACGGTGCCGATCTTGGCCACCACGATGCCGGCGGCATGGTTGGCGAGGCGCGCGGCCTCGGCGGGGCTGGCGCCGGCCGCCAGTGCCAGGGCGCAGGTGGCGGTGACGGTGTCGCCGGCGCCGGAAACGTCGAACACTTCGCGGGCCTGGGTGGGGATGTGCAGGGGCGGCTGGCCATGGGAGAACAGGGCCATGCCCCCGGCGCCAAGGGTGACCAGCAGGTTGCGGGCGTGCCACAGGTCGTCCAGCTTGCGGCTGACTTCGAAGAGGGGGGTGTCCTGTTCAAGGGGGAGCACGCCCCGCTGGTAATAGACGCCGGCTAGGCCGAACGCCTCGTTGCGGTTGGGGGTCATCAGGTCGAGACCGGTGACATTGAACGGATGGCAGGGGTGCGGGTCGAGCACGGTGATGACGCGGTGTTGCCGGGCTAGGTCCACCAAGCGCTGCATCATCGGCGCCGCCAGCAGGCCTTTGGCGTAATCCTCAAACACCAGCGCCTGGATTTGGCCGCCGGTGATCGCGGCGCTGATTTGGGCTTCCAGTTGCGCCTGCAGTTGGGGGGCGAGGGGCGAGGTGTCTTCGCGGTCAATGCGCACCACCTGTTGATGGTTGGCAATGATCCGCGTCTTGACGGTGGTCGGACGGTCATGAGCGCGCAGGATGCCGGTGACGTCCGCGCCCTTGTCCCGCAAGGTTTGGGTCAGGGCGTCGCCGCGCGGGTCCGCGCCCACCACGCCAAAGGCGGCGACCTGGGCGCCCAGGCCGAGGACGTTGTGGGTGACATTGGCCGCGCCGCCCGGGGTTTCGGTTTCGCGTTCGACGACCACCACCGGCACCGGCGCTTCCTCTGAAATGCGCGAGGCCCGGCCCCAGGTGTAGCGGTCCAGCATCAGGTCGCCCACGACGGCGACCCGGAAACGCGGGAACGCCCGCACCAGTTCAAGCAATGTCGTGTCTGCTGCCATGGGGGTGATAACTCCTAACCTGGATTATTCATGACCAACGGATGAGGTCACTGTAGCAAAGCGATTGCATCGCGCTCTTCGAGCTGTCACGTTTCGATTGGGCGGGCTGCAAGCCCTTTGCTACACTCATGAATAATCCAGACCGCAAAGAACAGTATGGTGACAGCGTTAGTTGGGCGGTGGGGTGGCGGGGGATGGGGTGAGGATCAGGCGCACGGCGGTTTCGGCGTTGGGTTCGGGCAGGGGTTTGAGGGCGCTGGCATCGCCCAAGCGGCGGAGCAGGGCGTCATAGCCGCGCAGGTCGGATTCAATCTGGCGCCAGGTGTCGCGTCCGAGGATGTCCTGGCGGCGGCGGACAAAGGCGGCGATGTGATCGAGCTGCTCGCCGGCCAGGCGCCGGGCCGCCAGTTCAAGGTCGGAACCGGGCTTGGCTTTGGCGTTGCCGCGGCGCAAATCGTCAAGCAACAGCCCTACTCGTTGGCGGGCGATCTCGCCTTCCCATAGCCGCGCGGACTGGATGCGGCGCGGCAGCCAGGCGACCAGGGAAATTTCGGTGACCAGGATCAGTCCTGCCAGGATTTTGGCGAACAAGGACAGACCGTCCGCCCATGGCGAATGCCGGGCGGGCGGCCATTGGTGATGAAAATAGACGCTCCACTGGCCGCATTGCACGTCATCGCCGCTGGCGACCGGCGTGGGGCCGGTCACTGGTTTGCCATTAAGTCGCAGGTCGGCCCCCGGTGCAGGCTCCAAACGCCAGCCGCCCCGGGCGGCGGTTCCGGCAGTGAACGTGCCCACCTCGGCCGGCAGGCCGGCGGCGGGCGGCAGGACGCAATCGCACTCGGGGCCGCTGCCGAAGCGGATGCGCTTGCCGTCAAAGGTGTGTGCCGTGCCGGTGGCGAAGGCGGCCCCCGGTTCGGGCTGACGACTGCGAATGATGAGCTGGATGGCCACGATGAACGCCGGTTTCTGAGGGTTGGGGGGCGCACCGGAGAACCCCGGCGCCGTCAAGCTTATGGACTGCGTTAGGCTGAAGGCAATCTAAAATCTCAATCTAGCGCAGTATAACATAGCTTGGGAACCCCCTTTTGAGGAAAGGCGGTTCCCAAACCCTCCGTCAAACCTTTTTGTTCCTTGTTGCGGATTCCGCAGTCCGCCCCTGTTGTCCCAGCCGTGGAGTGTTGCGCTGAAGCGGCCTGCGGAATCCGCAAAGGGAGCACCCTTTTTCAAAAGGGTGGCCCCAACATTGTCCAACAAAACGGTCCTGTACCCTGACGGTGCGGGGGCAGGGCTGAAATGAATGTTCTGCCGGGTTATAGTTTGCTCATGAAAATGACAGTCTTAAGCGATGGCGGGTGGGGTACGGCGCTGGCGTTGACTCTGCGGGGCAATGGCCATGACGTGCGGTTGTGGGGGCCGTTCCCGGATTATTTGGCCGAGATCCGCAGCCGGCATGAAAATGTGCGGTTCCTGCCTGGCGTGCCGTTGCCGGCCGAACTGGTCATCGAGGCCGATCTGGCGCGGGCGGTGGCGGATGCCGGCCTGGTGGTGCTGGCGGCGCCGGCCCAGTACCTGCGTGGGCTGTTGGACAAACTGCGCCCTGTCATGCCGGCCGGGGCGCTGTATGTCAGCGTGGCCAAAGGCATTGAGGTGGGCTCGTTGCTGCGCATGAGCGAACTGGTGCGGGACCGGCTTGGCGATGCGGTCCGGCTGACGGTTCTTTCCGGCCCCAGTCATGCCGAGGAAGTGGCCCGGCAGGTGCCCACGGCGGTGGTCGCCGCGTCGGCGGTGCCCGCCGATGCGGTGCTGGCGCAGACGGCGTTCATGAACGCCACGTTTCGGGTCTACACCTCGGACGACGTCACCGGGGTTGAGCTTGGGGGCGCGCTCAAAAATGTGCTGGCCCTCGCCGCCGGCATGTGTGACGGCCTGGGCTTGGGCGACAACAGCAAGGCCGCGCTGATGACGCGCGGTCTGGCCGAAATGGCGCGCCTAGGCAAGGCACTGGGCGGCCGGCCGGAAACCTTTTTCGGCTTGAGCGGGGTCGGCGACCTGATTGTGACCTGCGCCAGCCGCCACAGCCGCAATCGGCGCGTGGGCGAGGCGTTGGGGCGCGGCCAGTCGCTGGCGGAGATTGAACGGGATCTCGGCGGCATGGTCGCCGAGGGCGTGCCCACGGCGGCCAGCGCCCAGGCCCTGGCTCGCCGCGCCGGCGCCGAGACACCGCTGATTGATGCGGTTCACGCCGTGCTTTACGAGGGGAAGGCCCCCCAGGCGGCGGCCCGCGACCTCATGACGCGCGCGGCCAAGCCGGAAATCCCGCCCGGTTTCCTGCCCGGGTGAGGGTTTTTGAAAACGATGAGCCAAGGGCTGGCAGCCCACCGGTATCTACGTATTTTATCATTAGTGGTTCTGGAGTTTGAACAGGAGGCCACAGAGAAGTTTTTCTCCGTTTTCTCCGTTCTCTCCGGATTTCTCCTGTTTAAAGAGGCGCTTTCAAAAGTAACGACGCTTTCCCATAACCGGGAGCCGCCCGTCCTCGGGCGGACGAACCCGTCATCGTCGAAGACG
>CAITYL010000395.1 GCA_903896595.1 uncultured Lentisphaerota bacterium
CTTTGATCCTGCGTTTTGCCAGAATGGCTTGTGGCTGAAGCGCCCCTCCGGTTTAGGATACAAAAGTTTGACAGGTTTTAACCACGGATGACACAGATAGCACGGATCAGTGCAGGAATATCCAATGTCCAACAAGGAATGTCCAATGTCCAAGTAAAAGAAGGGCGTACTTTTTAACAGAAATAATGGCATTTCCTTCATCCTTGGACATTCCTTGTTGGATATTGGATATTTTGGAGGTTGAACGTTGAATGTTCGATGTTCGTTTTGGTTCCGTTTATGCCGGGTTGGGAAGGGGGATGTAGAGCGAACATGTGAGCGACCCGGCAAAGCCGGGGCTACGGAGCGCGAAGCGCGGGGGGAGCACCCTTTTGCAAAAGGGTGGCCCCAACATCGACCGCCAACTCGGCGGCGTGGGGGCAGGCTTCGCGGAAGAAACAGCGGCGGCAGGAGCGGGCGGAATCGCAGAACGGGAAATCCTCTTCCCGCGCCTGGTTGGCGGCCGGATTGACCAGCAGTGCGCGCATGGCGCCGGCGCCGGCTAGAATGTGGTCGCGCGCCGCCGCCAGCAACTCCGGCGTGATCGCGTACTCGCTGACCCGGGCGCCCTCCTTCAGAAACACGCCGCAGACCTTGATGGCGTCACGGCGGGCGCACCATTTGTCGGCGGCATAAAAGGCGTAACAGGCGAGCTGTAACTGGAGCGCTTCCTCGCGCTCGGCCCCGGTTTTCCAGTCCAGAATGTGCAGGACGCCGTCATCGCCGGTATAGGCGAAATCCACGGCGCACCACACCTTGATGGCATCCACCAGGAAGGTGTCCAGTTTGTCCACCGGCTTCCAATTCAGGTAATTGACCGCCAGCAGCTCCCGCAGCACTGCGGAGTCCGCAAAGGCCGCGAGGCAATGATTGACCTTGTCACGGATGCGTTCAGTCTGTTCCGGCGGCAGGGTGCGGCCGTTGCCGTAATAGAGCTCGTCGAGATTGGTCTTTTTGGGCGCGCGCTCCCAGTCGCGGTTGACCGCCTCCGTCCAGCCGGCACGCAGTTTGGCGCGGGCGCGGGCTTGCAGGTCGGCCGTCGTGACCGGCTCGGGCTTGAGCGCGTAGCGCCGCAACGTTTCGGCGATCACTTCGTGGACAATGCTGCCGGCCCACATGTCCAGGCTGCGCAGATTTTTGAGCCGGTACAACAGCCGGATCCGTGCCGGAGCGCCGGCGTCCCACCCGCCCCAGGCGCCGTAGTAGTTGTAGTAATAGGCGCGCCGGCACTCGTCGAACAAGCCCTGACGCGACACCGACCAGGAAAATTCATTGACCAAATCCGCCATGGCCGGCACTATACTACGTTAGGCTGAAGCTTTTTAGGCTGTAGGCTGAAGGTAATTAAAATTTCACCTAACCGTGGTCTATAAGCCCTGATGTGGGGCGCCGCCCCAGGCCCCGCTCAAGGAACGCCGTCCCTTGAGAATCCCCTTTCCAAAAAGCCGCGCCCCGGCGCGGCTTTTGGGAAACGCTTGGGAAGGAAATGCCGCTGAATGCCGGAGGCCCCTGTGACTCAAGACGATCATGACGTTCGGCAAGCTTGCGGGCAGCATCTTGCATGAGGAAGAAACTGGCGCCAAGCAAAGCATTTTCCCTGTAGTAAATTACGCCTGATGGACACACCTCCAAACAACACTCCGAATGGGGGCGCAAGACCGTCGCAACTGGCGGAATTGCGTGGTTATGTTCTGGAAGGGCGGGGGCGGAAGGCGCTGGCGCTGGCGCGCGACCTCGTCAAACTGCCGGCCCTGCCGCCGGCGCAGTTGCGGCTGGCGGTGCGCGGCTATGAGGCGCGCCTGGAAGAACTCCTGGCCGCCGCGCAGCCGGAAGAGGCGGCGCGGCTGTTCGCCACGCTGGTCGCCAACAACCCGCACTGGCTTCCGCTGTTCCGACCGGAGACGCGGCTGGCCTGCCAGGATCCGGCGTTGCTGGCCTTGTTCCGGGAACCATTTCCGGCGGACGCCCCTGTGGAGCACCCGCTGTCCGCGCTGATCCTGGGCGGGCTCGAGAACCTTCAGGCACTGGCGGAGTCCGCACACCTTCCGGCGGCGCACCCACTGAAGGGGGAGGCGGCCGGGCTGCTGGCGGCCTGGAAGCTGGTGGAGGCACGGCACGGGGCTGGCGCGGAAGCGGCGCTGGCCGCCGTCTCGCGGCGGTCGCCGCTGTATCCGTGGCGCCTCTTTATCCAACTACTGGACGCCTTTTACGGAAGCCGCGATGCCGAACTGCCGGCGCTGGCGGCGCGGATTCCGGCGGCCTCGCCCCTCGCCAAAACCGCAGCGGCGCTGGCCGCGGGCGTCACCGCCGGCGGCGGCAGCGGGGAAGGCGGCGGCCTGGCCGCGTTGCGCATGCAAAAGGGGCGGGAAAGCGGCGCCCACCGGGAAGAGGCGGTGACACTTGAAGCCCGGATTCCCACGGAAAAGGCATCGGCGGCCTGCCTGCGGGACCTGGCCGCCTTCTGCGACCGTCTGGCCGCGGCAGACCGCCTGGGGCTGGCCAGCGACCTGGCCAACCATTTCATGCAACAGTGCCTCAAGGACGACACCAAACACAATCTGGCATTTTATGCCCGCCACCTCACGCCCGCGGTCTCCTATCGGGCCGGTCTGAAATCCCTGCTCACCCAAGGGGACGCCGTCGATATCATGGACAACTGGGGCGACTTCATGCGCTTGGGCCAGTTTCATGACAACGACGAACGGGCCGCCGTGCGCCTGGCCGCCGCCAACACCCTGGCCAAGCTGACCAACGAACACTTTGAAGAGGTACAAGAGCGCATCGCGGCACTCTGCCGGGACGCCGCGGCCTTCCGCAAGTTCCCGGAAATCTTCGCGCGCTGGGCGGCGGCGGACGCTTCCGCCAAGCCGCTGGAACAGTGGCACGCGGCGTTCCCGGACGATCCCGCCGTGCTGTCGCGGCTGATTGCCCGGCATCTTGACGCCGGGGCGACGGACCAGGCGGCGACGCTGATTACCGCCGCCCAGGCCGCGCCGGTGAAGCCGCCCGACCTGCCCGTCCTGCATGACCGGCTTCGCCTCGTCTCCATCCGCAAAGCGCTGGCCAGAAAAGACCGGGCGGCGGTCCGCGGACTGCTGGCGGCCGGTACCTGGCAGACGCCGCATGAACGGCTCGCGGCCGAGGTCGCCGCCTGGCTGGCCGAGGATGACCGCAAGGCCAAGACCGCGCTCGGCAAGCAACTGGAAGCGGTCGGGCGGCCGCTCTCCATTCGCGGCATCGCCGGCGAGTTCATTCCCGACTTCAAGACCGCCGCGCTCCCCCTGAGTGTCAAAAACCAGTTCATGAATGCCGGCACCGTGCTGGCCGACCTGCGCCACCTCCTCGCCCAGCCCGGCAAAATCCATTTTGACGGCGGTATCCCTTGGGACATCCACCGCCCCATCCGGGACGCCGCCGGGCGCGCCGGCCAGGCCGTCCCGGAAAGCCTGGCGCTGCTGCCGCTGCTGGCGCGCGCGCCGGAGCCGTTTCAACTCACGGACAATTCCTGGCTGTATGGCGCCGCCCTGAGTCTCTGCCGCAACCTGCTCGCCATCACCCCCGCCGAGGCCTCCGCGCCGATCCTCATCCACTGGGCCATGATCTACCGGGCCGGCGCGCCGGATTATGGTTTCAGGCTGGACGCCCTGCTCGACCAACTGCTCCTCGCCGCCTTCTTGGTCCGGGCCGGACATCCCGAGCACCAGCCGCTTCTGGACCAAGCCGTCCAGGACGCCGATTTCACCGACTTGGACGACTATCTCGCCAAAGTCACCGACAAAATGGCGAAAGCCGCCTTCGCCAAGATCCCGAAATTATTCGCCGCGCAGGTTAGGCCGCTTTATGTCCGCGTCCCCCGCCTCTTCTCATTCCGCTACGAAGACGCCGACGCGGCGCCATCCCACCGGCGCGGTTCCGGCGGAAAAACGCGCCGCCCGCCGACCGCGCCGCGCGATTTCGATGACGATGACGACTTCTTGGAGCCGGGAGAGTTGTCGGAGGAAACGCTGGAAGCGATGCGGCAACTCATGGAAAACTTGCAAAAGCGCGCCGAAAAACCGAAACGGCGCGGCAAGCCCCGCCATCCCCCCGGCGCCGCCACCGCCGGCCTCCAGCCCGACCTCCCGTTCAACTTTGAAGAAGAGGGGCACGCGCCATGAACCCGTTCCTCGTCCTCGGCCTGCCCGAGCATTGCACGGACGCTGACGTCCGCCAGGCGTACCAGGCCCTGCTCCGCCTCCATCCGCCGGAAAAGGATCCGCACGCCGTCAAGCTGATCAATAACGCCTACAACGCCGTCAACACCCCGCTCAAGCGCGCCACCTACGTCGCCGCCGAACTCCATTCAGCCGCCACCGCCGGGGAGTTCTTCCCCGCCCCAGCCGCCACCGGGGCCGCCGCCGGCCGCCGCGGCGCCGGCCTCGCCGCCTGGCTCCGCGACATCCGCAAGCTCAATTTGGAGACCTTGGAATGACCACCACCGGCTACGATACCCTCCCGCCGCCGGCCGCTGACCATGCCGCGGTGGAACTGGCGGACGACGCCGGTGACGCCGGGACGCTTGACGACGAGAGCGGATACGACGATTTGGCGGACGGCGCGGAGACGGACCCCGCCTGGGACGAACGCAAACAGGCCATTCTCGCCGATTTCGCCGAATGGCTGGACGCGCTCGTCCCCGAAGAACGGCCAGCGCCGGAAGCCGAAACGCCGGAAAACGCCGCCCCCGGCCTGCTCCAGCTCTTCGGCGAACTCGCCGCGCTCCGCCAGGAAGTCAACCTCCAGACCCGCGAAAACCGCAAGCTCGGCGGTTCCGTCGCCGCCGCCGAAACCAACATCGCCCAGACGCTTCAGCAAGTCACCCGCGGCTTCGACCGCATTGAGGAAGGTAACCGCCGTCTCGCCGAGGCCAGGCTCCAGGCCCAGCGCGAAATCCTCGACCCGCTCCTCGACCTGGCGGAAACCGTCCGCCGCACCGCCGGCGCGCCGCGCCAACCGCCGCCCGCGCCGCCGTTCCTCGCCCGCCTCTTCGGCGCCCGGACGGACACCCGCCAGGCCGACCGCGACACCGCGGCGTTCCAACTCCTCGCCGATAAGGCCGCCGCCACCCTGGCCGCCCTTAACCTCACCCCTGTCGCCGAACGCGGCGGCGGCTTCGACCCCAAAACCATGAAGGCCGTTGCCACCGCTTCCGGTGCCGGCGTCCCCCCGGGCCGCGTCGCGGACGTGCAGCGCCAGGGCTACCTGTTCCGCGGCAACCCGATCCGCACCGCGGATGTCACAGTGGAGAAACCATGAGCGCCAGCGACCCCGTCATCGGCATCGACCTCGGCACAACCAACAGCGAAGTCGCCATTATCCGCGATGGCGCCGTGGTCATTGTCGAGGACCACGGCAACCCCATCCTCCCCTCCGTCGTCAGCCTGTCCCGCGACGGCCGCGTCGTCGTCGGCCAGGAAGCGCGCAACCTTTACATCCTTCACCCGGACCGCACCGTCAAGTCCATCAAGCGCAAGATGGGCAGCGCCGAAACCGTCACGATGGCCGACCATGTGTTTCGCCCGCAGGAAATTTCCGCCATGATCCTGCGCGAACTCAAGACCCGCGCGGAAACCGCCCTCGGCCAGCCCGTCACCAAGGCCGTCATCACCGTCCCCGCCTACTTCAACGACGCCCAGCGCGCCGCCACCCGCGAAGCCGGCGCCATCGCCGGGCTTGACGTCCTGCGCATCATCAACGAGCCCACCGCCGCCTGCCTCGCCTACGAAAACAATGCCGGCGCCGTCCACAAGACCGTCCTCGCCTTCGACCTCGGCGGCGGCACCTTCGACGTCTCCATCGTCAAAATGGACGCCGACCTGGTCGAAGTCATCGC
Source organism: uncultured Lentisphaerota bacterium (assembly GCA_903896595.1). GTDB lineage: Bacteria > Verrucomicrobiota > Lentisphaeria > Oligosphaerales > CAITYL01 > CAITYL01. Next base: position 5,912 of record CAITYL010000395.1, read on the forward strand.
CTCCCATGGCGATAACCACCTTGGCGGCGACGACTTCGACGAGCTTCTTCTCAACCGCCTCGTCACCCATTACTATGAAACGCACGATAAAAAGGATGGCGCGCTCACCGGCCGTTCCCTCAACCGCCTCCGCCACGCCGCCGAAGCCGCCAAGATCCACCTCTCCGCCGCCGCCTCCAGCAAGATCGTCGAGGACCACCTCGAAACCACTTCCGGCGAGCGCACCAGCAGCCTCTCCCTCGAAATCACCCGCGCCGACCTGGAGGCGCTCATCGAACCGCTCGTCAACAAGACCCTCGCCTCCGTCCACCAAGCGCTCGCCCTGGCCAAGCTCGCCCCCGCCGCCATCGACGAAATCGTCCTCGTCGGCGGCGCCACCCGCACGCCGATGATCCGCGACCTCCTCGAAGCCCGCCTCGGCAAGCGCCCCCGCACCGATGTCCATCCCGACCTCGCCGTCGCCTACGGCGCCGGCGTCATGGCCGCCCGCCTGATGGGCGAAAGCCATCACCGCATCCTCATCGACATCACCCCCTACACCTTCGGCGTCAGCTGCCTCGGCTATCAGGGCGGCCGGCTTGACCGGCACTGCTTCGAGGCCGTCATCAAAGCCGGTTCCCCCCTTCCCGCCAGCGCCGGCAAGGTCTTTTACACCGTGGTTGACGGACAGGATGCCGTCAATGTCAATATCTTCCAGGGCGAACACCGCGATTGCCGCCAGAACATCCCCATCGGCCAGTTCACCATCGGCGACCTCGATCCCGACGCCCCCGACAACAGCCCCATCCTCCTCAACATGAACCTCGACATCAACGGCATCCTCGCCGTCACCGCCATCGAACAAAGCAGCGGCAAAGCCTGCTCCATCGCCATCGAAAACGCGCTCAAGGAACTCAATCCCGAACAGCTCACGGCCGCCCGCGAAAAACTCGCGGCGCTGTATCCCGATGACGCTCTCGCCGGGCCGGACGACGACAACGACGAGAACGATGACGGAGACGTGAATGACGATGAGGCCGAAAGCGGTGGCGCCACCCCAGACGCCATCCCCCGCCCCGCGCCGGAAACGCCGATTGACGCCCAGTTCCTCCAGCGCATCGAAACGCTCAAGCCGCACATGGACGCCGTCGACCTCCAGGACCTCACCAAGGCCATGGCCCGCCTGCAACGGGCCGGCAACGTCAACGACGCCGACGCCATTGCCAACGCCCGCCGCGAAATCGAAGACATCCTCTTCTACGTCGAAGGCAACGCATGATCGCCTGCCCCACCTGCCGCCGCCAAGCCGAGGCGGGCACCGGCGAGTGCCCGCGCTGCCATACCGCCCTGGCCGCGCTCCACCAGCTCGCCGCCGCCGCCGGCCAGGAGGTCCGGCGCGGTTTCGATACCCTCCCGGCCGATCCCGGCGCGGCGGCCGGACACTTTGCCCGCGCCCTGGAAATCGTCCCCGGCAGCCCCGCCGCCCGTCAGGGCGCCGCCCTCGCCGCCCTGCTCGCCGGCGACTACCCCGCCGCCCTCCGCCACCACGCCCGCCAAGCCGGGCCAGGCTGAAGGTAAAGGCGAGACAGGTCATCCTGCCTGTCCGGAACGTGACACAGGCACTCTTGCCGGTGAGAACGTCAAGCAGGCAATCCTGCCTGCGTGTCTGTGCCCAGGGATAGGCAAAACTATGATGTGGGGCGGCACCCCCGTTTGGCGCGTCTCAGGTGAACCACTCCGGTGGCGACGCGGTGAAGAATTCGTCGAGGGGGATGCCGTTGCCGCCGACCAACAGTCCGCGGGCCTCAGGATAACGGCGGCGAAACAAATCCATGCCGGGGAGTTTGGCGCCACGGCCGCTTTTGACTTCCATGGCCCAGGTCTGGCCACCCCGAATCACCACGTAGTCCACTTCACCGTCGCCATCCCGCCAGTAACGCAGGTCGAATTCGGGACGCGGCAAGCCATTGAGCAGGTGGGCGCCAACGGCATTCTCCACCAGCCGGCCCCAGATGCCGCCGTCGTCTTGGGCAAGCGCAAAGGTGCCGCCGCCCACCGCGCTGACCAAGGCGTTGTTCCACAAGACGAGTTTCGGGCTGGACGCCCGCTGCCGAATCGCGTTGCCCGAATGAAGATGCAGGCCGCTCAGCAGAAAGGCCGTGTCCAGCAATACCAGGTAGTGCGCGAGCGTCGTGGTGTTGCCGGCATCAAGCAACTGCCCGAGCATCTTATTGTATGACAAGATCTGGGCCGGATGCGCCGCGCTCAGCAGAAACAGATGGCGTAGCAGAGCCGGTTTCGTGACTTTCTGAAGTTGCAGCACATCGCGTGACAACGTCGGTTCCACCAGGGAATCCAGAACGTACTGCTTCCACTGCGGTTCTTCGTTACGGAAGGCCGCCGCGCCTGGATAACCACCGAAGTAGATCCATTCCGGCAGCGACCAGCCGAAGGCGTCCCGACATTCGGGAAACGACCAGTGCCCGCAACGGTGCAGAAAGAAACGCCCCGCCAGGCTTTCCGTCAACCCATGCTGCATCATGAGCGCGGACGAGCCGAGCACCAGCAGACGAATGTCGCAGGCGGGGGGGCGATTGTCCCAAAGCTGTTTGAGGGTCTCGCTCCAGCCGCGCACTTTCTGCAGTTCATCCAAGACCAGCAGAACCGGGGTCGAGGCTGTTGCCTGACGGCGGGCCGCCTGCCAATGGGTTTCGATCCACTCCGGTCCTGGCGGCAGAGCGGCGTCGGCACTGGCATAGATGGACGGCCACCGCAGTTTCTGGGCGAGTTGACGGGCGAGGGTGGTCTTGCCCACTTGCCGCGGTCCGATCAGGACATGGATCAGCGACGCATGCTGGCGCAAGGCGTGGGACAGGGCCTGAAACTGTGGGCGCGCGTACATGACAACCCCCCGCAAGTCGATTACTGAGTAAATCTACTCAGCCATTGAGTAAAATGCCAATTGATCGGCGGACGCCGGGACGTGATGCGCGGCGGCAACCGGAAACGGACCCGGACTCCGCGAAGCCAATGATGTGGGGCGCTGCCCCAGGCCCCGCTCAAGGAACTTCGTCCCTTGAGAATCTCCTTTCCCAAAAGCCGCGCCCCGCGCGGCTTTTGGGAAACGTTTGATAAGAAAATGCCGCTGAATGCCGGAAGTCCCCGCGACTCAGGGCGAACCATGCGCGGTATCCAGATTTTGCGCGGGCCAGCACGGGGCGGCGCTCCCGCGCTGAATGTCAGCGCGACCGTGCTGGCGCATACTTCAATTGTCAGCGATGTTCCAGTCGCAGCCGGAGATCGGCACACCCGCAGGCGGCGGCATAACGGTAGATCGTGTCCAGCCGCAACGCGCGCCCGCTTTCAATCCGGGCAACGGCGCTTTGGGTGACACCGATAATGGCCGCAATCTCCGCCTGCGTCTTGTGACAGCGCCGACGGAGTTGGTGCAACTGCATGGCCAAGTCATAATTGCGGACAAACTATTCATGCTTTTTTCAAGGGGTGGTTTTTGTTCCGCCATCCGGACGCGGGAACGAGATCTCAATGGCGCGCCCAAACTCCACGGCGTCGTTGCACTTGATATAAAGACCCTTGAGCTTTTGTAGCGCGTCGCCCTGTTGTTCGGGCTTGACGCCAAGCAATTCATACAAGGTTGACAGCGCTTCTCCCTGACCACGGGAAATGTCGATCACCAGGTTGTTGTAGTTCACAACGACAAACCGCAACGTTTTTGAACGGACTTTCTCTTCGGCGCGTTCCTGGCTGCGCTTGCTTTTGTGCGGCCGGTCTTCATCAATGCTTCCGGTATCCTCATCCCCCGCATCCTTGCTTCGTTCCAGCGTGGTGAAATACCGGTTCGGATCATACTCCACCGTGGCCGCACCGTCATCCACCAACATGTCCACGGTTGTACTGGTAGTGGAAGAATAACTCCCAATAATGTTCGCAATAACCCAGTAATTCAATCGGCTCGCCACCGCCACCCGAGCATCGTCATAGCCCTCTTTTTTGATTTCAACTTTTGGCGGCATTTTGCTCCTATGCATGATAACAACGCACGGAGTGACGCCAGCCTTGCTGCCATCGACATACACATCCGCCTTGGCCGGATTGCTGTCAAACGTAACCTGTTGCGTCTTTCCGCTGATCAGCAAAGCGCAACCAAAGTTTACGGAGACCATGGCCGTCACCAACACCGCCATAAAAAACTTTTTCATCATCTTCCCCTCCTTTATGTTGTCATTACACTTGTTGGCGATGAGCACTCTTTCTGTTCTCATGGCCAATTTTTTATGCAAGGTGATGCTAATCGCTTAACGCTCCGAGAGCGTAAGCCATGGCATATAACACCACAGGGTTTGTCGTCTCAATAAATTCCTCTTCCATTAAAGGCCGCGCATCTTTGTTGGTAACCGACATAAGTGCTTTAGAGAATGGGTGGTTGACATCCTTCGTGGCAGTGTCTTCAATGAGTGTTATCATTGATGAAACGGCTTCTGGCGTTCCTATTTCACCCAAAGCGGTGGCGGCGGAAGAATAGACGCCCGCGTCTTTTGAACGTTCACAAAGCTGGACTAATCCGTTAACGGAATCGGGATTGGTTATTCGCGAAAGGGCGTCAAGGAGATAAGACCGGACAAGTTCCTTTTCTGGCGTAACGGGTAGCGTTTGATTGATCTGGCTAATATCTTCCGGAGCGATAATACGGGCGAGTGCGTCTCGGGCTTGATCCGCAACAACGGGATCATCGACATTACGTATAAGAAAAGACAAGAGATCGGACGCAATCTCGGGGTTATTTAAAGCCTGGAGACTGCGGGCGAGCGTCTCTCGATCATCGCCCGTTGCAACTTCTATGGCGGAAAAAAGCCCCAGAATGTCGGGGCGTTGTCCCGATGCGGCAATCACGGCGGCATACTCTGCCCTCTCTTCTTGAGTCGCGGCGGCAGCCAGTTTTGCCGCAATCTCTGATGAAGTGAAGTCTGTAGCCACTTTTTCATGCCCGTCTTGCAGACTACCATCATCAATGACACTTGCTATTTTGCTTGAATCGGAGATAGGTAATGGCAAAATAATATTAATTGGTGTCGAAAACAGTGGAATATCTATTACTGTTATCTTTATATCGTTTTTTAGGTTATAAAAATGATAGAAAACGGCAATAACACCGCATGTAAATGCTATGGTTATGACATGTGTGAAGTTTATATTTTTAATCATATATCATGAATTTTCATGTGCTGATATGAATCCTCCCCGCCACACGGGCCGGGATATCGAACAGCAAAAAACCAATTAGGAAGCAACGCCAGCATCGCCTAGTATTTGCGGATTCGTTCGTAGTGACTTCCTTTTTCGTTATCCGAAAATAACCTCGCGAGGTTATTGCAAAGTAGTACATCAGAAGAGGGTTACGGTGATGCGTGCAGGAACGATTTGGCCTCTACCGACGTTATTACCAAAGCATTGAAGCGACCTAGAAGGTAGGGGTATTTACCCCCAATAGAAATAAATGTAGAATTGAATACTTCTTAATTATCGCTTTGATTTATAACTGGTGCCGGTTCTGAAATCGCGAAGCTTTCTTCCTTCGATAAGCATTCTTTCAAGTTCTGATTGACCATCAGTGCCAATTCCATTGTATCTGACTGTAAAATGCAGATGAGTGCCACTGCTATTACCAGTATTTCCCATATAACCTAAAACGGTGCTTGCTGTGACGATTGAATTGAGCGACACGCTAGGGGGATACTTGAAATGCAAATATACGGTGGTTATTCCGGTGTTTTGGTTCCCATCCTGGTCCATATCTATGCGAACAAAATACCCATTTCCACTTAGGGGGAAACCCTTATACTTTGTTCCATATGCGGTTGTATTGGGTGGACCCCAAAAGCCGTCAATTACCTTGCCGGCATGCATTGAATAGATGGGGACATCCGAACTGCTTGACCATGTGGAAGATCGAGCAAAGTCCAGTGAATAGAAGTTGTTGCCCGTATGAGTATCACCTTCCCCTGCTTGGGTGGTACACGGCCACAGATAACTACTGGGCAATGGGAGCTTAAATGCGTAACCCGCGTTGGCCGAGTAGGTCGCTTGAAGGGATGCGCCGGAGTAGGTGCCGTAGCCACGCAACATGATATACCAGTCACCCGATGCCGGGCTGTTGACGGTGACAGTTTCATTGTTGGTGTAGCCTTGTGAAGAATAACTATAGATGGATGTGCTGGCCTGGGAGCCGAGTTTGGCGTAGAGGTCGCAGTCGCCGGTGCCGCCCGATGTCGTAATGACTAGGCTCGCCTGACCGGAGGGAACGTAAATCTTGTAATGCACCAAGCTGCCTGTCCCTCCAAACCGGCTGGTGAGCACCTGGCCATTGTTGAGCGTGGTGACATTGTTAGAAGCGGTAATCGTGTAGAGGGCAGGTACCGTCGTGTAACTGTCAAGCATGCCAGACTTGAACGCTCTGGCCTTGAGTGTGGTGGTGCTGTTGATCGCAATCGGACCGGTGTATTGAACCGAAGCGGAGGTTGGCTCGCTGCCGTCGGTAGTGTAGCGGACGGTCGCTCCGCTGGTGCCGCAGGAAATCGTGACGGATTGTGGGTTAGAGTAGGTTCCGCCGCCGGGGCTGAAGGAGGGCGTGGCGACGCGCATTACATAGACGGTTCCCAACGACATGCCGGAGAAGGCGTTGGTGCCGTAAAGCATAATATACCAGTCGCCCGAAGCCGGATTGTCGGCAATGATAGTCTCTTCGTTGCCTAAAAGGTTTTGGCGATAATTAAAATTGGAGGTACTGGCTGGGGAGCCAAACTTGACATAGAGGTCGCAATCGCCGGTGCCACCTAGCGTTCTGACAAGCAAAGCGGACTGGCCGGCGGGGACGTAAATCTTGTAATGAGCCACACTACCCGTTGCGCCCGAACGACCGGTGAGGTCTTGGCCGTTGGCGAGCGTTGTGACGCTGGGGGCGGTGATCGTAGCAGAAGCATCGTTGGAGTAATTGGTGGAAAAGCCCGCCGTGTTGTAGGCGTAGACGCGGTAATAGTACGTGTTGCCGGCAGCCACTGAATAATCCGTGTAGGATGTAACGTTCGCCCCCACGGTGGTATACAATCCCCATATCCCTCCCGATCCGGTTTTCCGTTCGACCCTGTAACCAATTTCGTTGTTAGCATTGTCTTGCCAAACCAGCCCAATGAAGCTGGAGGCCCCGGCGGCGATCAAACCCGTGGGCGAGGCCGGAACCGTAATTGGAGTGGAATAATCAGCACTCAAGGACATACCGTAAAAGGCGCTGTAACCGCGAATCATGAAGTACCAGTCACCTGCAGACGGATTGTTGACAGTAACGGTTTCTGTGTTGCCAGAAAAGTAAGGGCAATAATCGTAGTTGGATGTGCTGGGCCTGGAACCAAACTTGACGTAGAGGTCACAATCACCGGTACCACCCCATGTTTTGATAACCAAGGTTGACTGACCAGCGGGAACAGCAATTGCGTAGTATGCCTGGCTACCCTTTGCTCCAAAAAGACCGGTGCGTGTCTCGGCTTGGCTGGACAACGAGAAGACGAATAGCGCCGCAACTACTAACAGAAATTTTAGCAGTGGAAAATGGAGGAAAGGCGCGCGGCGCAATCGTCGCCCGACGGGCGAGGAGAAACAGCTTTTTGGCGTGTATTGAGCGCCGCTTCGGTCCATGCAAGAGTTAAGAGACCGTGAAGAAGTGGAAACTGCCCGCATGGTGTTTTCCCCCCATATACCACCCACTTATGAGCGTGATAAAAAATCTTGATCTGATTATATACCACATTTTACCACAATGCAAATGATCTTTACTTCATTTTTAGTATTCGGTTGCCCGCGCGTGAGATTTCATCCGACAAAAAGATGAAAATCATGAACCAGAGGGGCGCGCAAACGCGATGGCAAGCACGGTGGACTGGGGCAAGGTGGTGCTGGCGATCTTGGACCGGCTGCTATTGACGCAGGCCGAGCTGGCCGCGCGCTGCAAGGTCGCCCAGCAAACGGTGTCCGGCTGGAAAACCGGCGCGCGGACGCCGGGACGCTATGCGCAACGACAACTGGTGCAATTGGCCCGCGAGGCGGGGCTGTCCGCGTCCAATATCCCCTATTCCGGTGCGGCGGCGCCGATCCTGAACGTCGCGGAACAGCTCCCCGCCAAGACAGCCGCCGGCAAAAACGCGGACGCCGCGCTCAAGACGGAATGGCTGCGGCTGCTGGAGGCGCTGCCGGAAGCCGAACGGCAAGAACTATTGGACTACGCCCGCTTCAAAGCCAACCGGAAACGCGCCACAGCTACGCGAAGCCAATGATGTGGGGGCGCCGCCCCCAGGCCCCTGCCAAAGGGACCGGTCCCTTTGGAATCCCCTTTCAAAAACGCCGGGTCGGCGGTTTTGAAAGGGGGTTGGCCGAACCATTCCCTCACCACCTACGTAGTGAAATGCGCATATCCCCACGGCGCACGCATGTGTCGTCTTGAAAAGTCGTTAGACGGTGATTATCTTTGAGTTAGAGCGGGTTTTTGATATACCAAAGCCAAGGAGTTAATGGATCATGGATCGCATGGATTCAGCACGAATGCTTCGGGACGCCCTGCAAACGCGGTTTGGCGGGCGGCTGCGCAAGATGCTGGTCTTCGGCTCCACGGCGAGAGGGTGCGCAAGCGAGGGCTCTGACATTGACGTCTTGGTGGTGGTCGATGGTGGCGAGGACTGGCGGACGGCTCGTGCCGTGAGGGATGCGGCGACGGTGGTGGAACTTGCGGCCGATGCGGTATTCGACCTCAAAACGACTTCCGATGTGGAACTCGCCACGCTCGCCGGCCGGACACCTTTCATGAAACAGGTTTTTATGGAAGGCGTGGCCGTATGAGCGACGGCGACTACAAAGACATGCCGTCTTTCTCCGCCGAAGAACTCACGGAACTTGCGTCGCAGGCCGAGGATCTCATTCAAGCCATCGAAAGCCTTATTGCAAGTCGTCTGGCCTTGTAGAATTAGGGACAGTGAATTCGGTGTCCGGCTGGAAAACCGGCGCGCGGACACCGGGACGCTAGGCCCAACGGCAACTGGTACAGCTGGCCCGGGAGGCGGGGCTGCCCGCGCCCAATATTCCCTATCCCGGTGCGGCGGCGCCAATCCTGAGCCTCGCGGAACAGCTCCCCGCCAAACCGGCCACCGGCAAAAACGCGGACGCCGCGCTCAAGACGGAATGGTTGCGGCTATTGGAGGCGCTGCCGGAAGCCGAACGGCAAGAACTATTGGACTACGCCCGCTTCAAAGCCAACCGGAAACGCGCCACAGCTACGCGAAGCC
>CAITYL010000396.1 GCA_903896595.1 uncultured Lentisphaerota bacterium
GCAATGAGTTGCCAGCATGGCTTGTGGTGGAAGCGCCCTGCGGATTACAAGGAACAAACAGGTTTGACGGAGGGTTTGGGAACCGCCTTTCCTCAAAAGGGGGTTCCCAACATTATCCGCCTAAACGGTCATACACTCCACCTACGCCGCCCTCCCCGTGTCATCCGCGCCCCGCACGCTATATTGTCCAGTTGCCATTTTCTCCTGCTGGTGGAGCCTTCCGTGAGACGGGTGTCCTGAATGTGTTCCGGCGGCCTTGCCTAGTTTCAACGTTCCCATCCCAAACCGGAAACCACGATGTCTCTTCCCATTATCGCCATTGTCGGCCGGCCCAATGTCGGCAAGTCCGCGCTGTTCAACCGCATTGTCGGCCGGCGCATGGCCATTGTCCATGAACAGGCCGGAGTCACCCGCGACCGCATCATGGCGGCCGCCGAGGATGACAACCGCCATTTTCAGATCGTGGACACCGGCGGCCTCGGCAATTACACCGACGAAAAGGCCACCGGCGTCTTTGACGGCCTGATCCGGGCCCAAGTCGAGGCGGTGGCCGGCGAGGCCGCCACCCTGATCCTGGTCACCGACGCCCAGGCCGGGGAAACCCCGCTCGACCGCGAACTCGCCCAGTTCCTGCGCACCTTCGGCCGGCGCGTGGTGGTGGCCGCCAACAAGGCGGACAGCCCCGAACTGCGGGACGCGGCGGCACACCAGTTTGCCGGCCTCGGCTTCGACTCCGTGGTGGCCGTCACCTGCCTGCACGGCCGCGGCATCAACGACCTGCTGGACGCCGCGCTCAAGGGCGTGCCGCGCGGCGCGCCCGGCCGGGCTTTCGCGACCGACGGCACGTCACCCGCCGGCAAGCCGTTCCGCCTGGCGGTCCTGGGCCGGCCCAATGTCGGCAAGTCCTCCATTGTCAACCGCCTGGCCGGCCAGGAACGCATGATTGTCTCCGAGGTCGCCGGCACCACCCGCGACGCGGTGGACGTGCCCATCACTCTGAAAGCCGGCACCCGTGAATTGGCGGCCGTGGTGGTGGACACCGCCGGGCTGCGCCGCAAGTCCAAGGTCGACACCGTGGTCGAATTCTTCAGCGTGGACCGCGCCCAAAAGGCGATGGACCATTGTGACCTGGCCCTGTTCGTGGTGGACGCCGCCGAACCCGCCACCGCCCAGGACCGGCGCATCGCCTCGCTCATTGTCGACTCCGGCAAACCGTGCGTGGTGGTGGCCAATAAATGGGATCTCGCCCCCATGGCGGTGGCCCGGAACCGCTTCCGTGACGCGCTCAAGGAGGCGTTGCCGTTTCTGTCCCATGCGCCGGTGGCGGTGCTGTCGGCCCTCAAGGACCGGTCGCTGGACACCCTGGCCGAGGCGGTGTTCCAAGTTTATGACAATCGCGGCATCACCGTGCCCACGGCGGTGCTCAACCAGTTTCTCCGCGACCTGCTGGCGCGTACCCCGCCGCCGGCGGCCGGCGGCCGGGTCTTCAAACTGTTCTATGGCGCCCAGGTCAGCAACATTCCGCCGCGTTTCACCCTCTTCGTCAACCATGAACGGCTCTGCCCGCCGGCCTACCGCGTCTTCCTGACCAACCGCCTGCGCGAGGCGTTCTATCCCGAATCCGGTATGCCGATCACCATTGCCTTCCGCGAGCGCAAGGAAAACGATCCCGAGCGCAAGGAACGCATCAAGGCCTTCAAACGGCTCAGCCCGCGCGAACAGGCCATGCGCACGCGCAAAAAGAATGCCGCCCGCGGCAAATAATCCCGCCCACGCGAAGACATGACCGTTTTATCGGACGGGGTTGGGGCCTCCTTTTTGAAAAGGGGGGGCCAACCAACAAAACGATCATGCCCCCAACCGCGACGAGCAGGCCAGGCCACTGTCATTCAGGGATGAGTGGAATATGTTATGCGGCTTTGTGTTGCAACCTGACGATCTCAAAAGGAGCCGGTGATCATGGGCCGGATCGCGAGCAAATTTGGCGGCACCAGCGTCGCCGATGCCAATCAATTCCGCAAGGTCAAGGCGATCCTTGACGGCGACCCGCGCCGGCGCGTGGTGGTGCCGTCCGCGCCCGGCAAACGTCACAAGGACGACCACAAGGTCACCGACCTGCTCTATCTCTGCCATGAAATGGCGGCGGCCAAGACGGGGTTCACAACGCCCTTTGAACAACTCCGCCAGCGCTTCCTGGAAATCGAGCAGGACTTGGGCGTGGCCGCCAACATGGCCGCCGAGCTCGCCACCTTTCATCGCGAGGTCGAGGCCGGCGCTTCCCGCGATTTCATCGCCTCCCGCGGTGAATATTTCAGCGGCCGCATCATGGCGGCGTTCTTGGGAGCCGAGTTTGTGGACCCGAAGGACTACGTGGTGATGGATGCCGACGGCAATGTCCAGCCCCAGACCTATGCAGCGCTGGGGCAGGCCATGGCGGATGAGACGAAGCGGTACGTCATGCCCGGGTTCTACGGCCGCGACCTGCACGGCAAGATCAAGACCTTTTCCCGCGGCGGCTCGGATATCTCCGGCGCCATTGCCGCCCGCGCCGTAATGGCCGAGTTATACGAGAACTGGACCGATGTCTCGGGACTGCTGATGGCCGACCCGCGCATTGTCCAGCACCCCTGCCACATGGACCAGGTGACCTACCGCGAGATCCGCGAGCTCTCCTATATGGGCGCCAGCGTCTTTCACGACGAGGCCATTCTGCCGGTGCGCGAAGCCAAGATCCCGATCAATATCAAGAACACCAATCATCCCCAAGAGCCCGGCACCCTGATCGTGCCGGTGTTCAGCGAGAGCAAGTACAAGATCGCCGGCATTGCGGGCAAAAAACACTTTTGCATGATCAATTTGGAAAAGAGCCTGATGAACAAGGAGGTCGGGTTCGTCTACAATGTCCTCGGCGTCCTGGCCCGGCACGGCATCAGCTTTGAGCACTGCCCCACCAGCATCGACAGCATGAGCGTCATTCTGGAGGAAAAGCGGCTGGCGGACAAGGGCGACATTGTCCTGGATGAACTGCGCCGCGCGGTCAATCCGGACCGGATTGAACTGGTGGAGGATTTGGCCCTGATCGCGATCGTCGGTGAGGATTTGGCCAACACTCCCGGCATGGCCGCCAAGGTGTTCACCGCCCTGGCCGGCGAAGGGGTCAACGTCCGCATCATCAACCAGGGCGCCTCGGAACTGAACATCATCGTCGGCGTCAAGGAAGACGACTACGAGAAAGCCGTGCGCGCCCTGTACCTGACCTTTGTTACGGCGTGACGGCTTCGGCCACCGGCAGTTCCGCCGCCTCGGGCAGCATGACCGGAATGTCGTCCTCCACCGGGTAGCGCCGGCCGCAGACCGTGCATTCCAGGCGGGTGCCGTCGACGTCCAGGCGGACCGGCGGCCGGCTGTCGCAGGCGGGACAGGCCAGGATTTCCACCAACGCTTGACTGATCATTGCGGAGCCCTTTCGCTACTCCCCCGCAACCTAATGCGCTTCCCCCCCGAGGGCAAGCCGCCGTTGTTCCCGGATGCACAATGGGTTGCCGGACCATGCGGACTCCGCAACGAGACACGACGAGAGTCGCATCCGCCCACGCAAACTACAACTGGATATGCTTGAATTCCAGCTTCTTGTTCGCTGAATCGGTCTGCTTCACCGATTCGTTCTCCACGCGGCGGATGACCTTGCCCGAGCCGTCGGTTTCCACACTCACGCTTTTGTATTTCTCGGCCGTGGTACATCCCGCGCACACTGCCGTAACCAACGCCATGATTGCCAGCCGTTTCATCTTGGGTCTCCTTCTTTCCGGTTTGTCTCTTCAAGTAGGGGCTGGAGAACATCATCATCCCCCCCCTGTTTTCGTCGGATCTCATACGTGTCGTCAACGGTTCCCAGTAGGTCGCCGCTTTTTAGCGAGGCGAATTGCCTGACGATCCGGACATCGAATTCCGACATCGGATCGAGCAATGGCATGGAACCGGTTGTGGTAACGCTGTAGTAGGTCACCGTGCGGGTTCCGGTGCTTGTCACCTCGACATCCGTGTATGCCACCGTTACCGTGTAATTGGCCATCGGCAATTCGGCCCGCTCAACCGTGTACGGCAGGCGTGCCAGTTTTCGCCCGAAAACGTCGTCGCCGCGGTTTGCCACCGCTTCCTGCTCGCACATCGCGAGGACCTGTTCGTACATCGCGTCCCCGTCCCAAGTCTCCGCCTCTTCACCGGTCTTTCGGCGGGCGTCGTTAAGCAGCGTGATGACGTAGCGGTAAATCAACTCCTGGTGCTTCTTCATCTCCGAAGCATTGGCCAAAAGAAAGGGGGAGTTCGTCGCCTTAACGAAGATCTCTCGGTCTTCGCGGACACCCATTCCAGAGTCGGGCCGTTGCAAGACAACCGATTCTTTGCGCCGGATATCCCACGTTTTGCCGTGCCAAAGTAGAGGATGAAAAAACACCAGCAGACTGGTGGAGGACCATGGGGTGTGCATCTGCTGCGCGGACTCACTCTCAAGCCGCGCGGTTAGACGTAGCCCGTCTCCCGGATCGCCGCGAATCTCCGTGACCTCAATTTTTTTGAGAGTGGATGTGGTGCAGCCGCCGATAAAAAGCATGGCACCCAACACCGCCAGGCTATACCGAAACTTCATGCCCTACACTCTCCCTGACTCCCCGCGAAGACACCCCTTCTGACGAAGACTTGCGGGAACCTTATCACGATGGTATTGGATGTCAATTTGCGAGATCGTGTTTGTCTTTTCCTCTTGCCCCATAGGTGCCACTGGAATGACGGCGCGCTGGTATTTGGATGTTGTGTATAGTACGCCCACCGCGACTTTTGGTTCAATTGATTGTGCGTTTTAAGGTTTAATGAGGCCCATATCAATGAATTATTCCACGGCATTCATGACGTATGCTCTGACGGGGGATCTGAATGGATGGGAGATCGCTTTCAGCAGTGAGTCTCCGGAGGAAAAACTGGAAATTGCCACCTGGAACCTGCAATCCGACGTGCCCCGGACGCTTCCAGTGCTCAAACTGGCGTTTGCGGTTCCACATCGAGACAACCAGGTAAAATGGCATCCGAAATCGACGCTGGCCGAAAGTCACCACTACCTGCCATGGTGGTGGAATGGCGGCAAAACGCATTCCAGTTTGGTGCGTAACGCCCCGGTCTGTTCGTTTATGAACTTGGACGGGGTCAATTGTCTGACCTTCGCCCTTTCCGATGCCATCCGCGACAGTTTCTTTTCCGCGGGGCCCCGGGAAAAAACCGAAGGGTTTATTTCGACGGAGATCGACCTTTATTCGGTGGAAGAAGCGCCGCGCTGCCAGGCGCGGTTTTCGGTGCGGATTGATCGGCGGCCGCTCTTTTATGCCGAGAGCCTGCGGCAGGTGTCCGACTGGTATGCCGCCATGCCGGAATATGCCCCGACGCCCGTACCGGCTGCCGCGCGGTTGCCGCTCTATTCCACCTGGTATCAATATCAAAAGGACGTTTCCGCGGCAACCGTGGAACGCGACCTCGAACGTCTTCCAGAAACGGGATTGCAAACGATCATTCTGGACGACGGCTGGCAATGTGAGGCGACCGAGGGCGGCGGCAGTTCGTATGCCAGTTGCGGCGCGTGGCAGCCATTCCCCGGCAAGTTTCCCGATATGGCCCGGCATGTCCGGAAATTCCATGACCGGGGAATTCGCTACATGCTGTGGTTTGCCGTGCCGTTCGTCGGTTGCGAGGCCAAAGAAATTTTCGCCCGGTTTGAGGGGAAATATTTAAATCCGGAAGCGGCCGATACCCGAACGTTGGATCCGCGCTACCCGGACGTGCGTGAGTACATTATCCAGACTTATGAGCGAGCCGTTCGGGAATGGAAAATCGATGGTCTGAAACTGGATTTCATCGACCAATTCCATCTCGTCGGACGAAAAGATCCGGCGGTTGATAAAAATTATGCCGGATGTGATATAAAATGCCTCCCGGAAGCGGTTGATCGCTTGCTCTCCGAGACGATCCGGCGACTCAAAATACTGAACCCCGAGATTTTGATCGAGTTCCGGCAGCTTTATATCGGACCGGCGATTCGCAAATACGGCAACCTGTTCCGGGCCGCCGACTGCGCTCACGATCTGTTGGAAAACCGGGTCCGCACCATTGATATCCGGTTGCTGGCGGGCGATACCGCCGTCCATTCCGACATGACCACCTGGTCGCCGGAAGACAGCGCGGAAATCGCGGCACTGCAAATCCTCAATGTTCTGTTCAGCGTGCCCCAAATCTCCGTTGTCCTGGATGAGCTTCCGGCACGCCATCGGGACATGATAACGTTCTGGATGAAATTCGTCGTTGACCACCAGAATACGCTGCAACTGGGGAGACTCGTGCCGCTTCATCCCGAACTGAGTTATCCGCAAGTGACGGCGTATGGCAAAAACGAGACGATCACAGCGGTTTATGACGCGGATAGGATCGTTCCGGTTGCGCCCGGAAAAGGTCCGCACCTGATCGTCAATGCCACCCATCGTCATGAGGTGATTCTGGATTTGGAAACGGTGCCGGCGGCCGTCCGTGCGTTTGATGTCCTGGGCCAGGCGGCCGTCACGGCTTGCCCGAATCAGGCCGGCTTGGCGAAAGTGGCGGTTCCGCCCTCCGGATATTTGGAGGTGATTGGCGCCGTCGTGTAACTCCTTTTTTTATATCGGCGTTATTTCAAGATCGGGAGCCGCCTGACGGAGTTGCTGCGGAACTATCACGCCAAACGCGCAGTTCGTTCAGGCGGCGCTGGACGCCCGGCATTACCTGGAAGACGTGTTTCAGCGGCCCTGCCGCGGTTTTGCCTGGCCGGGCGGTCTCCATACCCCGAGCACCGCTGACGCGTTGCTGGCTGCCGGCTTCGCCTACGGCCGTACCGTGGAACGGACGGAGCATGTCGGACAGTACCGCCATCCCATGGTGTTTCATCCCTCCTGCCATTTTTTGGATGGCGATTTTTACCGGCGTTTTCTGGCCGCCAAGCAGGAAAATGGCATTTTTTATTTTGGGGGCACAGTTACGAGATGCTGGATGCCGCCGGCCTATGGGACCAGTTCGAGAAAAAACTGCAATATTTTGCGGCCGATCCGGAGGTCGTCTGGTGCGATGTCGTGGACACCTGCACGTACCCCATAATAGTACAACATAAAGATTAAATCCAAAGTTTTAAGTTTTACAAGGTCCTGGTTCTTTTACCAGTGCCGGGTCGGCAGCCCCAGTAATTGGGAAATCCGGTCGCGGACCGGATGCACCGGATGGGTCGGAGTGACCTGGTTTTTGGTGAAGCCAATGGCCAGGCCGGTCTGCTGGTCCGCCAAACCTTCCGCGCCCAGTGCGCCGCCATGGCCGAACATCCGGCCCGACTCGGGTTCCGGCCCGCACAAGGCATAGCCCAGGCCGAATTTCGCCCAGCTGTCGCCGGCCGGATCGTCTGCCGCCCGCCGGAGAACCGTGGCATTGGCCACGGTTTCCGGCCGCAGCAGGCGGACGCCGTCGACGTCGTACCGCAGCGCGGCATAGTGCCGGGCCAGGGCATAAGCCGTGCCCAGGCCGTTGGCCGAAGGCACCAGCCCACGGCGGATGGCGTCATTATTGATGAACTGTGCCGCCCAAGGCAGTTCGTCGCCTGGGTGGACCTTCAGGGCCGGGGCGGCATATGGCCTGGCCGTGCCGAAGAAAAAGGCGTGTTCGATCCCCAGCGGTACCAGCACGTCTTCCGTGACGATCCGGCGAAAATCGCGGCCGTCGGCCCGCTGCGCCACTTCGCCCAGCAGCCAGGCATAGGTAATCCCCTGGTACTCGCATTTGGTGCCGGGCGTCCCGACAGGTTTCATGGCGGCGATGCGGGCGCACATCAGCTCCCAGTCCGCCTGTTCTTCCGGGGCGTTGACAGCGGGCAGTTGGTGCAGGCCGCTCCGGTGGGTGAGAATATGCCAGACCCGGACGTCTTCCTTGCCGTTGCACCCAAATTCCGGCCAGAGGTCGGCCACCCGCGTGTCGTAACTCAGCACGCCCCTTTCGACCAGACGGTGAACGGCGGTCGTCATCAGCCCCTTGCCGGCCGAAAAGACCGGGAACAGCGTACAGGAGTTCGGAAGTTCAGCGCAGGCTCAAGCGTTTGTACTTGCCGCGCCGATGAAGCAGGCGGTCCTGATTGCCGGCCTGCAACACTTTTTCCTCATAATCGCGGAACGACCCTTCGTACCAGTGAACCCGGCCCTCGCCCTCGAAAACCAGCAGGTGGGTGCAGACGCGATCCAGGAAGAAACGATCATGGCTGATGACCATGACGCAGCCGGAAAAGTCGATGAGTGCCTGCTCCAGAACGCGCATCGTGTTGACATCCAAGTCGTTGGTCGGCTCATCCAAGAGGATTAGATTGGCGCCACGCCGGAGCAGCTTGGCCAGGTGCACACGGTTGCGCTCGCCGCCGGACAACTGGCCAACTTTTTTCTGCTGCTGGGTGCCGCGGAAATTGAAGCGGCTCACATAGGCGCGGCCATTGATGGTGCGCTCGCCGAACGGCATTTCGTCGTTGCCGCCGGTGATCTCCTCATACACGGATTTCTGGCCATCGAGGGCATCGCGGTGCTGATCCACATACGCCAGGCTGACCGTGCTGCCCAATTCCAGCGTGCCGGCGTCCGGCGTTTCCTGGCCGATAATCATGCGGAACAGGGTGGTCTTGCCAACCCCGTTGGGGCCGACCACGCCAACCACCGCGCCACGCGGCAGGTCGAAGCTGACGTCGTGCAGCAGATTCGTGCCGCCATACCCCTTGCTCACCCCCTTAATGGAAAGAACCCGGTCTCCCAAGCGGGGGCCGGGCGGAATCTGAATCGTGATGTCATCCTTGGGCAACTCGGCCGCCTGCCCCGCCAATTCGTCATACCGCTCGATGCGGGCGCGGCTCTTTTTGCGCCGCCCCTCGGGTGAGGCCTGAATCCATTCCAATTCCCGTGCCAACACCTTCTGGCGCGCCGATTCCTTCTTTTCACTCATCCGCAGCAGATCGCCCTTCTGCTTCAGCCAGGAGGAATAATTCCCCTCGAACGGCAGGCCGCGGCCATTCTCCAGCTCCAGTATCCACTTGGTAATATTGTCGAGGAAATACCGGTCGTGGGTGACGATAATGACCGTACCGTGATACTCGCGCAAGGTCTGCTCAAGCCAAGCCACGGTTTCGGCGTCCAAATGATTGGTCGGCTCGTCCAGCAGTAGCAGGTCGGGCTTCTCCAGTAATGCCTTGCAAAGCGCGACACGGCGGCGTTCGCCGCCGGACAAGGTGGTCACATCGGCGTCGTCCGGCGGCAGCACCAAGGCGTCGGAGGCGACATCGAGCAGGCGGTCAACTTCCCAACCATCGACTTTGTCGATCTCGGTCTGAAGCCGGTCCATCTCGTCCCCCAGCTTGTCCATCTCCGCCTGGGGCAGGCTCTCGCCCATCTTGGCGCAGACCGCGTCATAGCGGGCAATCAGCGCATGGACCGGGGCCAGCGCCTCCTCCAGATTGCCACGCACCGTCTTGGCCGGATCGAGTTGCGGCTCCTGCGGCACAAAAACCACACGCATCCCCTTGGTGAGCTGGGCGGTGCCCATGAACTCGGTGTCCACCCCGGCCATGATCCGCAACAGGGTGGATTTGCCGGCGCCGTTCTCGCCAACCACGCCGATCTTGGCGCCGTAATAGAACGACAGGCTGATCCCCTCCAGAACCGGCTTGTCGTTGTAGGTCTTGCACACATCGCTCATCGAGAACACAAATTGCGGCGGCATATCAGTCTTTCCTTATCCTATCACACTTCACGTGATTCCAAAATCAACCGCAAAGATCGCAGAGATCGCAAAGATATAACAACTTAAAAATGAGCAAGTAATCTTTGCGTTCTTTGCGTTCTTTGTGGTAGAATAAAAATTTGAAGTTCGGGGTGGTACTATACTGCGTTTGGCTGAAGGTAATTAAGATTTTACCCTAACGCGGCATATAATGCTTCGCGGCCAAACCACCGGGGGCCGGTAACCGGCGCGGTTCGACTCGGACATGTCCGACCAGTCTGACTCGTCTGACCAACCGGAACGAACATCAGGCGCCGAGGCGCCAGCGCCGGCCATCATCGGCCAGCAGGCGGGCGGCGGCGGGCGGGCCCCAGGAACCGGCGGGATAGGGCTGCAACGGGCAGATGCCGTCGGCACCGGCAGCCGCCCAGGCGTCCAGCACCGGTTGCCAAAACTGCCAGGACCGCCGCACCAGCTCGCCGGAAAGAAACAAGGTCTGGTCCCCCAGCATGACATCCAGTAATAACCGCTGATAGGCATCGGGCGGATCCGCCTTAAACGCTTCGCGGTAGGAGACATCCAAGTTCATCGCGCTCATGCATAGTTTGGGGCCGGGACGCTTGGCCTGGATGGTGAGTTCAATACCCTCGTCCGGCTGCACCCGCATAACGAGCACATTGGGCGCCAGATCTTCGGGATTGAGCGGGGCGAAGATGGAATGGGGCACTGGCTTGAGCGTCAGCGCGATCTCCGTCACCCGCTTGGCCAAGCGTTTGCCGGTGCGCAGATAGAACGGTACGCCGGCCCAGCGCCAGTCATCCACGAACAGACGGGCGGCCAAATAAGTTTCGGTGGCGGAATCCGCGGGCACGCCCGGTTCGGTGCAATAACCGGCGCCGGCAGGACCGGCACCGTATTGGCCGCGCACCAGATCGGCGGCGATCCGCGCGGGCGTCCACGGGCGCAAGGTGTCGAGCAGGCGCAGTTTTTCCGCCTCCAGCGCGGCGGCGTCAAAGCGCGGCGGCGCGTCCATGGCCACCAGGGCGAGAAGCTGGAGCAGGTGGTTCTGGCACATATCACGCAACACCCCGGTGGCATCGAAATAACCGGCCCGATGCCCCACGCCCACCTCCTCGGCCACTGTAATCTGGACATGGTCGATGGAATCGCGGTTCCAGATCGGCGCAAACACGCGGTTGGCAAAGCGCAGCATGAGGATGTTCTGGACCGTGTCCTTGCCCAGGTAATGGTCAATCCGGTAAAGCTGTTCCGGGCGCAGGACGCGGGCCAGACGCTGGTCCAGCTCATCGGCGGTGCGGAGATCGCGGCCAAACGGCTTTTCCACGACCACCCGGCGCCAGGGCCCGGTGGCCGGCGTCGCCGTGGTCAGGCCAGCCGCCGCCAGACGCTCGCAAACCGGCGCGTACAGCTCCGGCGGCAGGGCCAGATAAAACGCACGATTGCCGCCAGTGCCGAACCGGAGCTCAAGTTCCGCCAGGCGCGCCGCCAGCGCGGCATGACCCGCGGCGTCGTCATACCCCCCGGTCTGATAAAAACACCGCCCGGCCAACGCCTGGCCGGCAGCGCCCGGACACGCCTCCGTCACTTGGCGGGCAAAATCCGCGTCCGTCAACGGTGTGCGGCCATAGCCTAGCAGAAAAAAATGCTCCGGCAACAGGCGGCGTTCCCCGGCCAGGGCGGCCAAGGCCGGCAGCAGCTTGCGCCGAGCCAGATCGCCGGATGCCCCGAACAAAATGGCGGCACATGGCCCGGGACCGCGTTCGAGGCACAGCAGGTCGGTGGTCGTGATCCGCGGCGTTACCTGCATGACACAGTCCTCCCAAAGTCCGACACGAAATCACTATAGCCGCCAAAAGACCATGCCGAGTAGAATGTTCCGACCGGTAGAAGCGTTCCCACGTCACGTTTGCGGATCAGCGTTGCCGCCGTCATATTCCGGGCAGGCCCGGTTTTTGTGCCGAGCTTGAAGACGCAACCCCCAGAGGAGTCAAGATCATGGCTACCGTGCTGTATCTGCAGGCCTCGCCGCGCAAACCACAGGAGTCGTACTCGTCCAGGGCCGCCGCCGCCTTCATCGAGGCGTACCGCAAGCTTCACCCCGACGACCAGGTGATGACCCGGAATGTCTTTGATTCCACCCTGCCGGAATTCAACCAGGCCGCGGCCGACGGCAAGTACGCCATCATGCACGGCAAGCCGCACACCCCGGAACAGGCGGCCGCCTGGCGGGGCGTGGAACACGAGGCGGCCATCTTCAAGGCGGTGGACAAGGTCGTGCTGTCGGCGCCGATGTGGAATTTCGGCATCCCCTACCGGCTGAAACAGTATCTGGATGTAATGGTGCAGCCGACCCTGACCTTCAGTTTTGATCCCGTCAAAGGCTACGAGGGTCTGGTCAAGGGCAAGCCGGTGCTGCTGGTGTTGGCGCGCGGCGGCGAGTATCCCACGGGCTCCCCCGTGGACTTCCAGTTGCCGTACCTGAAATTCATTTTCCAGTTCATCGGCTTCACCGACATCCGCACCCTGCTTGTCGAGCCGGCCCTGGCCAGCGGCCCGGACGTGGCGGCGGCAAAGCTGGCCGCGGCGATCCAGCAGGCACCAACCCTGGCCGCGACGTTCTGATAAAAATTACGCTTCAAGGTGATTCCAAAATTAACGAGGTTTTCCTATAACCGGGAGCCGCCCGTCCTCGGGCGGACGAACCCGTCATCGTCAGAGACGTGCAGATTTGGTCTGACGGACGGTAACCTCACAGAAATGGCGGAACTGCTGTGACGCCATCGAGTTCCGCCCGAGGACGGGCGGCTCCCGGTCTTGAAATAACGCCGAGATTAAAAAGCGGCAAAGGAATTGCCGCACTCCAAAAACGGTGCCGCCTTTTGAATTTTAATTGGAATTACGGGCGGGTCAGCCGTGCATAGAACAGGGGCTGGGCGGCGGTGACAACGAAGGCACCGCCGACCGGGCCTTGGGCAAAAACACGCCGGGAAAAGTCATATTTCCGATAGGTCAGTCCGGTTAGCCACGGCGCCGTCACCCGGGCGGCCACGCGATCGACCAAGAGTGGGGCATTGCCGGGATTATACTGCATTAGGGTGAAAATTTAATTAAACCGCAGATTGCCGAATGTTGAACCGCAGAATCTTGAGGTCGTTGCTGTTCTTCAGTGGATTTCCGACGTATAACCACGGCCTGGGCCAGCCCTTCCGCCCACGTTTTTTTCATTTATGATCTTGAGTTTACTTTTTATGGGTTCACCCTGGTTTTTATAAGGGTAAAAATAACGATGGTGCCGTCAGTTACAAAACAATGTCAACGTTAGATTGATTGTATAAGGTATGATCCATTGCGCTCAATCAGCGTTATGTTACTTATAAGAGATGAGTAATTGAAACTTATCCGCAAGTTAATCCAACGTCTCGGCACACGGAGTAAAATTAACGATATGATCAACGCGCGTGGCTCGCTTGCCTGTCTTAAAAAGGCCATCAATGCGAAAACGGTAAGGATGGGGTTCATTGGCGGTTCAATAACCGAAGCGCATCGGGAATCCAACTGGCCGTATTTTATCAACGGCTGGTTTGTCAAAACCTTCCCCGCTGTCCGGTATATCTGGGAAAACGCGGCCATTGGCGGCACCGGCAGTCTCAGCGGGATCATGCGTGCCCAACGCGATTTGATTGACACCCGCTGCGACATTGTCTTTGTCGAATACGCCGTGAACGACGGGCCTGGCGAAGAAACGATGCGCACGCGCGAAGGTTTGGTGCGAAAGCTCTTGGAGGAAAAGCGGGATGTGGTCTTCGTCTATACGTATTGCCAGGGCATGTACGCGGCGATGACCGGGGGCGATCTGCCGCCGTCCATTGCCGAGCTGGAATTACTTGCGGGGCGCTACAATATCCCCTCCATCTGGATGGGGCATCACGCCTACCACGAGGTGAAGGCGGGCCGGATGTCGTGGGAGGCCTGGCTTCCCGATGGACTGCATCCCGAATATATGGGGAGCGGTGTCTATGCCGAGCCGGTGATCGAGTATCTCGAAAACGAGCTTAACGCTCCGGATCATTCGCCAATTCCCCACGGGAAGGCGCTGCCCTCGCCCCACAACTCAAACCACTTCCAGCACATTTCTGAAATCCCCTTTGCCGCCATCTCCTTGCATGGCCCGTGGGCGGAGATGCGCGAGGTGATGCTGCCGTGGTACCGCACGGTGTTATCCACGGCGGCGGACGGCGCGGGACTTTCCTTGAGTTTCACGGGGCGCGCCCTCTGCGCCATGCTCAATTTCGGCAAGATGTCGGGGATCCTTAACTACCGCGTTGACGGCGGCGAATGGCGGGAGTTTGTCGGTGAACGATGCGCGTGGGTGCCCGATAAAAACTGGTGTCGGCCGGTGCTCTTCGCCGACGACTTGGGCGGCGGCACGCATCTTTTCGAGCTTACGGTGACGCATGGCACAAACGGCGTCATTTCAAGACCGGGAGCCGCCCGTCTCGGGCGGACATCGACGGCGTCACCGCGGTACCGCCTTGTTCCTGGGGGTGCCGTCACCTCAATCCACAGGGAACCGCCGATGGCGGAAACGGGTTCGTCCGCCCGAGACGGGCGGCTCCCATGACCGTGTTGGGCCGCCATGGCGCGCCCTTGAATAGGCCATTTCTGCCTGTTCTCAACGGTCGGAGCGCGGGCCGTAGCGGATGTCATCCAGGCGGATGGCGGGCGCCGGCAGGGGGTGGCCGGCGAGGAATTCCCGCACCAGGGTGGCCGCGGCATCCGGATCGCCGCCGGGCAGCCAATAAATGGGGTGCCCCTCGCGTTCGAGCTTGCGGTACCAGATGTCCTGGGCCCGGCACAGCCGGCGGATGCCCGCCAGCAAGTTATCGCGCATGGTCTTGAGGTCGATGTCACCCCGCAGATGCCGGCTGACCCAGCGGTATTCCAAGCCAAAGAAATCCAGCCGTTCCCACGACAGGCCGGCCTGGTGCAACCCGGCCACTTCCTCCATCAAGCCGGCACGCAGGCGGGCGTCCAGCCGTTCGACAATCCGGCCATGGGTTTCGGAACGCGGATAATAGGGGCCCAGCAGCAGGAACCGGGCATCGAGCGCCGGACCGGGCACCGGCCGCCCCTCGCCGCGGCTGAAGGCAATGTCAAGGGCGCGCAGGATGCGCCGGCGCTGGGACTTGTCAGTTCGCTCATGAATATCCGGCGCCGTGCGTTCAAGCAGCAGCAGCAGGGCGGCATCGTCGAGCGCCGCCCATTCCTGCCGGCGTGCCGAGTCCGGCCCCTCGCCTTCCAGCGTGTAATCATCCAGGAGCGCCTTAAGATAGAGCGGCGTGCCGCCGACCGCCACCGGCAGGCGGCCGCGGGCATGGATGTCGGCGATGGCCAGTCGCGCCAGTTCCAAATAGCGGAACAGATGAAACGCCTCGGCCGGGCCGGCCACGTCCAGCAGGTGGTGCGGAACCGCAGCCGCGCCGCAACCATATTCTTCAAGGTCCTTGCCGGTGCCCAGGTCCAGGCCGCGATAAACCTGGCGCGAATCCAGGCTGACGATTTCGCCTTGAAACCGGCGCGCCAAGGCCACTCCCAGCCGCGTCTTGCCGGTGGCGGTCGGTCCGATCACGCAAACACAAGGAATAGTCGTGCCCATGGCCGGGCAATGTAACCGTGCCGGCGGTCCCGCGCCATGGGGCGTATGATAAGGGTGCATGACTGTTTTGTCGGACGTTGTTGGGGCCACCCTTTTGGAAAAGGGTGCTCCCTTTGCGGATTCCGCAGGCCGCTCCAGCGCAACCATCCACGATTGGGGCAACAGGGGCGGCCTGCGGAATCCGCAAAAAGGCACAAAAAGGTTTTATGGAGGGTTTGGGAACCGCCTTTCCTCAAAAGGAGGTTCCCAACTACCCACCTAATGGGCTTCGCCTGGTGCCACGGGTGAGGTGTGGACCGGCGGCGTGGGAGCCAGTTGGGCCAGGCCGGCCAGGACCGGATTCACGGCACATTCCAACGCGTTCACACAGGCGGCCCCCGGCGGATGGGTTTCCTGCTTCAGTGCGTTCTCGAGCGCTTCCGCCGCCGCCGTCACGGCCGGCATCGCGAGCATGGCGGCCACGCCCCGCAACGAATGGGCCACCTGGCGCGCGCCCTCCGCGTCGCCCCGCTCCACGGCGGCACGCAACTTGTCCATTTCCCGCGGCGTCTTCTGTCCGAACATGCGCAACATCTCCAGAAGAAACGTTTGGTTGCCCGAAACCCGCTTCAGCGCCGCCGTTAGATCAATGCCGGGCAGCGTCAACGGAAACGTTTCAAGCGTGACCGCCGCCGAAGGGGGTGGCGGCACCACCGGCACGACGGGGCGGGCGCGGGGGGCGATCCAGCGGGTCAGCACGGCGAGCAGCAGCTCCGGATCAATCGGTTTGGTCGTGTGATCATTCATGCCCGCGGCGAGACAACGGTCTTGGTCCACCTTCAGCGCATGCGCCGTCATGGCGATGACGGGCAGCGTGGTGAGCTGGAGTTCGTGGCGGATGAGACGCGTGGCCTCGCATCCATCCAGTTCCGGCATCTGCACATCCATCAGCACGGCGTCGAAGCGGGCACTGTCCTGGCGAAGCATATCGACTGCTTGCCGGCCGTTGCCGGCGATGTCCACGGCCAGCCCGAATCCTTGCAGAATTTCACGCGCCACCTGCTGATTGATCGTGTTGTCTTCCACCACAAGCACCCGCGCCCCGGCCAAGACGTGTGCCGCCATCGGGTGCGCCGCCGGGGCGACCGGCGCCCGCGAGGACGCCAGGCTGAAGGCGGCCAGCACATGTTCAAGGAGCTGCGACGGGGTGACCGGCTTGACGAGAACGGGTTCCAGACCAAGCTGTTCCGCCTGGATCCGAACCTCCTCGCAACCATACGCCGTGATCATGAAGATGATCGGCGGCCGGGACAGTGGCAATTCGGCCTTGATCCGGCGGGCGGTTTCCAGCCCGTCCATGTCAGGCATTTTCCAGTCCAGCAGCACCAAATCGAAGGCCCCTTCGCCGCTCTGCTCCGCCCGGACCAGCTCGGTCAGGGCCGCGGCGCCGGAATCCACCGTCGCAACGGCAAAGTGCAGGGCGGCCAGCGCGTCCCGGAGAATGTCGCGTGCGGCTGGGTTGTCATCCACCACCAGCACCCGCAGTCCCCGCAGGTTTGGCGGAGCTTCGGAACGGCTGGCGCCGGTGACGGCAGGGATGGGAAACGGCAGGGTAAACGAGAAGGTGCTCCCGCGCCCCGAAACGCTCTCAACGCCGAGTTCGCCCCCCATGACGGCCACCAGCTTTCGGCTGATCGCCAACCCCAGCCCGGTGCCACCGTAGCGGCGCGTGGTGGAGCCGTCCGCCTGGGTGAACGCCTCAAAAAGCCGGGCCTGCTGCTCCGGCGAAATTCCGATTCCGGTATCCCGCACCGCAAAGCGGAGCCGGGCTTGATCGCCGGTCCGGTTGACCACCTCGACACTCACCACCACCTCTCCCTGCTCCGTGAACTTGACGGCGTTGCCGGCCAGATTGATGAGCACCTGACCAAGGCGCAGGGGGTCGCCCCGTAGGCTGTGCGGCGCCTGCGGATCCAGGCGGAAGAGAAATTCCAGACCTTTTTCACTGGCCTTCTGCGTCACCACGGTGGCGAGCTTGGTGAGCACCAATTCAAGGTCGAACGGGATTTGCTCCAGCTCCAGCTTGCCCGCCTCAATCTTGGAAAAATCGAGGATGTCATTGATCAACACCAGCAGGGCGGCGGCCGAGGTCTGGATCTTCTCCAGGTAGTCGTGCTGCTTGGGGGACAGGTCGGTCTTGAGGGCCAGGTGGGCGAGGCCGATCACCGCGTTCATGGGGGTGCGGATTTCATGGCTCATGTTGGCCAGAAATTCGCTCTTGGCCTGATTGGCCTGTTCGGCCCGCACCGTCATCTCGTTGGCCCGCTGGACCGCTTCGGAGAGGAGGTCATTGGCCACGGACAAATCGTGGGTGCGCCGCGTCACTTTGTCTTCGAGATGCTGCTGATGCTCGTGCAATTCGACTTCAGCCCGCTCACGCACCCCGATTTCGGCCTGCAAGTTGCGGTTATAGCTCTCCAGTTTCGCCATGAACTCGTTGAAGTAGCGTGCCAGTTGCCCGATTTCATCACGGGAGCGGACTTGCATGCGAAGGGCCAAATTGCCGCCGGCGCTGTTGGCAAAGTGCCGCATCAGTTCATTCAGAGGACGGGTGATAATGCCATTCAGCCACAGGGTCAGTGACAGGATCAGCAGCAACGAAATCACGACCGTGGCGAGAATGATGGCCCGGATGGTATGCAGCGGCCCATAAAATTCATCCCGATAGCTTGACGAGGCGACAATCCAGTCGAATTCGGGGATGTAGTCAAATATCACCAGCTTCTCGCGGGGCCTACGCTCGCCGGGATTCTGCCAGGGGTAGAAGATTTCGCCGGTCCGGCGCGCGAGAATGTCCCGGACAAATAAGCGGCCGACGGAGTCCTTTGAGTTCAGGATGTTGGCGCCTTGCATCTGCGGATGCAGGATCAGCGTGCCCCGGCCGTCCATCACGCAGGCATAACCCGTTTTCCCAAAACGAACCGCCTCCACGCCGGCGCGGAAATCTTCCACATTGACCAGCGTGGAAAACTCGGCGCGGTAAGAGGAGGCGGAAATGATCCAATCCCACGGCGCAAAATAGGTCATGTAAAGCGCCTTGGGGCGCGCCACCCGTTCGCCCGGGTTGCTCCACTCGTACTCCACGTAGCCGTCTTTTCGTTGGATTTGCTGCCGCACAAAACCATAGGTCGAGATGTCGGCGCCGCGCAACTTGGGGTGGACCTCCAACACCCCCCGACTGTTGAGGCAGTACAGGTAACCCGTGGTGCCGATGGTTTGGCTGGCCAGCACCTGTTGAGCGCCCGCCTTCGCTTGGGCTTCGGTCAATTCCCCGCTTTGCTGGCGCTGGTAAAAGGACTGGACGATCTCCCGGTTTTTCTCGGCCACGGCCCGCAGGTAATTTCTGACCGAGGCATTGGCGGTGGTTTGCACCAGGTTCACCAGAATGGCGGTCGCATTCGACAATTCGCTGCGGATGTTGCTTTCGATAGTCCGTTGCACATACGCATAGATGACCAGGTTTCCTGGCAGAATGACGAAGACAAACAAACCGGCAAACGACAAAGCCAATTTGGAACGGATGGGCAAATCGCGCAACCAGGCGGCCGGGGAAACCCGTTTTTTCGCAGGGTATTCAGGCATTTTAGTCGGCTTTCCGGTGCATGGCGGCGACATCCCGCAGGCGTAGGGATTTTATCATGCACGGCACCGGATGTCAAGCTCTAGCCGCAAGCGGGTGCATGACCATTAGCCTGGATTATTCATGAACGGCGAGCATTAAAGATCAAATATCCAACGATGAAAGAGAAATTGGAACAGAAGATCGCGAAGGCAGCGAAGGACATCCACGCACAACTGCACCATCCAAACTTTGCGATCTTCGCGTCCTTCTGTTCAAATTCATGAATAATTCAGGTTAGGCCGGTTGGCCCCTCCTTTTTCTGGAAAAGCCCCCCCGTCAAACCTAGTTGAGCCTTTTCGCGGGATCATGCTTCAGGTCGTCTGGCAACATTACGGTGTCCAAGAGAGCTGAAAAGGGTAAATCAACGACGCTAAAAATTAAAAAGACTGGCCATCCGGTGGATTCATATGATTTCCAGAATTCACGATGCAAGGGAGCTATGACCATCATGCAATCAACATAGGATGCATAATATGGGCATTCGTTACTGGTTAATTCATCACTATGAACCGCCATGCTCATGCAGCCGCTCATCGTAACAATTAATGGAGTAAATAAGAGATATAAAATTAGTTTCATCATGTCTCCGTGCCTCTGTGTCTCTGTGAGAAAACAGTACGGCGATCGGAATTGTCATTTTTGACAGTGCTGACAATAAAAGCTGGAGCGGCCGGCAATGACCAGGCGGTGAATCTTGGCGCGCGCGCCACAGGTGACGCAGGGCTCACCGTCGCGGCCGTAGACCTGCAAGTTCACATCAAAGCGGCCGGCATTGCCGTCCACGTCGCGGAAATCGCTGATGGTGGTGCCGCCGCACTGCACCGCCTCCGCCAGTACCGCACGGACCGCCGCCGCCAGCTTGTCCCAGGCGCGCCGCTTCAGGTCGCCCGCCGGGCGTTGCGGCCGGACGCCCGCCCGGAAGCAGGCCTCGCTGGCGTAGATATTGCCGACCCCGGCCACCACCGCCTGGTCCAACAGTAAGGCCTTCACGGCGCATCGGCGGCCGCGGCCGGCGGCGGCCAGCACCGCGCCGGAGAAACCGTCTTCCAATGGCTCGGGACCGAGCCCCGCCAGTTCCGACGGTTCCGCCCCCGGTGCCGGCAACCGGCACAACCGGACCTGACCGAACCCGCGCGGATCGATATACCGCCAGGCTTGGCCGTTGTCGAGGGTCCATTCCACCCGCGCATGCTTTTCCCGCGGTTCCGTCTTCGGACAAACCCGAAAATGCCCCGTCATGCCCAGGTGCAGCAGCAGGGCGTGCCGGCCGGTCAATTCGACCACCAGGTATTTGGCGCGCCGGCGCACAGCGAGAATCTGCCGCCCCGCCAGCGCCGCCTGCAGCGCCGGCTCATGCAGCGGCGTCCGCAGGGGTCCCGGAAACACGTGTACGGCCACCACCCGCCGCCCGCCCAGCCGCGGCGCCAGCGCCCGACAGACCGTTTCCACTTCCGGTAATTCCGGCATGTTCCACCTTGGTATTCAGAACGATGTGCGGCACGCCACGACCATCAGCGGGGGTAAACCATTTCAGCCCAAACCGGCTTGTGATCGGATAATGGTTTTTTCAGCTCAATAATGCCCCCGGCAACGGCATGTCCGCCCGAAGCACCATCATGAAGGATGTGGTCAATCACGCCTTCCCGCTGCTTCGGATCAAGGGCATTCCATGTATACAGGGACGATACGTCCATCTTTAAATCATCCCAGGTGGAGGTTAGCCCCACCTTTGCCAGCACGAGCATGTCGGGATCGCCGAGAGTATTATTGAAGTCACCCACCACCAGCAACCGCTGGCCAATCGCCTTGGACAGCACAGAAGCAACCAACGCCCGGGCATGCCCGTCCCCGGTTTGGGACTTGCAGAGATGAATGGAAACCAGGGTGACGGGCAGGCCGCGAATGGTGGTGGTGGCCATGACGGCGGAACCCGGGTTCCATCCCGTTTTCGCCTCCAGACGGCATTCCCGCGCCCCTTCCAAAGGCGTCCGGCTGAGAATGCTCTTGTACTTGTTGACATGGTTGGCCGACGAGATGGCCCCCACGTAACAGTAGTTCATGCCCAACACGGCGCCGACCCGGGCGGTCCAGTCGCCATTCGGCGCCTCATTGAACCCAATGACGTCCAAGGCATAGGGTTTGAACATGGCACCGATTTGTTCGGGCGTGGCGCTGCGGCTGAATTCCACGTTATAGGAGGCCACGCGGACATGGGCCGCGTCGTCCGCCGCCGCTCCGCCGGCCAGGCAAACCCCCGTGCTCCCGCACAAAAGGAGGATGAGCATCCGACTAACCGTGTTTGCCCGTGACAGATTCATTTTATCAACCCTCTTCATCCAGAAAGATTTCACGGGGGGCGGCACCGACCTGGGGGCCGACAATGCCGCGCTTCTCAAGGATTTCCATGATCAGCGCCGCCTTGTTGTAGCCGATGCGGAGCCGGCGTTGAACATAGCTCGTGGTGGCGCGGCGGTCGCGCCGGATGATCTCGACGGCCTGCTCGACCAGCGCCTCATCCTCGCCGCCGCCCGCCTCCCCGGCCAGCACCGGCTCCAGCCCCGGCAGCACCGCCTGCTGTGGCTGGAGGATTTCCGGCCGCATCTGGGCCGGCGCTTGCTCGGCGGCCCGGCGGACCACGCGGGTGATTTCCTCGTCCGAAACCATGGGCGCCTGGACCCGCGCAAAACGCGCACCGGTGGGGGGCTTGAACAGCAGGTCGCCGCGCCCCAGCAGGCTTTCCGCGCCCTTGCCGTCCAGAATGGTGCGCGAATCCACCTGCGACACCACCTGAAAGGCGATGCGTGTCGGATAATTGGCCTTGATGATGCCGGTGATGACATTAACGCTCGGCCGCTGGGTGGCGACAATGGTGTGAATGCCCACCGCGCGGGAGAGCTGGGCGATCCGGGCCAGCAGATCCTCGACCTCGTCGCCGACGGTGAGCATGATGTCCGCCAACTCGTCAATGACCAGCACCAGAAAAGGCAGCCGGCCGGGGATCGGATTGCCCGCGTCATCCACCTCACCGGCCTCCGGAAGACGCTTATTGAACCCTTCCAGATTGCGCACGCCGACCTTGGCCAGCACGGTGTAGCGCCACTGCATTTCCGCCACCACCCAGCGCAGGGCGGGCACCACCTGCCGGGGGTCGGAGATGACCGGGGCCAGCAGATGCGGCAGGTCACGATAAATGGCGAACTCGACCACCTTGGGATCCACCAGGATCAGCTTCAAGTCAGCCGGGGAAAAACGCAGCATCAGGGAGACCAGCATGGAATTCATGCACACCGACTTGCCGCTGCCGGTGGCGCCGGCAATCAGCAGGTGCGGCGCCCGGGCCAGGTCCAGAAACACATTCTCGCCGCGAATGTCGCGGCCGACCGGCAGCGGAATTTGCGCCCGATCCCGCGACGCGGACGGTGGTTCCAGCAACGACCGCAGCCGCACCACCGCCGGAAACTGGTTGGGCACTTCGATGCCGACCACCCGCTGGCCCGGCACCGGCGCCAGAATGCGCAGGCTTTCCGCCGCCAGGTCCATGGCCAGATTGTTGCCAATGCCGCTGACCGCTTCCACCTTGACCCCGGGCGCCGGAGTGATCTCGAACAGCGTCACCCGCGGTCCGCTCACCGCGCCGGTGACTTCGGCGTCAATGCCAAAATTATCCAGCGTGCTTTGGATGATCGCTTTTTTCTCGTTGACTTCCTCGGGCGAGACCGTCACTTCCGCCGCAGTGGATAGTTCCAGCAAGTCGATGCCGGGCGGCACGTAGTCTGTGTACGGCGCCGCGGGCGGAATCGCGGGAACGGGCTCCGGTTCGGGCTCAGGCGGCGGCTCCGGAAGGGGGGCAGACTCGGCAAGGGGCGCGACCAGCGGCGGCGCGGCTGTCATGTCCACCCGTGCGGAGTCCGCCAGTTCATCTTCGTCCGGAGTGACCACGCGAACGCCACGGGCGGCCACGGCGGCCCGGGCGGCGGCCCGCGCCCGTTCCAGCCGGGCCTGCTGGCGTTCCGCCGCCGTCATTTGCCGTTCCGCCCGCGCCCGCTGCCGGGCCAGAAACCGCTTGCGCATCTGTGCGGACAACGCATCCTCGGCGGCATCCGCGGCATTCCCGGGCGCCGCCTCGTCCCCAATGCCCAGGCCGCAGGCGCGCAACAGCCAGACCACGCCATCCGCAAGGGGGTTTTCCACGCAAAACGCGGCAAAGCCCAGCCGCAAACGCGCCCAAAAACCGGCCGGCTCCGGCGGTGGGGGGTCGTCAGACAGGTTGGATCTGAATTCGTTCATGGGACGGCTGGCAATATCGCCGCACCCGCGCCATCGGCAAATGCAGTTCCGCAGGCCGCCCGGTTGCCTCAATCAGTGTCCAGCGCGCGAACGGCCTGCGGAATCCGCACAACAGCCCCCATTTTAGCGTTTAACGGTGATACGTGATAGAGAAAGTTCACACCCGATTTGGTCATGACATTGTTGTCGAATGATGTTGGGAACCCCCTTTTGAGGAAAGGCGGTTCCCAAACCCTCCGTCAAACCTGTCTGTGCCTTTTTGCGGATTCCGCAGGCCGCCCTTGGCGTCCCAATCGTGATCTGGTACACGAATGTCCTCGACCGAATAGATTAAACTGCCGCCTGCGCCAGCAGACCGTCCATTCGGGTCAGTCGGCCGCGCTCAATACGGGCCATCATCCACATCGACCCGATCAGGGCAAGGTTGGTGCCGAGGTTGGCGACGGTGAAGAGAATGGCGGCGGTTTCCATCCGCAGGTTGACCGTCACCACCACCTGGGCGACCCAGAGCGGAAGCATCAGCAGGAACTGAAGCCCGACGGCGATCACGCACCCGTGGTGAATGATGCCGTTGCGGAGCGGTTCGCCGTTGCGGCTTCGCGCCATGTCGCGGCGAAGCTGGATTTCTACCCATTTCCACAGCAGCCAAATCGCCACCGCCGCCGGCAGCAGAATCGCGCCGTGCCAGAACAAGGCACAGGACATCTGCTTGAGGTGCATCCAGTACATCAGCGGCAGGATCAGCACCCCCGACAGCAGCATGATCGCCTGGTAGATATGGAGCGTCAGGCCAACCCAGTACGACTGCGGACCGACGGTGATCACGATCGGCATCTCCTCCACCCCGCTCGGGCTCCAGGAGGCCGGCGGATGGTAATGGGCGTCGCCGCCCAACTCATACCATTTCCGGTAGACCAACAAGACGACAACGGCCGCCGCCGCGGCAAACACGATGTTCCAGACCACGATGAACCGATAGGCGAAATCGGAGCCGTGAAAGACGCTCTTCATCAGGTCCATGAAGGCACCGGCCACCAGCCCGGCCGTCAGCGCGCAGAACGAGCGAAGCAACGCCTGCGCCGAACAGAACTGCCCGAACCGGGACTGCGGAAACAGCCGCATGTCCCGGGGGAACGTGCAACCGCCGGCCAGCGCCCCCTGGAAAGCCCCGACCAGCCCGCCCCCCACGCACAGCCAAAAGTAATAGGTTGCCGGCAGGCTAATGAAGATCCACACCCAGCCCATCGCCGTCCCCGCCACCCCGAACACCGTCAGATAAACGGAGACCCGCAACGGATGCCAGCGGTCAATGAAGATCGCGGTGAAATACATCGCCACCAGCGACGCCACCGCGTTGATCGCCCCCAGCTTCCCGATCTGCTCCAGCGTCAAGCCCATTTGCCGGCTGAAGAAAACACCGAACACCCCGATCGCCCCGGCGGCGGCCTGAATCCCGGTCAACCCGAAGACCAGCCAGTAAAACGTGTTGGAAAAAGATTCCTTGAGAAAGGCGGTGACCACATGAAGCTTGGATGTTTTCACCGCCTCCGGGTCGGCTTCCTCAAAGGGCGGATATTGCCCCTCCTTGACCATGAACAGACCAGGCCGAAGCCGACCAGGTAAAGCACGGCCGCCCCCAGCATGATCTCCCGCATATTGGATTCGGCATACTTGAAAATGAAATAGTTGTAGAGGGCGCCGGCCGCCGTGCCCACGATCCGGAACAGCCCAACAAAGCGCGCCAGGAATTGCGGCGGCCCCATTTGCTGCGGTAGCGGTCGCTCTTAAAACTGACGTACGGGCAGATGGTCATGTTCAGGAGGCCGGGGATGGTCGATAGGATCAGCCCCATCACCAGATTGGAACATCCCAGTGCCTTCAGCTTCAGTGGCAGCACGCTTGGCACCACCGTTTCCATCAGGGTAAAGCAGAAATCGCCCCACAGCAGCCACGCAAACAGCACGACCAGTCCGACCTTGGTGTAGGTCAGGGTGCCGCAATGGTAGGTTCTAGGATTACGGCTGGTGCCGCCGTTGGTCTCGCCTGTTAGTTTTGCCGCATTAATCATTATTACGCGGCTCCCCCAATGTCGTTAAGAAATGGGCCATTGCGTTCGCTATTTTTTCGTATCCGGCATCGTTTGGGTGTAAGCCATCGGCAAGAAAATCAATAGCATTTTCCGGCATGATCCCCGAACATCGGTATAAGTCTAACACGGGAACAGAATAGAGGGCCGCTACTTCAATAATGGCGTCAACATAGTCAACCAATTGCAATCCAAGTTGATTGGTCATTCCGGTTACCCCGGCATCACCCGCAAACGTCCGTTGCAGCGGCGTGAAGATAACTACTTTGGCCGCAGGATGGGCGGCAATAATTCCCCCCAGCATGATTTTAAGCGCCCCGTAAAACGTTGAAACCGTCGTCGACGTCATCGTTCCCAATGGTTGGTTATGACCGAAATCATTGGTGCCGCCCAAAATAGTCACCAGGTCGGCGGTGGTGTTCATCTCAGCATAACGAATGCTCATCGGCAATCCGTAGATCGCTTGATCCGACGACTGGGCACTTTTACCGTCACATATTTCCGTTGCGGTTTTTCCATAATTAATAACGTTATCGAAGCCAAGCAAGGCCTTGACCTTTTTCTGGTAAAGACCAACATCGGTTATGCTATCCCCCAGGGTATTCCAGGTTTTCCCCTGCCATCGACTGGATGTTTTGGGGTGGTTGCGCACGGTATGCTGAATGTCTGATGGTGTCGCCCCATCCCATCCGACCCGCACGTTTATTTCCTTTTCCGTCATCACCCTGAGTGGTGTATTGGGCATGTATTGCACCTCGACTTTTCCGGCAAACGGGCTGTAGAGGGAGAACTTCACGGGAATATCCGGTGGCCAGCACGGCAGCAGGATCAATTCATCGGGGTAGTCCTGCATGAGCATCTCGACAACGGACACCATGCCCGTCCCCATTCCCTGCAAGCTGGGACATTCTGGAAGCGACGGTTGTTTTGGGTTCACGGGACCTTCCTCAAACGCCAAGCCGCACGGTAGCGTGTAGGTCATTTGAAAGTGTTTATCGAACCATCCGGAGACTTCGCGTGTCAGCCCCAGGCACGCGGCAAACACGACATCCAGCGCCCAACCGGTCGGGAGGTGTGGCCACCGCCTCGCTTCATAGGACTTCCGTGCGATCTCCCGCATGACCTTATGGCGCAATACCATCTTGCATGGCCAGATGGCGTAGAGTTCAGTGTGTTGGCGGTTGAGCCGGTACGCCTTGCGGGGCGCGGTCCACGGCAGTTCATAGGAATGGCAATCGCCCATGTCTTCTGCCGGCACCAGCAAGTTCCCCGGGAGCAGCTCCGGCTTTGCGCAGGGATCGTTCGCGTCACCTTGCAACGTCCCACGGGGAATGGGTGGAGTTGCTTCAAGCATTGTGCGCCAGGTGGATAAATCCTCATTCCACCCCAACCGTTCGCCAACCTCAAGCAGCCGCGTCAGCGCCATTCGGTATGCGCACACGACTTCGGTCGGATTCTTGACAAACTGCCATGTCTCGCCGGCATTGCAGGGATAAAACGTCATCGGTTGCCCTGGCGTGTGCGGGTACCGTTCACGGAAGCAGGTCATGACCTCCTTGGCCAAAACATGCAGAATCGCGTTGGCAAAGGCATCGTCTCCGCTCACGTCCACGTAATCACACATCAGCGCCAACATAAATAGGGAACCGGCGGGGTTTTCGCCGTTGTATCGCACGTCATTTATCTGGGGAGAGGCCGGCCGCTTGACGCCAGAAAGCGGGCCGGGAGGGGTGATTAACCACGGCGTTTGCGCCATCGGAATGGCCGCGCCATGGGTGCCATAGCGGCTGGCGGCGAGATGCTGATAATGGGGCAAATTGGCCCCATAATAGTGGAATTGGCTGCGCAGCGCTTCCCAATCGCCCGTGCGCAGACAGGGCGAAATCCCCTGATAGAGCTCCACGGCGCAGATACCGTAGGTCAGCCAATCGTGTTGGCGTAGATGGTAGCGAAACGCGTCCATTTGAAAACGGACCGGCGTCTCGCGGTGATCACCCGCGGCGCAAGCCATGTAGTAACGATATAAGTCAAAAGCCGCTTTGTAGCGTACCAGACGTCCGCTGGCATCAATCGGCTCAAAGGACGAACGTTCGCCCCACAACTGCCACCACGCCGCGTGCCGGGCGATGAACCCCTCGTCGCCACCCCGCCGCGCTTGAGCGAGTCTTGCCGCAAGGATCCGCTCAAACGCGTTGACGCCGGCAGGCGTGGAGAGTCCCAGCACGTAGACACTCTGGCGCCGGACGGCGGGCAAGCGCATCTCATGTTCTGTGCATTCAACCCCGTTTCCCGCGGTGGCATTCACCGCCAGGCCAAAAGCACGCCCCGCAAGCCAGGCGCGAGTAGAGTTGTTGATACCCGAACCCGTTGGTGGATTCTCATGCCATCGCACCATCACTTTCGGGAGAGCGACGGTTGAGTGCATGGGAGCATCATCCTCAAACCAAAGCCGTACCGGGCCAGGTATCGTGCGCTGATCCTCAACCTGCAATTGCACTGCGTCATCGGGAATGGAAGCGCGGATGCTCACCTGAACCGAACCGGTCGGAGTAGTCGCCATCACGTCAATCACCGAACGTCGAAGATCGTGTTCCATCCGAAATGCCGTGCCGGATGCAAACGGGCTTCCCGCAAGGTCCAAATGCATCCGGCCAAGCGCACGCACCGCCCCGGTTTCGTCAATACCGGCGGAGTGGTTAAACTGAAATATCAATTTTTGAGCACAGGTTACCGTAATCCCAGTAACCCCAGTGCCTGTCGCCATAAACTCCCACTCGTTGGCAGGTCGAGAAGCAAAGACGATACGGCCATCCGTCGAGTAGACACCCATCAGGCCACATTCACGAATGCCTAATGTGCAAGTTTGGACAGATGCGGCATCTGGTTTAACTGCGGCTCGGGTCATTATGCTTCAGTCCTCGCCGGAAAAAGCGGCCAAACTCGGGTTGGGTTGAGGTGGAACAGGTGTTATACAGGTTGTCCAGCCGGGAACGACTCTGCTGACGGCCTTCTCTATTTCAGAATGGCTTCGGCCAGGAAGCCATAAGCGTTGCCGTCGGTGGTCAGCATGGCCACCACCACCTCATTCACGCCTTTTTTCCACCGGGCCGGAACCGTCTTGACGTGCCCTTCGATCGGGTTGGTCGCCTCCGGGTCGCAGGCAATCTCCTGGCCGTTGAGGAACGCTTTGAACGGGCCGTCGGCGCCGATGCGCAGGCTGCCGGCAACCGCTTTGCGCAGGGAGATCCGGCAGCGGGCGTAGGCCAGGCCGTCGAGGACGCCGTCGCGGTAGAGCGGTCGGATGTCGAACATATTCGAGGCGTTGCTGAACAACGGCTTGACCGGGGAGAACTTGAGGCTCGGGCCAGGAAGGCCGACAGCGGCAATGCCTTTCTTGCTTTTAACGATTGCGGTGGCTTCAGCCTGCCCGAGACAACCCGGGCGGGTCTCCGCGGCGGCGCGCCGCCGGTCCTCAATCACATTCTTCGCGGCGGCCACTTCCTTTTTCAGCTCCGTGACGATCTTCTGACCGAGAGCCAGGGCGTTCCGTTCTTCCCCCACCGCCAACATCTCGGCGAGCGTCCGCGCCCCTTCTGTCTTCGGATAGGCAACGATCAGCTCCCGCGCTTCCTGGTACGTGGTGCGCAGCCGCTCCATTCCGCGTTGAAGCTTCACGGCGACCGGGAGGAGGTCCTCGGGGTTGTCCATGCTGGGCAGGACTTTTTTCCAGTCGGCGTAGGCGCGGTACAGGGTGGATAGCTCGATGAGATCTTTCATGACGGCGGTGAAGCGGCCGGCCTTCCCGGTGATTTTCGCGCCGGCGCCAAAAACCACGGTCTTGGTGTCGAAGCGTTCCTGCGCCCAATGGTCGTCGCGGAACTTCTCTCGCTCGGCTTTCTTGCGGAAGTCGGGGACGTCAAAGGGCTGGCCGTCCTCGTGGGAGGAGCGGCAGGCGAGGATGCCGGGGATGGTGACATCGGCGGCGCCATAGATGTCGAAGGGACCCTTCTCGCCAGTGAATATCTCGCGGGCGAAATAGTAGAGCGTCCAAAAGTCGCCGCCGTCGTGGCCGGTCTGTGCGGCCAACTCGCCCAAACCTTCCCATTGGGGGGCGACCTTGAACATCGGCGCGTCGCCACTGGCGCCGAGGCGCAGCTTGAGGCCGTCATGGCCGATCTCCGCCGCGCCGAGCGTGCCCCAGAGGCGCTGTTGGTGGCTGTCATTGGTGGCGGCGCCCATGAGATTGCGAACAACGCCACCGTTGCTCATGCGGATGAGGGAGGGGCTCAGGCCACCGCCGTTGGCCAAAGCATTGCCGAGGTATCCGGCGATCCTGGGCGTGGCCGGGAAGGATTCGACCCGGACGGGACGGGTTCCGGTAATGACCATGGCCGGCCCGAGCGAGTGGGTGCAATAGTAGTGGAAGTTTAACCAGCTCCGCCAATTGTGGACGCTGTGGCCCGGCTGTACCGGAAGGCCGTCGATGTAGGTGTAGCAGAGGGAGCGGCACTCATGAACGTACTCGTACTCGCCATACATGAGTTCCCCGAAGAGCCCTTCCTTCCAGCGGGCCGCCAGCCACATGTTGGCGGCGGTGAACGGATAGTTCTCGGCCAGATTGTAAACCAGTTTGCGCTTCTCGACTTCCTCGACCAACCGCACTCCTTCGGCCATGGTGAAGAAAGCGGTAACCTCGGACAGGACATGCTTGCCGGCCTGGATGCACTTGATGGCGTCATCGGCGTGGGCGGGGCAGAAGGTCGCCAACAGCACGGCGTCAAAGTCCTGTTTAAGGAACTCGTCGGCGTCGGCCGTGACGTAGGCCCCCGGATTGGCCTTGAGGAAGGCGTCGCGCATGTGCTGGTTGTAGTCGCAGCCGGCCACCACGTCGATATTGAGATACTTGCAGGTATTGTAGAAATGCATCCCCCGGCCAAGGCCCCAGATGCCAAGCCGGATGCGCTTGTCGGTGTCGAAAACCCGTGCTTGCATTTTGACCTGTTCTTTCATTTCATTATTTCATCCGTGAAGAGTGGCGCACTTTTTCCTTGGGGCGTTCCTACCGTTGCGTCCAGCCCCCTAACTTGACCTTGGCCAAGGAGATGATAACGGCGCTCATGGGCGGCAGCGTGACTTCATGGCTCAACTCCCGGCCAGTCAAAATGGTTTGGGGGATCAGGTTCTTGGGATAAATGGCGTTCATGACGACGGAGCTTAGGCCGAAACCACCCGCTTTGCGGGGAATGGTGAACGTGGCGGTCTGCGGCTGGTCGCAGAGGTTGACCATGGCAAGGCCAAGCGAGCCATCCTCGGACTTCCACAAGGTGGCCTGGACCGACGGCCAGTCAATGGGCATCTTCGTGGCGAAATTTTTCCAGGTGGCCTGAACCCGTTTGAGCTTACCGTCGATTTTCGGCGCCCGCAGCATCTCGCCCATCGCCAGGTAGGCGCTGCCGACATATCTGGCCCTGGCCACCTCGCGTTCGAAGGCGAGGGTGCGTGGATTACCGGTGATTTGCTCATCCACATGCGCCCAGCCGATCTGAATCCCCCACAGATATTGCATCGCCAGCTTCGGCACCCATTCCTCGGGAACATCGGCGTAAAAGTAAAAACCGAAACTGGCGCGGTATCCGGAGTAAACGGTCATCCAGATCGGCGAGAGAAAGGGGGCGCCCTCGTTGCAGCGCAGGAAGATGTCGAAGTCGTAGGGCTCCGCCGCGCTTTCCGTGGTCAGGAACACGAACTTGCCCGTCTTTGCCGCCTCCGCCCGCATGTTCGCGATCATCTTGGCGTAGCCCCCGACCCAGTGGCATCCACCGCCCAACGGATGTCCATGTGCCGGTTCAAAGCAGAGCACAGGCGCGCTGGCGGCGACCTGGTCAAGGTAGATGCCATCGACGTTTAGGTCATCGCGCAGGCGGCGGGTCAACGGCAGGTATTTCTCCTGCCAATAGGTGGTGGCCGGGCAGATGGCGGACAGTTGGACTTTCTGATCCGCCGAGCAGATCTCGTCAAAGGTCTTATGCCCGGGCTCCGTCAGCGCGGCGTACTTCGCGGCGGCGTCGTTCTTCCAGGATGCGCTCTTCTGGTCAATCAGGCGGCAATTGAGATAGGGCATGACTTTTACACCCAGCGCCCGCAGTTCTTGGCTGTATTTGAAGGTGACATCGTAGGGCGGCCAGAAGTCGGGATATTGCGTGTCGAACTGGATCGCGTGCCAGTGATAGAGATGGACGGCCATGGGCACGTCCATGTATTTGACCAAGGCCCTGGAACTCGCCATGTTCACGTCGGTCATGCCATGGAAGCCAAACCAGAGGGGGAGGCGCTTGAACCAGTCCGGATAGTCCTGGCGTTTGGCGATGGATGGCTTGCCCTTCATCCAGTCGGACTCCGCGAGTACCCAGTGGCGGTAGAGCTTGGCGGCATCAACCCAATCGCCGTCAATGGCGCCGATCAGGCATGGATAGGGCTGTTCGTAACCGCGGCCCGGCATCCCCATGTTCTCTGGATACTGGGTCAGCCCGTAGGTGAGGCCCCGCCGGCGATCCTTGACGGACGTCAGCGCCAAGTCTTTCACATACGCATGGGGGTCATGGGTGGCGAGATACAGGCAGGAACCGTTCTCGAAGAGGCTCATGAACTGCATCGAACACAAGGCACTGGGATACTTGCCACCGAAACCGTCACCCATGACGGGATCCCCGGTCAGCCACCCCGTCCCGAACGGCACGGCCATCAGGCCCTGCTGGCCGACGCTCAAGCCCGCGATATTGGGGAACGTCACCGTCCACAGCCCCAGCCGCGTGGAACGGTTCGCCACTTGTATCCGCCAGTCCGTGAGGGAGGCGTCATGGGTTCTGGAGACGCTGACCGTCACATCGACGGCGGCGCCTTCCTGCGGGCGAGTGGGATGCCAGACGTCCTTCAAGGTGAGATTCTTCCACACCAGCGTCAAGCGTTTGCCGGCAACGTATTGGACTTCCGGGGCTGACGCCACGGTATCCGGCGACAAGACGAGCGCCTGGCTCTCATCGCCGCCGGGCGGACGAAACTCTAATTTCCACAGCGCCGTCCCGGTGACGGTATTGAGGACGTAGTTGACCTTCCCCCTTATGTCGGTAATCCCGCCCAGCGCGATCTTGCCGTCCCGCTCCTGAAAGGATATCTCCGTCTGATTAGCCTTGATAACAAACTCCGCCGCGCCAGCGTTCCACGCCAGCGCACAGAACCCAACGGCCAATCGCGTTAAACGGTTAAGGCACATTCGATAATTCCTTTGGTGTTCAATGTCACTGGGCTGAAGGCGTTGCGCACCGACGATCCGATTAGCACGTCTCGCCAACGTTATATGCGGGTTGCATCGGTACGGCTTGCAGATGGCGCAAGATGAGATTCGCGGCAAAATCGGCATAGGCGGTGTTGCCGACCGCGGAGAGGTGAATCCCGTCTTCACAGACCAGATCTTTCCAGTCGTACTCATCATACGGCAACTCCGCCGACAGATCAAAAAACGTCACGCCACACGTGCTGGCGACCGCTGCCGCGAGGTTGTTATAACGGCTGAGTGCCGCTTGATAGGTCAGGCCATTGGGGAGAATGAGATGACGGCGCGGGCGATGGTAACCAAAAACGACCACCGTGGCGCGGGTTTCGTTCTGACAGGCGCGGATCATGACGGTGAGATGATCGATGAATTCTTCCTCGGTGCTCAGCGGTTTTCCGCCCTGACCCAGTTCGTGCCGGATGTCGTTCGCGCCAAATTGGATGATAACCAAATTCGGATGATACGGCTTGATCCGAGCCTCAAATTCTCCAATCGCGAGCGCCGCCGATTTGCCACAGATGCCTTCGTTATGGACAATCACCCGACGTCCTGTTGAGGAGACGGCATTTGCCAGACTTTCGCAAATTGCCGGCCAGCCGGAGGCCAAATTGCCGTTGTTAGCCGCAATTGAGTCGCCCCAAACCACAACCACGAACGATTTTTCTTCAGGCATGATCTGCCCCCGCTCCTGAAAGGTACGCGCCGTTTGTCTGACCTTGATGATGAACGTCGCCGCGCCACGGTATCAGGGGGAAAACACGTTTAGGGTTGCCGTCTCGTTCGGGAAGTGACTGGCCGCGACATGGGCGTCCACAAACAGCACATTGACCAGGCCGTTGTGCTGCTTGTAGCCGAAGAAACCCGCTGGCTCGACCAGGTACTGATACGAGATGAATGACGACCCCGCACCATCCGTGCTGTCGTCCCAGGCATCCGCGAGGAGAATAACGGAACTCTGGGAGCCGACACTGGACTGCTTTCTTGGAGTACAGCCCCAGCTCATCCATGGCTCATAGTCAAACCCCAGCACATAGGCGTTAAAGATATAATCCGCCGGCATGGAACCGCCAATCGCCAAATGATTGCTTTTGGCAGGGCAGCGCACCGGGCTATTCGCGTCGAGGGGACTTTTGCTGGTATAAGGCAAGATCCGAAAGGGCCAGTGATAGTAGAGTCCCGCCGAATACAGGGTGTTGGAATTGCCGACCGGCAACCAGTCATCGTAGTCCAAGGCATACAGACGCATGCACAAGCCAACCTGCTTGAGATTGTTGACGCAACTGATCCGTTTGGCCGTTGCCCGCGCCTTGGTAAGCGAAGGCAGCAACATGGCCGCCAGAATCGCAATAATGGCAATCACCACCAGCAGCTCGATTAACGTGAAACGCCGCGTGGCCTGGCGGCTTTTTGGGCGCATGACCGTGAGCCCGTTCATGGCAACGACTCCCAGGCGGCTTTGTCGCCTTTGAAATAGAGACGCGTCTCGAAGGGCGGCACCTGGAGGGTAAATGCTTTGGCCGCCGGCCACGCTTCGCCGGTAAAAACCTCGTAAAGCGCGGTGGCGGCGGGCAAGCTTACGTGAATGGGCTTCGGCTGGGCGCCCACATGGAACCCGATAAAGGAGTTGGCAATATAGCTGATTTCCTCCGCGTCTGTAAAGATGTGGGCGCCCACCTTGGTGGCCAGAAACCGAACAATGCACGGCGGCAAATTGGGCGACGCGGAGTAAACGCTGGTCCAGCCGCCCGGCATTGACTTCAGGGCAATGCCGGGCGTGCCATCCGGGCGGCGCGCCAGGATGTCGGCCTTTGGATCGGTGATCGAAAACGCGGGCGCGTACCCTTTTTTACTGGCCGCCAAATCACACACGTCGTAGTGGCGCAGCGTCCCCATCGGGTAGTCGGCTG
Source organism: uncultured Lentisphaerota bacterium (assembly GCA_903896595.1). GTDB lineage: Bacteria > Verrucomicrobiota > Lentisphaeria > Oligosphaerales > CAITYL01 > CAITYL01. The sequence goes on from CAITYL010000396.1 coordinate 34,753, forward strand.
CCAGCCCCGCTTGCTTGGCGAACGCCGCAGTCGGCGTCATTTCCCACGACGTTGGCGCCGTGCTCATTTTAATCTCAATCCCGGTAAGTTTCCGCAGCTGTTTTTCGGAAAGTTCGCCCGTGTCCGCGTCAACCACGCCATCCGCCCATAAGAAAACACCGGCCGCGTGGTTTTTCGCCAGGACTTGATGAATGTTTTTAATGTCTTGCTCTGACAACGCCAGGCAATGAAAAAACACATAAATTTTATACGCTTTGGCGGTGGCGAGCTGATCCAAAAAAATCATATCATAAGGCATGCCCGCCCTGGCCCACAAGAAGCGAGGAAAGTCAACGAGCGCAAAACCGCGGGTGGGTTCTTGGTACACGGTTTCAAAGCCGAGCAGTTGAACGAAATTGTCGGGGGTGACATAAACGAGTTCCGCGCCCGAGCCGCGCTCCAGCGCAGTCGCTTTCTTGAACACCGTTTCGCACTGCCGCCAAAATGGCAACAAGTTAGGATCGTTATAGTTATAAGACATTTGCCACAGGTAGGGCGACATGCCCATGACCAGGGCGTTGGTGAACACCCGTTTCTGTTTGGCAATAGTTTCGGCCAGCGTGGCGGTGGCGCCATACCCCAGATCAGGGCCCCCGTGTGGTCGCACGTCGTTCTGCAAGTTGAACAGCTTGCCATCCAAGGCCAAGCCCTGGGGCGGGGAGGCCGGAGCCCCGCTGCCATAGTGCCCCAAGCCCCGGCCGGGATAAGGCTCCCACTGGTCAATGAAATCCAGGTCAGGGCACTGACGGAGACAGTTAATACGTGAATAGGCTAAATCCGAACCCGCCCAGGAGCCCACCAACAGTTCACCCGAACGGGCGCCGACCAACGCCCGCCCCTGCGTCGCTTGCTTGATCGTGCGGGCAAAGTCGAGCGTAAAACCATTGATCGCCCAGCTCTGAAAATCACGGGTGTCCAACAAGCGCTGGTGTAACTTGGGCTCAATGATCAGGAACTCCTTGCCGCGTGGGTCCGCCCATTTTTCCGGGGTTGTCTCCACCGCCACGGCGGTCTCAAACGTCACCGTGGCGTCAGCCCAGGCCTGGCGCAGATCCGTGACCTGCGGATATTTCAAACGCAGAAAGTTTTGGAACAACGCTTTGGCCGGCGGGGTGTTCAAGGAAACCTCGTACGAGCAGTCAAGCGACGGGCCATTAAAGAGGACATACCCGACGACGGCGTCGTTGAAGCGGGGGGTCGCTTGCACATGCGCCACCAATTGCCGCAACGCGCGGCGGGTATCCTGTCGCCATTCCGGTGACAGGAAGTCGGGAATGCCCTTGGCAATATCAAGAGATGCCTGGGGATGCGTCAAGGTCCACCATTTGGCGCCATCGAGATCCACCTTGATGAGAATCTTGAGCTTGGCGTTGGCCCGCAGCAAGCGGTCCAACTGTTCATCCAGCGGCGCCCAGTCGAAACGGTTGGGGCCCAGCCAAGTGGGGGCATAGGGCAGACCGTAAATGCTTTCCCCCAAACAAAAGGTCATGCGTGTCATCTTGAAGCCGGTTTTGCCCAGCATATCCTGAAGATCACGGTCAGAGACATTTTGGGGGCAAATGGAATCACAGCCGATGCCGGTGACCGGTTCGCCATCAATGGTAAAGCTCATGGTGCCGCCAACGTTCTTGACCGCGCTGGCATGCCGCGACGGAGTGGCGAGAATGGCATCCGCATCCAACCGGGTGTCAAGATTACGGCGGATGACGGTAAACGTCTTCAACTCGACCCGGAACTCACCGGGGCCGCCATGGTTGATTTCCAGCCACACCGCGCAAAGCTTATTCCCACTCTGTTTGGGGGCAATCCGCAACTCGGCGACGGTGGCGCCGCCGGCCGTGCTGTCTTGAGTGCTGGTTTGAGTGACCTGTACCGTTTCGCCCCCATAAAATTGCAGGGAAAACCGCACGGTTGCGGCTTGGCTGAACGGGGAGTATGCGATTCTAATGAGATCGCCGTCTTGAAGGGACAGTTGTTCCGCCAGTCCGGAATAGCCCACCCATCGCCCGGCCCCGGCCAGGGTCAGCACCCCGGTTTTTTTCGCTTTGTCCGCCTGCCACGTGTAAGCCGGGGCGGCCGGGGTGACCGCTTGCGGTGTCGGCGCGAGCTCGGAATAATAGAGCTGGCGGCAGGGATAATCGATCCGGGCCTGGCACGGGCAATGCCCGGCCGCGTCCCCGCCTGCGGCAAACAGCGCGGCCAGCGGTTCACGCGCCGCGCGACTGCTTTGGGTGGCGTCCCCCGCGGCGATGCCCGGGTGAAGCAAGAACAAAAAAACCGGGGAGGCATACAGAAAAAGCGAGCAGGGACGCATGTGAGTTTTTCCCTTGGCGGCGGTTGCAAAACTTCGTTACTACCGGTGACGGTGTCAGGGGTTCGAGGAAAAAGGTGGTGCCGTTTTGGAGTTCAGATTAGGAAGGGCATGAAGACCGCGCGAAGCGTTCGGGCTTCGCGTGAATCTTCATGCTCCCCGTGATGCCTTGACTCAGATGGCGGCGGAACGGCCAGCCCGGCGGCGGAGCAGCAGCGCGCCCCCCACTGCCAGCAGGCCCAGCATGGCCGGTTCGGGAATCGCCGTTACCGAAACGTCATCGAAGTATGTGACCTCACCATACGAGGTATAGAGCGAACTCATCAGATCAATGGCATAGTTGGTCACACCCACCGGCAAGCTCGTGACGTTCAGCGTGTATTGCGTCCATTCGCCGTTATAGAGATTCCACGCCGACCGAGCGCCCGTCGCAGCGGTATTGCCGCTAGTGAAATCGACGGCAGAATCAAAATTCCAAGCTGAGGGGTTCTTGACCCACTTCCCGATGGCGGTGGGGGCTGGGTTGTAAGTGTCACCGGCCCCGTTCCCGTATGTCCAGTAGTAGGCAGCGCCCGCCGCGGCGGTTCTACCGGTGTCTTCGCGAATGCGCACGAAGCCTTGCGCGTTGGTTAGATCATTCCCGTTCTTGATGTTTCTAACCCAATAGGTCACCGTCAGTCCGGTGACACCCGCTCCCACCACAAACGACTGCGAAACCATCGGCGTGGTGCCTTCTGTAGACGGGTTATCAAACGCCAGGCATTGGCTTCCCGTGTGAACCCCGGTGGTGACCGTTGCCTCCGTCGCGTAATCGTAGCCATTCACATTCCACGACGCCGGCGCCAGGAACGCTCCCCAAGTACCGTCCTCGAAGCCGCCATTGAGAATCAGGCCGGCGTGGACGCCGCTGGCGACGGCGCAGGTCAGCACCACGATCACTCTCAGCATTTTCTTGGTCAACATGTTCCTACTCCTTTTGCTTGTCTTTCCGGGCCTGCCACCGGAACATCCGGCAGCTTCAGAAAATGGATACGACGTTACAGCCGATGGTGTTCAAGATACGCAATGACCTCATTAACTTCACCAAAACAGAGACCGACACGGGTATCGGCACACCCATAATAAATGGCCAGCCGCCCCGTCGCGCTGTCCGCCAGCGCGGCGCATGGAAACACCACATTGGGCACCAAGCCGCTGGTTTCGTAATCAGTTTCCGGAGTAAATAGATACGCCTTGGTGCGGACGATCACTTTCCAGGGCTGATCGAGATCGAGCAGGGCCGCGCCGAAGCTGTAGACGAAACCGTTGCAGGTGGTGACGACGCCGTGATATAACATCAACCAGCCGGCGGTGGTTTCGATCGGCACGGGCCCTGGCCCGATTTTGGTGGATTGCCAGCCGGCCGTGCGGCCCATGACGTGGCGGTGTCTACCCCAGTACTCCAGATCAGGGCTCTGGCTAAGGAAGATGTCACCAAACGGGGTGTGGCCCCAGTCGCTGGGACGGCTGAGCATCATGTAGTTACCGTTGATCTTGCGGGGAAAAAAGACGCCGTTGCGGTTGCTGGGAAGCAAGGCGTTTTCCAGTTGGGTAAAGGTGTGAAAATCGTCGGTGACCGCAACGCCAATGGTGGGCCCGTGATAATCATTGCACCAGGTGACGTAATAGCGGCCGTCGATTTCACAGACACGGGGGTCATACTGGGTATCGGAATCCTCGGTCTGGGGATTGGCGAACACGAACCTGATTTTTTCCGGGGCGATCTTCCAGTGAATGCCATCCTCGCTGAAGCCGGCGTGAAGTTCGCTGTACCCGGTGCGGTTATCGCAGCGGAAAACGCCAGCAAAACCATCTTTAAACGGGACGGCGGCACTGTTGGAGATCGTGTGCGAGGTTGGGATCGCATGGCGTCCAATGATCGGGTTCTGCTGATAACGCCAGATCGTTTCAGTAGAACCAACGGGTTTTTCCTGCCACGGGAGGTGGGGAAGAGCTTTGCCAATGATTTTAACCATGATGCATTTCTTTATGGTGGAGCGAAACCGAGGTGCTCAGACTACCCCACTGGATTGACGGACAACCAAGTCACCGGCAAAACGTTCGTAAACCGGCAGACAGTACGGATCGGCTTGTTTGATGAGATGCATCACCATGTCCACGGCGCGGCGGCACATTTTTTCCGTCCCGCGCTGCAGTGAGGTCAGGGGCGGCAGGGTATATGGTGCCATGACATGGTTGGAAATCCCTGCCATGGCGATGTCTTGCGGGAGGCGCAGGCCTTTGGTGTGGATCACCGACATCATTTTAATGGCCAGCATGTCGGTGTAGGCCAAAATGGCGTCGGGCCGATCCTGGCGGTCGAGCAGCATCGCCACCGTGTCCGGCCAAAACGTCTTGGTTTCATCGGTGCTGACGGCGCCGCATTGCACGACCAGGGAGTCGTCGTAGGCGAGGCTGGCTTGTGCCAGCGCGGTTTTATAGCCCTGATGCATTTGCATGAGACAGTGATCCCACTCATGAAGCCCGATATGGGCAAAGGCAATCCGCCGGTGTCCCAGCCCCAGCAGATGGCGCATCATCGTCTGGACATCGGCCGCGTCATCTGTCGTGACGCGCGGTAGGCGTGCGTCGGGCGTGTGATGATCCACAAAAACCAGCGGGATGTCGTGTTTCAATGGCGCCAGCAGATGTTCATACTCTTCATGCTCGCGCTTGACCATGGGCAGAACGATGATGCCCTCCACGCCGCGCCGCATCAGCATGTCAATGTCCTGCCGCTCGATCGTCAGGTCGTGATTGGTCACGCAGGCGATCATATTGTAGCCAAATTGGCGCAAATGACTCTCGAGTTCCGCCAACACCCCGGAGTAGGCGGCGGAGGGCAGAAGCACGCCCACCAGCGAGGTTTTGCGTCCCAGCAAGTTTTGGGCAATCATTGATGGCCGGTAACCCAAGTCATCGGCGATCTGCCGGATTTGTTCTTTGCGGCGCTGACTAACCTTGGGGTGGTCATTGAGCGCCATGGAGACCATGGCGTTGGACACCCCAGCCTTGCCGGCCACATCGTTTATGGTAACTAACATTGTCTGAAACCTTTCAACCATTAGTTTAACCCTTTCAAAAAAAATAGCAAGTCGTTCGGAAGAAAAGTGTGCAAACGACACGACCTCCGCCTGGTTGTGGAATTTTAATAGGAATATATATTAGTCATTATGGATCTCGCCAGCAAAATCGCCATTCTCGGCGAAGCCGCCCGCTATGACGCCTCCTGCGCGTCCAGCGGCACGCGGCGGGAAGCGCCCGCCGGCGGCATGGGCGGCGCGGCCATGGGCGGCATCTGCCACAGTTGGGCCGATGACGGCCGCTGTATCTCCCTGCTCAAGATTCTGCTGACCAATTATTGCGAGTACGACTGCGCCTACTGCATCAACCGCCGCAGCAACGACCTTCCCCGCGCTGCCTTTACCGTCGAAGAAGTGGTCACCCTTACCCTTGAGTTTTACAAGCGCAATTACATCGAAGGGCTGTTTCTCTCGTCGGGCGTCACCGGCGGCCCCGACGCCACCATGGAACGCCTGACGCGGGTGGCTGAAACCCTGCGGACCCAGCACCGCTTCGCCGGCTACATCCACTTAAAAGCCATTCCCGGCGCCAGTCCCGACCTGCTGCGCCGGGCCGGCCGGTTCGCCGACCGGCTCAGCGTCAACATCGAACTCCCCTCGGGCGCCTCCCTGCAACGGCTGGCCCCGGACAAAAATCGCGACGGCATTCTCCAGCCCATGGGGCTCATCGGCCGCGGCATCACCGAGAGCCGGGCCGAACGCCGCCAGTCCCGCACCGCGCCACGCTTCGCACCCGCCGGCCAAAGCACCCAGCTCATCGTCGGCGCCAGCCCCGAGAATGACCGGCATATCCTGCACCTGGCCGCTTCGCTCTACAGCCATTTCGACCTGAAGCGCGTCTACTATTCGGCGTTCCTGCCCGCCGGCAATCCCAGCCTGCTGCCCGCCCTTACCACCCCGCCACTGCGCCGCGAGCATCGCCTGTACCAAGCCGACTGGCTGATGCGCTTCTACGGCTTTGCCGCCGACGAATTGCTCGACGACCAGCATCCGCAATTGGATGAAACCCTCGACCCCAAGGCGGCCTGGGCCCTGCGTCATCCCCAGTTTTTTCCGGTGGACCTGAACCGCGCCGAACTGGGCATCCTGCTGCGCGTGCCGGGCATCGGCCCGACCTCGGCCCGGCGCATCGTCAGCAGCCGGCGCTTCGCTTCGGTGCGTTTTGAGGATTTGGCCAAGCTGGGCGTGGTCCTGCGCCGGGCCCGCTACTTCATTGCCTGTCCCGGCCAGCCCGCGGAGATCGTGGTTGCCGCCCAGTCGCCGGAACGCGTCCACCGCCTGCTGGCCGCCAACGATCCGGCCGGCAACACCCCCTATCCCACGTCTGTGCCGGACGACGGCATGATGGTGGCCGATGCCCCCGGCCTGCCCGTCCAGCCCTGGCTGCTGCCGCCCGAACCGGCGCCGCCCCTTCCGCTCCCCGCCGGCAAGATCCCCACCCCCGAACTCGCCTGGGGCGCCGCCACCGCAGTTCCAACGTAACCACCAACCGCACCAATCAGAAAGCAGTATTAAAGCGGTGTCAAGCCACCGCCACTCCAGGGATTCCGGCGGTGGCCGGAATCGGTAAAACACAGTTATAGCGGCTTTCAAAAGTCAGATTTTTAACAGAAGGACGCAAAGATCGCGAAGGTGTGATTGGAACTTGTGAATGTGTAGAGCATTCTTTGCGGTCTTCGCGATCTTCTGTTTAAAGCGGCAAAGGAATTGCCGCACTCCAAGAACGGTGCCATCTTGATCTGGACTTTTGAAAACGGCCCTTATGTCATCAATATTCTCATCATCTCCCACCCTGTTCCTGGCCGACGGCAGCCTGGACGGCTTTCTCTGCGCCGTTGCCGCCGCCGTGGAGGCCTGCCCGGACCCCGAGGCAGGCGCCGGCCGGGTGATGGTGGCCGGTGACCGCGATGCCGCTCCCGGCCTGTTTGAGACCCCCCTGCGCGTCCCCGCCGATCCCGACCGCGCCACTGCCTTTTTTGACCGGCTTCGCGACCATGCCACGGCCGCCGTCGCCCGGCGCCTGATTCACCTGTGGAGCGCCGAAGTTCCGGCCCTGGCCGAGGTTGCCCGCGCCTATGCCGCCCTCGCCTTCCATCACGGCCCGCGGGTGGACCAGTTCCATGCGCACCCGATCGTGCACCAGGCGCTGCTGGCCAGTCAGCGCGTCACCGGCGAAATCCACCGGCTGAAGGGACTGCTGCGTTTCCGCGCCTTGGCTGACGGCTCGCTTTACGGTCCAGTCGCGCCCGACGCCAATAGCGTGGTCTGCCTGGGTGGGCATTTCCAGGCGCGCCTGCCCAACGAGCGCTGGCTGATCCACGATACCCGCCGCGGCCTCGCGGTGTGGTGGGACGGCCGGTGCCTGGACACCGGCGAACTGGCCGCCGCCGCGGCCCCGCCCGTCACCGCCGCCGAAGCCGCCATCCAGGAATGGTGGCGCGGCTACTACGCCGCCATCGCCATTCCCGAACGCCGCAACCCCGTCCTCCAGCGCCGCTGCATGCCCCGCCGCTACTGGCGCTGGCTCATCGAATCCCCCGGCGGAGAGTGATTTTTTGGCAATGCCCAACCCGGCACAACGGAAACCAATTATCTTCACCACAGAGGTCACAGAGAACACAGAGCAAGGGAAATGCATGGTGCTGAACACCGCTGTTTCCCCTCGTCACTTAGGTCCTTTAGGTCCTTTTTTCCCTCCAGTCCATCCACCGCCCACAAACGTCCAACCTTTGGCTATAGTGACGACATGCGCACTGAACACGACATGTTGGGCGAGCGGGCGGTGCCGGTAGCGGCGCTGTACGGCATCCACACCCTGCGCGCGGTGGAGAATTTTGGCGCCTGGCCGCCGGTGGAGCCAGCGCTGATCCAGGCCTATGCCGCCGTCAAGCTGGCCTGTGCCCGGGTCAACGGGGAACTGGGCTTCATCACCCCGGAGATCCTGGCCGCGCTCGAGATCGCCTGTGGCGAGCTGATGGCCGGAGGCCATCTGGACCAGTTCCCGGTCAGCGCGCTTCAGGGTGGCGCCGGCACCTCGACCAACATGAATATCAACGAGGTGCTGGCCAACCTGGCGTTGCGCGCGCTGGGCCGCCCGTTGGGCGACTACACCACTGTGCATCCCATCGAAACGGTCAACCTGCACCAGTCTACCAACGACACCTATCCGGCCGCGCTCAAGGTCGCCGCCATTCGCGGCCTGCGCCTGCTCGACACGGATCTGACCGCCCTCCATGGCGCTTTTCAGGAGTTGGAACGGCGTTTTGCCAAGCAGCTAAAAATGGGCCGCACCGAATTGATGGATGCGGTGCCGTACACCCTCGGCCGGCAGTTCGGCGCCATGGCCGAGGCGTTCGCCCGTGACCGCTGGCGCATCTTCAAGTGCGAGGAACGGCTGCGCGTCATCATTCTCGGCGGCGGCGCCATCGGCACCGGCTTGGGCGCGCCGCGCGCCTTCATTTTTCGCGCCACCGACGCGCTCCGCGAGCTGACCGGCCTGCCCCTGGCGCGGGCGGAAAATCCGGTGGACGCCACCCAGAACCAGGACGTCTTTCCCGAGGTCTCCGGAATGTTGCGCACGGTGGCGGTCAACCTGCTCAAGATCAGCGGCGACCTGCGCCTGCTCGCCTCCGGCCCGGAGTGCGGCCTGGGCGAGATCACCCTGCCCCCGCGCCAGGCCGGCTCCTCGATCATGCCCGGCAAGGTCAATCCGGTCCTGCCCGAGCATGCCGCATCGGTGGCCATGCAGGTCTTGGCCATGGACGGCGCCATCACCCAGGCCGCCGCCGCCGGCCAGCTCGAACTGAACGCCTTCCTGCCGGTCATTGCCCACAACCTGCTCGGGGCGTTGCGGCTGCTGCACGACCTGTTGCCGCGCCTGACCGTGTTGTGCGTACAGGGCATTGGCGCCATTGAACGCCCGCCGACCTTGGGCGCCACCGCCTGGGTCACCGCCCTGGTGCCCCACGTCGGTTACGAGACCGCCAGCCGCGTCGCCATCCTGATGCGCGAGGAAAAACTGGACGTCCTGACCGCCGCGGAACGCGTCACTGGCCGCGACCAGGCCACCCTCACCGCCTGGCTCGCCCCCGAAGCCCTGCTCCGCCTGGGGCATCCCTGATTAGGCTGAGGGGGATTAGCCTCAATACTGTTCACTTAAAAGTGGCATAGCCGTCTCGGCCATGTCAGGTCTCGTTCATCGGCGGGACGCCGATGCCACACTTTCTCAGCAAAGTGAACAGCATTGGGGTTAGCCTGGATTTTGAACAGAAGGCCGCAGAGGTCACAGAGAAGTTTTTCTCCGTTCTCTCCGGATTTCTCCTGTTCAAATTCATGAATAATTCAGGTTAGGCGTTTGATCAGCCAGGCGATGGTTTCGCCCAGATCCTTCATGTTGGCCAGCGCCTCGGCGTCATTCCCGACGTCGCCTTTGTCCAGGCCGACGCCGAAGTTCCAGTAGGTCGAGCCCGGCACAATCATCCGGGACATCAGGAACATGTGGTTGATGGAATCCATGACATTGGTGGCGCCGCCCCGCCGGTTGACCACCACCGCCGCGCCGATCTTGCGGGCGAACCGGCCGCCATTGGCGAGGGCGACAAAACCGGCGCGGTCGATCAGCGCCTTCAGTTCCGCGGTCATGTCGGCAAAATAGGTCGGCGACCCGAGAATGATCGCATCGGCCGCAAACATTTTGCCGATGCAGTCGTTGACGATGTCCGTCGTGATGACGCACCGGCCGTTCTTGGTTTCCATGCAGGTGCCGCAGGCCGTACAGCCGCGCACCGCCCGGCCGCCGACCTGGACCAGCTCCGTCTCAATCCCCGCCGCCGCCATCGGTTCCAGCACCTTCCGGAGCAGGAATTCCGTGTTGCCCCCCATGCGCGGACTGCCGTTGAAGGCCACTGCTTTCATGTTGAATTCTCCTTGGTGAACTTACCCGTGAGAGGAACCGGCGGTTTCGGACCGCTCCATACCCTGCCCCGGTTGCGCTTCCCAATGACGCCCGTGTCCGGGGTTACCATACCACGGGCATCCCCTTCCTGCGGCCCCCCCCTCCCAAAAAACCTTGGCCACAAGAGGCACAAAAGGCACAAGAAATTCACACCTGATCTAAGGATAATACCAATGCCTTCTCTTGTGCATCTTGTGCCTCTTGTGGCGATGAATCCGGCCTGAAGTTTGCATGAGGGATGCCGTGGGGGCGTGTGGCCTTGGCGGCGATGAAACACAATGCACCCGTCCCCATTCACATACAGAATCGGAGAGGATGCTGACCAAGCCGAAATGAAGGCCGAACCAGGCCCTGCTGGGTACGTCGCTTCGCGCCGCCCCAGAGGGCTGTCGTCGCGTCAAAATCTTGCCTTTTGCCCCGCCGCTCGGGAACATTATGCCCAACGGGCAGCATGTACCCGTCCCTTCCACCAGTTCGAACTGCGCGAACACGACGGATTGCTGATCGGCCGCGGCAGCGACGACTGCCTGGGCAATTGCGCCCTCCTGGCCAACGCCCTGATCCGCCTGCGCGACCAGGCCGTGTCCGTCGGCGTCATCTTCACCGCCGA
>CAITYL010000397.1 GCA_903896595.1 uncultured Lentisphaerota bacterium
ACCCCTCAACCCCTCAACCCCTCAACCATACGTCATAATCACCGCGAGCAACACCAAAGGTTCGGCGCCGACCGCCTCAATGGCATGGCCGGCCCCATTGCCGGTGAGAATGGTGTCACCAACCGTCACTGAGGTGCGGGTGCCACCCTCGGTCACCACGCCACTGCCACTCAGGATGACGTACACCTCATCCTCGCCGGCGTGCTCATGAAAGCCGATGCCGGCACCGGGGGCCAGCGTCAACCGCGCAAACAGGCGGGTCTTGGCGATGACTTCGTCCGGCTGCCACAAGTGTTCAATGGTGACACTGCCGGCGCCACCGCGCATCTGTTCGCGCACTTCCACCTTGCCTGTGCCATGGCGCCGAATCATCTATCGCCCCTCCCGGCAGTCACGTCAGCGTGGCCGCCAGCCTTCGTTCAAGGTCGTCTTGGAGTCTGCTTCCAAACGCCGGTAGAAATCTTGTAGCGCCGTCATTTCCTTCTGCTTGCGCAGGCGTTCGATGACCTGGTCGCGCTGGTCCGCAAAGTCCTTCTCCGCCGGCAAGGTGCGCTGCTTGAGATAAACCAGCAGGGCGCCATCGGGAGTGTTCACCGGTGCCACCAAGGCCGGGGCGGCCCGGTCGCCAATGGCCTCCAAAATGGCGCGCGCCTCCGGCAGTCCGGGCGGCGGCTTGACCCGGGAGAATGCCGGCTCATCCGTGAACGCCAGCCCGGCGGCGGCGACCGTCCACGCCGCGCCACCGGCCAATTTCTTCTGGATCTCGCCGTAACGCGTCTGGGCCGTCTTGCGGGCCAGCTCAACGGCGCGATCATGAATCAGTTGCTTCTTCACCTGCTCGGCCAAACCCGGCTCGCTGGCCAAAGCCGGCAGGTACGGTTTTTTGGTGGCCAGCCAGCAGGGGACATAACAGGCGTCCCGGCCAATAATGACACTGCCCACCGGCAGATCGGCGGACAGCTTGAACGCATTGCGTCCCAAGTCGGCTTCGCCGGCAAAGGGCAACGGATCGCCACCGGCACGGAACCAGGCCGTGTCATGCATTTCCACCCGTTGCGGGGCCGCGGTTTTGGCAAACAGGGCGGCGGGGGCCGGAGCGTTATCCGGAGCGTCGGCAACCGCATTGCTGACCACGTCGCCGAAGGCCGCCGCCGCCTGTTGGGCCAGCGCCAAGGTCTCGGCCTGAATCAACTGGGCGCGGAGTTCCGGCTGCACGGCGGCCAAGGCACGGCCGGCGCGTTTGTCCTGCACCTGAACCAGGTGAAAGCCGAACTGGGTTTCGATCACGCCGCTGATCTGGCCTTTTTTCAGGCCGAACACCGCGTCCTCAAAGACCGGCACCATCTCACCACGGCCAAACCAGCCAAGGTCACCGCCCTGCCCCTTGCTGCCGGGATCATCGGAATGCTGGCCGGCCAGTTTGGCGAAGTCGGCACCGCCCTGCAACTGTTTCAATACCCCCTCGGCCACCTTGCGTTTGGCGGCCTTGGCGGCATCATCGGCGCCCTGCGGCACCTGAATAAGGATGTGACGCGCCTGAACCTCTTCCCGCTGGAACTCGGCCTTGCGCTCTTCGTAAGACGCCTTGATCCGGGCGTCCGTCACCGCTGCGGCCGCCGCCGCGGCGTACTTGGCAAACGGGAAGACCGCCACCCGCATCTGCTTCTGTTCCGGCACATAATAGGGCATCAAATAGGTGCCCACCCGCGGGTCACCGGCCAAATCGGCCGGTTTTTTCCCCTGGGCCAAGTCCGTGCGATAGCATTCCACGTTTTTGGCATAAAACTCACGCACGGCGGCATCCGTCACGGCACCCGTCGCCTGAAGGAACTCCGCCGCCCGGAAGGAATGAAGGACGGTGCTGAACGTTTCGTCGAGCCGGTCAAAGTCCTGCCGCGCCTCGGCCGGCGAAACAAAGACGCCGGCGCGCACTTCCCGCTCCAGGCGTTCAATGGTGATCGTCTCGGCCACAATGCCGTCAAAGGCGCGGCCGTCAAACCCGCGAGTCCGCAGCACATTGCGTTCAAAGGCCATAAAGGCGGTGGGATCGAAGGCGCCATCCTTTTGGAACATCGCGAGCCCCCGAATCGTCTTGGCAATCTCCTCAGGGGCCACGGTGTCCAAGCCGCGCTGCCGCGCCTCATGCATGGCACGCAACCGGCGCAACGTCTCTTGAATCCACATCGGCTGGGTCCGGCTGTCCTGCCCGATCAACTGGCCATAGCGCAAGAAAATCGCCACTTCGGTGCGGCGCATCGCCGTCAGAAAGGTGTCCTGCGTTATTTTTTTCCCATACATCCGGCCCACACTGCCATTGCGCCCGCCGCCTTGCAGGAAGTCCTGCGGACTGCCCCACAGAAAGACGAACGGGATGATGATCAGCACGCCGATGATGAGAAAGGCGGTGCGCGAATGTTTCTGGCACAGACGATTGACGTAGGTGATGATCATGGACATCCTCGGCAGATGCGGACTTCTAGCTCCAGCGCCGCCGTAATCCGACCACGCCGGCCTTCAGCGGAAAATCAGGTGTACCATAAACGGACGGAGCCCCACTGGCAACCGCACCGCCGCAACATCTTTTCGCCTTGCTATTCCCCGCGGTAGACAATACCTTACGTCCAGAGCGGTCGGCGTGGGTAAATCTAAGAAGCTCGTAAGGCGTGAAACGTGATGCGTGATGCGTGACCAGGATGAAACGTTCGTGACGGGTCAAACGAAAGCTGAAAATGGAGTTTTGCCAGGGACTCAACCTTAGCCTTATTCCTCACGCGTCTCCGACGATGACGGGTTTGTCCGCCCGAGGCCGGGCGGCTCCCCAAAGCCAAAACCAACCGTAGATTGCCGAATATCCAATATCCAACAAGGAATGTCCAAGGAGGAAGGAAAAAACCATTCATTTTTGTAAAAACGCGCCCCCAGCCTTGACTTGGACATTGGATATTCCTTGTTGATTATCGGACATTCATAACCGGTAATCGGAGCCTCATCACGCATCACGCTTCACGCTTTACGTTTCCCCCTCAACCCCTCAACCCCTCAACCCCTCAACCCCTCAACCCCTCAACCCCTCAACCCCTCAACCCCTCAACCCCTCAACCCCTCAACCCCTCCACCCCTCAACCCCTCAACCCCTCAACCCCTCAACCCCTCAACC
>CAITYL010000398.1 GCA_903896595.1 uncultured Lentisphaerota bacterium
AGCCAGAATGTTTAAAACCGTGCAAAAAGTGAGATCGAATTTCATAAAGCGGATTCTTTTTGACCGGTCACTTTCGCTCCCTGCGGTCGCTTCGTTCGCGGCTCTGAAAAACGCGGGTGTCCGTTTGGGGCCGGTCACTGACGTTCGCGGCTCGGATTGGTATTGAACCGATAAACGGAGTTTTGCAAGAGGCTCTATTGTTCCACCCTGATCACCATCCGTTTCGCTTCCGGGTGAACTCCAGCACGGCCAACGTGTTGGGTGGCAGCTTATAGGAGAGGGAGGCACCGTCGGGCTTCGTGATCGTTCCGGAGACGATTTTGATGGCGTCCGGTTTTTCCGGCGTGTTCCGATCCAGATAGCTGTTCGCGGAAACGGTGTGAACCCCATATTCCGGCAGCACGGGCCAGGAATCGATACCGATGGAGACGGAGACCGTCTCGTTGGCATCTTTGTTCAGGAGCGCGATATAGAGCTTGTCACCGGAACGGGTGCTGCATTCCACGACCCGTTGAAACTTGAATTCGGGATCGACATAGAGGCCATCCTTGGGGGCGGCCACGGAATTGTCGCCGGAGAGCTGGCTATGGACGAGGGTTTCGCCCCGGCGTTCACTCAGGAGCTTGAAGATCCAATAGACCGGCGGACGTAGGCCGCTGGCGTCATTTGAGTTGTAGGCGTTTAAGGGATTGGTTTTCAGCCAGAAAAGGCTTTGGGAACCGCCGCAAGCGGTGTGCCAGCACGCTCCGCCGATGAAGCCGGAGGGGACGCTCTCCCGCATGAGGAACAGCAGGATGTCACCAAGGTAAATCCCGGAGGCCATGCGGCCTTCCATGGAGCCGCGCGGCGCCTCGGCGTTGCCATGAAACATGTCCGTTGTCCAGTCGCCTGACCATTCGCCGACGAATAACTTCGGATAGGGCTTCATGGTGTACTGCGAACGGATCTTGTCGACGATTACGGCGTAGCACTCGCGGAATTTCGTTCCCCAGCAGTAATAGTGTTTCCATTCAACGTCGGTGCCAACGTATTTCCAGGTTCCCCAGCCGTTGGCGGCGTAGAAGTGCCAGTCCAGGAAATCGACCGGGACTTTGAGTTCGGAGAGAAAGGTGCTGGCGAAGGCGGCCGAGGAATCCAGATTGATTTTGTCACCGGTTTCGGAGACGGGACGCTGGACATTGATATAGGGGAGCATGATCTCCGATCCCGGCGCCTGTCTCCGCAGCTTGGGTACCAGCGTGTTGACTTTTGCGGCATACGCCCTTGCCCCGTCAGCGTCACCCTTGAAACCCTGGTTTTCATCGTGCAATTCGTTGCCGAGTTCCCAGATCTTGATGGCATACGGTTTCGGATGCCCGTTCGCGGCGCGTTTCAAGGCCCACGGGCCGGAAGCGGCCGTAAGATAAGATACATAGTCCTCCACCGACTGCTCCGGTTCGCCGATGACATTGATCTGCATGAGCGGCTCGATCCGCTGACTCTCGCAGAAGCCAAGGAACGTGTCGAGGTCGTAAAAGTTCAGTGGATTACCGTCTTTGTTCTGCCCTATTTGGTCCTGCCAGTAGAAGTTCGACCAGCATTCGCGGGTATCTTTTCGGGAGAAGACGAAGCCGCCTGGATAACGGAGCAACCTGAGGCCGGACTCGCTGAGGTTCCGGAGGGCTGAAGCGCGATCGGTGGTTTTTTCTCGGAACGACACGTTCTTGGCAATCAGGGTCGCGCCGAAAACTCTCGGGTTTATCGCCCCCATTTCGCGGTCGGGAGAAACTTGCAACTTGAGTTCCGGTCCGGCAAGGGACATCGCTTTCCCGGTGTTCGCCGGCGGCATTTCAGCCGACACCGCAGCGGCAAACGGCATAATAAATACGGCAACAGAAATAATCATGGCGCCGCATTTGAACTGTGGGACAGACATGTGGAAACCTCTACCCAACTGGGGCAGCGCCCCGGGTTTGCGACAATGAGCGCGGGAGCGTTTACCGCGAACTCCGCGTCCTCATAAGTTATTATTGGAGGCTCTTGCAAAACCTCGTTTTACCGGCGTGATGTTCGGTGTTGTGCCGTATCTTGGGAGCCGCCCGTCCTCGGGCGGACGAACCCGTGCTCGCCGAGGACGCGCGTCGTGCGGTTTTGCGTGACGGCGGTTCAAAAAACAGGGCGGAACTGGGGTGACGCCGTCGTTGTCCGCCCGAGGACGGGCGGCTCCCGGTCGTGAAATAACGCCGACCGTTTTCCCGAACACTGAACACCCCGCCGGCCAAAGGGAGTTTTGCAAGCGCCTCAATTACCTAGGCAAGAGGTGATCCCAGAATGTAGACGGTAGAGCTTTGGTGGATCAAATGGACCTTGTGCCCCCAGCCCGCAAGGTCCATGGCGTCCTCAAATCTCCCCGCCTTCACCCGGAAGCACTCCTCAGCGCCGGCGGCGCAACAGCGGCAGTGCCCCCAGCGCCAGCAACGCCAGGGAAGCTGGTTCGGGGACGATGGTCGTGGTAATGACAATGCTACTATAATCTATATGCCATCCATTATACGTAGCATACGGTGTATCAAACCCGATCCCGATCCCCTGAATATTATCCGAACGATTATAACTAAACGGAAATGTTACCGAGCTAGTTGTATCCCCATCTGCAACAAAATTTTCAGTTATTTTTACCGTTGTACCAGATAACGTTTCTCCACTAGTTATCCGGTATATTACCGGATCCCAATTACTCTTGGCAAGATTTCCCTTGTAGGCCAAGCTAATTCCCGTGATCACCTCATTCGCAGGTGCCGTCCACACCAGCGCGGCACGATAATTTGCCACTACACGAGTGCTTGAAGTGCTACCATATGAAAACGACGTACCGCTGTTCGCGTAAGTGAAGTTGTCTCCCCAGGCAACTGGTTCCGAGGCCGGAGTGTATGTCTTCGCCGTCCACGCGCTGTCGGTGCCATTCAGTCCGCCCGCGGTGTAGTTGTAGGTCACGGTCGCCCCCGACGCGGATACGGCCAGCCCGGCCATGACTGCCGCGCATATGGCGCGCAGCAGCATCTTCTGTAGACTTGTCATCATGGTTTTCATTTGCGGTTTCCCTTTTTCTGAATCGTGTTATTTCGTCTGTGGTTGGTGAACCATTCTTTTTTGTTTTACCCTGTCGTTCAGCCGGTCGTGCGTATTCGTGTTGTTAGGCGTTACCTCCCTGGGCGGTTGCCGGTTGGGTTTCATAACACGCCGCCAGGCGTGGCGACGAAGCGGCGACGGGCGAGGCATCCGCCTGTTCCACCGCCATCACTTCTTGGATTCGAACCGTGGGGTCTTCGATCAGACGGAGAATGCCATGGGCGGCAACCTCGCCCATCTTCATGGCGTTGATTTTGATCCGGGACACGATGCCCTGGTGGTTGTCCCGATCCCACAGGCCGTCACAACTGACGACGGAGACATCGTTGGGCACCACCAGGCCATTCATCAGCAAACCCTGCACCACGCCAATCCCCAAATCCTGGTTGGCCGTAACCACGCCATTGAAACTCACCCCCCCGGCCAGCAACCGCCGGGCGGCCGCCGCCCCGTTGGCCTGTGTATAATCGCCCGCCGGCATCAACGTCAGACGGCTGGGGTCCAGGCCATGCGCGGCCACCGCCCGCCGCACCCCCGCCTCGTGCTGGCGCGCCAGGGAAATGTCCGTTTTGCCGCTGATCCAGACCAGCCGGTCCCGACCTTGTTGCAAGAGATGGCGGGTGGCCTGGAACCCGGCATCCTCGTAATCGCTGGTCACATAATTGGCGGCCGCGCTGGCGGTCGGCAGATTGTTCAGGAACAGATAGGGGTAACCGGAGCGCACCAGCTCCTCCCATGCCGTTTCACTTTCGTAGGCGCCCCAGACCAGCAGACCGTCCACTTGGCTCTCCCGGAAGACCCGGAGAAAGCCACGCTCCTTCATGAAGGCGTCGTTGTTGACCTTCAGTAAAATAGAATAGTCGTTGGCCGTCAGTTCGCCTTCCAGCCCGCTGATCATCCGCGTCAGATGGCCGTCGTCAAAGATGTGCTGGCCCATCTGGTGGTAGGAGGGGGTCAGCAGCCCGATAATGCCGGTGCGGCGGCTGAACAGCCGGCGGACATTGATATTGGGGGCGTAGTTGAGTTCGCGGGCGATCTCCACCACCCGGCGGCGGGTAGCCGCCGCGACCCGAATGCTGCCTGGACGCCCGCTCAGGATCCGGGAGACGGTGCTGGGGGCAACGCCGGCGCGTTCCGCCACATCGCGAATGCTGCACGGTTGCAGATTGTCCTTGACCGCCATCATTCCGGTTCCCATCAAATCACACTGGGCAACATGTTGTCTTATTTAGGCAACATATTGTTCATCAAGAAAAAATCAAATGCGGGCGGTGGGGGCGGGGGCGCAGGTCAGTTCCGTCGGGCCGTTGCGCTGGCACGTCGGCGCGAACAGCGTGGTTACAGGGGCCATCAAGTTACCGGTTCCGGCCGCCGCCGGAACCTTTTGAGTGGCGGTGGCTCGACACCGCTTTAATACTGTATTTTTGACATAATACGTTTAAATACAGTATGAAAGCGCCGTCAAGCCGGCGACACTCTAAAGCGTCAGCCCGGTTCCCGGGGAAGCCCGGCCAACCGCGTCAGCCGTGATGCTCGTCCAGCATCTGCTGGCCGGCATGCATCATCCACTGGCGGACCAACGGCGTGAGCAGAAAATCTTCCAAGGCCGGATCCAGCGAGAAGTGATGATCGCAATAGGGGCAACAGCCAAAACCTTCGATGTCGTCACGCGTCAACAGCTCCAGACAGCGCGGACACACCAAGTGGGAAGACGTAAGACGTAGATTGCGGCTTTTTTTCACGTGACGATTTAGGCGGTTGGGCGGTTGAACGGTTGAGCGGTTAAACACGGCACCTTGACCGCGAGGTTTTGACCGGCGACGGTTGCAGTGGTAAAGTGTTGCCAAATGATGGTTTTGCAAGCGCATCGCCAGCGGGAGAGAGTGGGCCATGATCCGTTGCGCCGTCGATGCCCGTGAATACAGCCGCCCCAACCGGTCGGCGGGCATTTCGCGTTTTCTCACCAATATCGTGGCGCCGCTCGGGGCGGGCACGGAGTTTGAGTTTCATCTGCTCACCCCCACCCCCGACTCCGTACCGTCCAAGCTGCAAAACCTGCCTGGCGTCCGCCTGGACGCCCTGCCCCAGTCCTGTTGCTATGGCTTGGATCAATGGCTGCTGCCCCGTGCCGCCCGCGCCTGTGGCGCCCAGTTTTTTTTCAGCCCGTTCCATAAGGCACCGTTCTTTCCTGGCCTGCCGCTGGTGGTCACCGTTCATGACATCGGGTTTCTGCGGCTGCGCACCCTCACCGCCGGCCACCGCCTGCTCGCGCGGCTCCGGCTCCGGCTCACCCTGGGCCGGGCCAGCAAGGTCATCTGTGTCTCCAAATTCACCGAACGCGATGTACAGGATCTCTTTCCCTGCGCCGCCGACAAAACGGTGGTCCTCTATTCGGATCTTGGCGCCGACTGGTACCGTCAGCTCACCGACCACCACCCGCGACCGGCGCCGGCCGTGTCACCCGCCGCGTTCGGCCACTACTTTCTCTATTGCGGCAATTTCAAGCCCCACAAAAACGTGGACCAACTCGTGCAGGGCTTCCACGCCGCCGCCGACAAATTGCCGGAACACAACCTGGTGCTGATTGGCGGCGATGCCGACAATACCCCGCGCCTGCGCCGCCTGATCCGCCGGCTGGACTTGGAGCGGCGGGTCTATATCTGCCGCGACATTGACGATTTCTCGCTCAGCCGCTTCTATCAGGCCGCGGACTGGTTCGTCACCGCCTCGGGCTATGAAGGCTTCGGTTACCCGGCCGTTGAAGCCATGATCGCCGAATGCCCGGTCATCTGTCACCCGGTAACCAGTCTGATTGAGGTGGCAGGCGGGGCGGCCCTGCCCATTCATTCCCCCACGCCCGGCGAGATTGCCGCCACTCTCATCCGGGCGGCCCAAATGAGCGTGACCGAACGCCAGGAGTTCATCGCCGCCGGCCGGCGGCAGGCCCGCCTGTTCACCCCCGGCCAAACCGCCCAGGCCTTTGCCCGGCTCTGCCGCACCTTGGTTTCTGACCCGACAACCTGAACAACTGCCTAGCCTGAATTATTCACCATCATTGAGATTAACCGCGAAAGAACACAGAGAGCGCGAAAGAAAAATCCGGACACGCATTTTCTCTTGCGATCTTTCGCGTTCTTTCGTGGTGAATACGAAAGTTTTACTCTTACAAGGTTCCAAGACAGGGATCAAACCCAACCAGCGGGGTGAACGGTGAAAATCGGCATTTTCGGTGACGTCCACGGCAATTTGGCGGGACTGGAAGCGGTCCTGGCGGCCTTGCACGCCGAAGGTTGCGAGCGCTATCTCTGCACCGGTGACTTGGTCGGCTACGGCCCCCATCCCGGCGACTGTATCCGCAAGGTGCGGGAATTGGGTGTCATCTGCGTTCTGGGCAATCATGACGAGTACGCCACCGACATCCTCGGTCACGCCATGGAACGGCTGGAACCGGAAACCCGGCAGGTGATTGAATGGACCCGTGCCAACACCCCGATGGAAGAGCTGCGCTGGCTGGCCGCCCTGCCCCGGCATCTGCACCTGCCCGAACTGGACCTCGAACTGGTGCATGGCTCCCTGGGCCATGCCACCTGGGCCTACCTGGTGAACACCGCCAACCTGGTGGAGCATTTCGCCCACCAAAAGGCCCGCCTTTGTTTTGTCGGCCACTCCCATCTGCCGTTGCTCTGCCAGCAACGGGAGGGACATCCCCCCACCATGGAGTTCCTCAAGAGCGGGCCGCTGCCGCCGGAGGGCAAGCTCGTCCTCAACGCCGGCGCCGTCGGCCAGCCGCGCGACCGCGACCCGCGCGCCGCCGCCTGCGTACTGGACACCCTCACCCAGTCAATACACCTGATCCGGGTCGGTTACGACATCGCCGCCGTCCAGGCAGAGATGCGCGCCAGCCAATTCCCCGAACGTTTCATCCAGCGCATCGCCCTGGGCAAATAAAACTGATAAGAATTTTATTTCAGGGCTTGGATCGGGAGGTGGTAATAGTCTTTGCGGCCGATGGCACAGTGATTCTGAATCAGGCGAGAAACCGAAAAGAGGTATCGGGAACCCACAGGCGAACATGAAAAGGTTACCGCAAAGCAGTCGGTAGGCGCTCACGGGGAAGCTTGTGCTTGTTGACCAGTGCAGACCGAATCGTCCAGTCCGAGACCTGAAAGTGCTCCGTAGCCGCGGCGATAGCGTCCTCTTCGAGGCCTTTTTCGTCGGTGAAAGCATCCAGATCACACCAAGGGCACAGCAGTTCCTGGGCGAACGCACGTTCGCACTTCTGCATCGCCGTTCCAATGTCAGTAACTGCCAGGAAATGGTCTTGCTCAGAAGCGAACAGAGCACCGGCCATCACACGCGCAAGATGGAAACGCTGACGCTCGATGCGAGCACTTGGCACGGTGACTTTGGCGCGTCCGTGCTTGTCTTGTCGGTAGCCTCCCTGCAAGACCCCAAGTCCAGAGAAGGGCATCGGTAGCGCTGCACCAAGACATTCGGCAAGCTTGTCATTCGTCAACGGCCCAGACACCTGGCCCAGTTGCTGCCGAACGGCAACCGCCATGCGCGTTCCTCTTTGCCATGGCAGTTCAGAACGCCCATGCCTGACAAGGGGCTTGAGCCAACTGAGATCAATTTCCTGACGGGAATTGCGGAGGAGCTCCACTGCTTCGCCGGCTGCTGAGAGTCCCCCCGGCAGTCGAGGAAGCGCGGCGACAAGCTCATTGATGGCGGCGGGTCCGACGCCACGCCCCAACTCCTCGACACCGCACAACCAATCGTTTGGGGCCTCGCCTGGGTCGATTCCGGCGGTGGCTTGCAAGCGACACGCGCGCGCCAGTTTCGGATTTGACCTCTCCGCAGCCAGTTCGTCCTGAAGTTCGCGCAAGTCGCGGTCCTGCCCCCGGCAGGCAGACAAACGTTCTCGAACCTGGTCAACCAGACTGTCCACTGCCGCTTCGAAGTCCGCCGCTGGCACGTCCAGCGTCGCGTCGGTGAGGTAACGAATCGCGGCCACATCGCAAGTCTCTTCTGCATTGGCCTGTACTTGGATGAACTCGCTGTCGCTTGATATGACGAGGGGTGGCCAAGCAAAGCCTTCACCGATGGCCGCCAGCGAGTGTGCATACAGCCAATGGTCGTCCCGTCGGGGCGATTCCCAGCGCAAGCGCCACCAGTTGACGAGCAGCCAGCGGGCAAATGCATACGCCGAAACATTGATCTGTTTGCGAACCGTCAGGGAACTTGCGTCGTAAACCTCGGTGAAGCACGTTCGGGCGTTTTCAGGTCCTGCGTCGATGCGCAGAGACGCAAGTGTCGCTTCCCGGTCAGGATCACCGTTCCAACCCCCAAGCCAGTCGCAGATATGGAAGTCAATCGCTCTCATGGGCTTTTGTTCCATGCCCGACATATTTCTTTATAGAATGGATCGCTTCGCCGGATGGGATAACCGTGGTATGCACTTTTTATGCTACCGCCGTGTATTGCCTCGAAGACGTTCCCGCCCTCATCCACCACCCAAATTTCCTTGGGGAAGCCATCGGCGTCAGCTGTTTCGCTGACGAGCCCGTGCTCAATGCCACGGTGGAGAAGACGCCGTGCCTCTGCTTTTTTGAAGATTCCGGCCTCGTCGCACAACGTCTTGTCGGGCCGCGGTGAGGCCGGTGGCGTCAATCCGAAGTCGCCCGGATTGCGTTTATGCACCGGGTTTCCTTCATACGTTGCACCTGCGAGGAGCGTCCGTTGCGCTTCCGTAAGGGGGGTACGACGAATCGTGCGCCTTGTCGCACTCCGAAATTGCTGCGCCTTCGTTCCCATCCGAATGAGCCTCAGAACCTGCTGATCGCCAAAGTGCCCGCCCATGCCTCAGAGCAGAGCGGTCGAGTCTCCGCACTCACTCCAAAGTTAGCCCCATTCGTCTGTTAATCAACCCTGCCACCGTAAAGCAGGCAGCGCTGACGAATTTGATTTGTGCTAATACATCAACCGAAATCAGCCCGTAAAAACTGGTTCTGTTAAGAATCAATGGCGGTCACGGCCGGGGCACCTGCCGACGGAATTCCTTGGGCGACAGGCCGATGGCCTGCTTAAACCGCCGGGAAAAATGAAACGGGTCGTGAAACCCCAACTCCGCGGCAATCTGATACACCGGATCGTCGTTCTCCATCAGCCGCCGGCACGCCCGCCGCAACACCTCGCCCGCCCGATACTGTCCCGGCGTCTTGCCGGTCAAATGCAGAAAGCGTTCCCGAAACGACGAGTAGGACATGTTCAGCTCCGCGGCCAGGCCGGTCAGCGCCGGCGAGGTCAGGGTGCCCCCGGCCAGCCGCTTGCAGACGGTCTCGCGCCAGACCAGGGTCTCCGCCGTCTGCCGGCCGGCCGCCTCGGCCTGCAAGGCTTCGGCCAGCAACTGTTGCAGACGGCACAGGCGCACCAGCGGGGTCTCCGCCGGGGTGCCGGCGGCCGGCTGGACGATGGCGGCAAACCGCCCGAGCCAGTAATCCACCGGCTCCAGCAACAGCAACCGGCTCTGCGCCCCGGGATAGCCCTGGGTCTGCCAGGTGTCGAACAACGGCCCGCCAAACCACATAAAAAACTCGCTCCAGCGGCTGCCGGGCCGGGGACCATAACTTTGGTTAACCCCCGGGCGGGTCCACATCAGAGTCCCCTTGCGCAAGACCGTTTTCACCCCGGTGTCGTCCACATAGTCCGCCTCCCCTTCCAGTGTGTAAACCAGCAGGTTGTGCGGCGTGGGCCGGAAAAAATCCGGCGGCGGCGCATGGGCATGGGTGGCCTGACTGCCCCATTTCGTGCCGGCATACAGAATCTGGCCCAAGGAACAAACCACCGGTTGCAAGGCATGAACGGTGACCGGCCCCGGCGTGCTGAAATACAGGTTGGCATCGTGATTCATGTCATAAAATACATTAAATCTGTCATAATGGCCATTCCAAGCTTGGAAATAAATGTTATCTTCTCGTCATGGTATACATTTATTCCCCAACATAGGAGCACGCCGCCGCAGCATGGCCAAACAACACTACGAAGCCAAAAACGAGCGCATTCGGGCCGCCTTCCAGGAGCTCCGAAAAACCCATCCTGAGCGGACGAAGCGGCGCCTGGCGCTGTCCTGGAGCAACTGGGGCTTCGGCCGGGAGCCACTGGCGGACTCCGCGGCACGCCTCCAGGCGGCCGGCATCCGACATATCGAACTGCATGGCAACCATTACGGGCCGGACCTGGGTTACCGCCCGGCCGAAACCCTGAAGATCCTGGGCGACCATGGTCTGGCGGTGGCCGGCGTTTGCGGCATGTTTTCGGCGGACAACGATCTCTCCAGCAACCGGGCCGGCCACCGGCAGGCCGCCCTTGATTATATCCGGCGCGAACTCGACTTCACCGCCGCGGTGGGCGGCAGCTATCTGCTGGTGGTGCCGGGCGCGGTCGGCCGACCGGCCAAGTACGATGATGCCGAGTTTGACCGCAGTGTGGAAACGCTCCAACTGGTGGCTGACCGCTTCGTTGAGCGCGGCATCCAGGCGGCGGTCGAGCCGATCCGCGCCGCCGAGGTCAGTTTCTGCCATACCATTGCCGACGCCAGGCGCTATCTTGACGCCGTCAACCATCCCGGCATCCAACATATCAATGGCGACGTCTATCACATGCAGGTCGGCGAGGCCCATATACCTTCGGCCCTGCTGGAGGCTGGCGACCGCCTGGTCAACCTGCACCTGGCCGACAGCAACCGCTGCGCCTTGGGCGACGGCGCGCTGGACCTCGACACCCTCATCATGGCGCTGTATCTGCTGGGCTTCAACCGGGACGGCTGTTACGCCACTCCCGAACCGCTCGGCCCCGGCGGCGACCCCTACCCCGCCATGCACGGCAAGCCGAACCCGGCGGTGCTCGACCGCCTGGTGCAACAAACCGCCACCTATTTCCGCGAACGCGAAAACGCCATCCTGGCCTGATCGAGTTTCGATTATGTTGGGAACCCCCTTTTAAGGAAAGGCGGTTCCCAAACCCTCCGTCAAACCTGTTTGTACCTTTTGCGGATTCCGCAGGCCGCCCATGTGCGGCAGGCCATGATTGGGACATGTGGGGCGGCCTGCGGAATCCGCAAAATGAAACAAAAGTTTTGGGAAGGGGTTTGGGGAGCACCCTTTTCCAAAAGGGTGGCCCCAACAAATTTGAGGTATTGCGAATGAGCAAGTTAGGACAGGTTAATACCACGGACATAGCGGCGGCGATCCGGCTGGGGTGCCGGACCATGCAGAGCATGTTCAACCGGGATGACCACGACATCCCGTTCTTCAACACCTGGGTGCGGCCAGATCCCGTCATGCAGTTCAGCGCCGCCCACAGTGAGTCGCACACTCCGGGCCGGCATCTGAATGCGCTGCTGAACGCGGAGGACGCCGCCGGCATTGAGATTGATGAAACGGCCATTGAAAAGCATCGGCGGGCCGCCTTTTTTTCCTATGGCGGCCCCGTGCCGCTGCCGCTCAACCGCCAGGTCATCGACGGGCCGCTGGTCAACTTCTGTCCGCACAATATTCGGGAAGGCTTTCACGCCCTCTATGTTTTGGTCAAATACCGGGGGGACGCACAGGCCCGCGACCTGGCGGAGCGGAGCATTGCGGCCATCTTTGAGTTCTGGACGCCCGCCGGCGGCTGGAACCAGACACGGCTCCGCGAACTCGGCCTGAACTATCAGGAATGCCAGGGGTTCATCCATGGCGAGGCGCGGATGCTCGGGCCGCTGGTCAAGTATTACCGCGCCACCGGTTCCGCCCGGGCGCTGGAACTGGCGCTGTTGCTGAAAGAGAAGGCGATCACAGAATGCTTCCTGCCGGACGGCGAGTATGCCGAAGAACGGTTCATCACCCGGCACGCCCATTCCGTCACCTGTGTCATGTCCTCGCTGGCGCAGCTCGCCGACCTGCTGGACGACGCCTCCCTGTTGCTGCGGGTGAAGGCGTTCTATGACCAGGGGCTGTGGCAGCTCCGCGACGCCATCGGCTGGTCGCCGGAGTCCGTGGGGCAGCGGGACAGCGACCACGGCGAAGGCAACAACACGGGCGACATCGTCGAGACGGCACTGATTCTCGGGCGCTGGGGCTGGCCGAACTACTACCAGGATGCCGAGCGGATTCTCCGGTGCCACCTGCTGCCGTCGCAACTGCAGGATGTTTCTTTCATCCAAGCTCCGCCCAACCCAAAGGGGGAAGACGGCTTGCGCGAGGTGGCCGACCGGCACCTGGGCGCCTTCGGGTTCCCCGCGCCGTACGGGCACGAGTCCGTCGGTCCGGGCCGCGGCGGCGCGGTGTCGTTCAACCTGGACATTGTCGGCGGGGTCGTTGGTTCCTTGTGCGAGGCGTATCGGGAAGCCGCCGTCAGCCGGCCGGCCGGGCACTGGGTCAATCTGTTGTTTGACCGCGAGACGGCCGGCCTCCGCGTGTACTCGCCGTATACGCATGACGCCCTCACGATTGAGGTTCGCAAAGCCGCGCCATTGTGGGTGCGCCTGCCGGCATGGACCGATTTCAGCACCGTAACGATTGAGGGAACAGAAGAACCGCCGCGCCGGATCAACGGCTACCTCTTCTTCGCCCAGCCGACGGTGGGGAAACCAATTCGCATCCGCTTCCCGCTGAACGAGCAACAACTGACACTTTCCGGAGCGGTGCATATCCAGCCGATCCGCGTTCACCTGCGGGGCGACGCCGTCGTGGCCATGGACAATTTCGGCGCCGACCTTACCTTCTTTGATGCTTACGCCTAACCGCCGCGCCCCTTGTGGTCTTCTGTTCAAAGTAGTAAAAAACCAGCAACCCCCAATTCGCCCTATGAACAATCCCCCGCCGCCGTCGCTGGCCGTCTTCAGCCACTGGCAAGGAAAAAGCTGGAACGCCCTGGGCGACAGCATTACCGAGTTTGACCAGTACCAGCCCAGGGTCCAGGCGGTGCTTGGTTTCAAACGGGTTGCCAATTACGGAAAAATCGCCACGGAGATCTGCGACGGCAAAAGCCCCCAGTCGTCGGACCAGGCCCTCTACGGCTTGCCGATGAGCATCCGTTATGCCGAGATGGACACGGCCGCCGACCTGGTGACGGTGTTTGGCGGCACCAACGATTTCGGCCACAACGAACCGCTGGGCACCCTCTCCGACACCACGCGCGCCACCTTTTACGGGGCGCTCAAGGTCATGCTGGAAGGCATCATCACGGCCAACCCGGCGGCCCGGGTGGCCATTTTCACGCCGCTGCAGCGGACCTTTGCCGGCGATCCCGGAGTGACCGGCATGACCAACGCCCTGGGCCTGCAACTGGTTGATTACGCCAACGCGATCCTGGAAGTGGCGGCCAGCTATTCGGTGCCCGTGCTGGACCTCTACCGGACAGCCGGCATTTCGCCGCAAAATGCAGCCTGTTTTCTGGCCGACGGCATTCACCCCAACGCTGCCGGTTATGAACGCATCGCAAGACAAATGGCCCAGTTTCTAAACCGCATCGCCTAGTACCTCATAAAGCTTAAATATTCACCACGAAGGCACGAAGGACGCGAAGTTTGATCGAAGAGTTTCGAAGAAAATTCAAGTATAAAAAGCGATCTCACATTTCGCACGGTTTGAAACATTCTGACTACTGGCTACTGAATTCTGGCTACTTTTGCAATTTCCTCAAGCCTCTTCGATTTATCTTCGTGCTCTTCGTGTCTTCGTGGTGAATCAGAACGTCTTACTGTTACAAGGAACCATGTCATGAGCATCAAACCTGTCCCCGCACCCGCAACCGCCTTCGCCTTGGGCGGCGAGATTGGCCGCCGGCTCGCGGCGGTGACCCAGCAGTGGCTGCTGCCGGCGCCGTTCGCCAATCCCGGCCTGCTGGAAATGTTCCGCTACCGGGACCGGCAACCCTACGCCAACCAGGTGCCGTGGGCGGGCGAGTTCGCCGGCAAATACCTGACCCATGCCGTGCAGATCCTGCGCCTCACCGGCGACCCGCAGTTGCGGGACCACCTGGCTTGGTTCGTCTCGGAACTGGTCAGCCTCCAGGCCGAGGACGGCTACCTCGGCCCCTGGCCCCAGGCGTGGCGTCTGCGTTCGGGCGCGCCCAATTGTTCCGACCTGGTTTGGGACGCCTGGGGCCATTACCACGCCATGCTCGGCCTGCTGTTCTGGCACCAGTACAGCGGCGATGCCAACGCCCTGGCCTGCGCCCGGCGCATTGGCGACCTCTTCTGCAACCGTTTCCTTGGCAACACCGGCGAAACCCTGCACGGCACCGGCTGCCAGGAAATGAACCTGGCGCCGGTCCATTCCCTGGCTTGGCTGCACCGCCTCACCGGCGAGCCACGCTATTTGGAGCTGGCGCGGCAGATCACCGGCGAGTTCGCCATCCCCCCCGCCGGCGACTACCTGCGCGCCGGCCTGGCCAATACCCCCTTTTGGCAGACGCCGAAACCGCGCTGGGAAAGCCTGCACCCCATCCAGGGGCTGGCCGAGCTCTGGCGGACCACGGGCGACGACCAATACCGCCGCGCTTTCACCAGCCTGTGGCAAAGCATGCGCGACGGCGACCGCCACAACAACGGCGGTTTCACCTCGGGCGAACAGGCCACCGGCAATCCCTACGACCGCGGCGCCATCGAGACCTGCTGCACCGTCGCCTGGTCGGCCATGAGCGTGGACATGCTGGAACTCAGCGGCGACTCGCGGGTCGCCGACGAACTGGAGTTGAGCCTGTTCAACTCCGGCCTCGGCCTGATCTCGCCCTCGGGGCGCTGGGTGACCTACAACACGCCCATGAACGGCGAACGGCAGGCCAGCGCGCACACCATCGTCTTCCAGTCCCGCGCCGGCACCCCGGAACTCAACTGCTGCTCGGTCAACGGCCCGCGCATGCTGGGACTGCTCGCCGAATGGGCGGTGCGCGCCCGTGACGGCGGCATCGACCTCAATTACTACGGTCCTGGCCAAATCACCGTCACCACCCCGGGCGGCGCGCGGTTGCGGCTCGACCAGGAAACCGATTATCCCCGCACCTCCGGTGTCCACCTCCGCCTCGACTTAACCGCACCGGAAACATTTCCGCTACGGTTGCGCATTCCCGCCTGGTCGCGAGAAACCCGGGCCCGGCTCAACGGCCACAAGCTCGCCCAACCGGTTCCCGGCCAGTACATGGAACTCAAACGGACCTGGCAGGCTGGCGATCAGGTCGAACTGGATTTCGACTTTACCCCGCACCGCTGGGTCAATGAGAGCATGCTGACGATTGCCGACGACTGGATCACCCGGTGGCGACTGTTCGGCCTGGTCCCGCGGCGCGCCGGGGAAATGGACACCAATCTGCGGCCGGCACTCCAAATGGCGCCCGCGCTGGAAAGCCTCACGGAGATGCCGAACCGGCTGGAGATCAACGGCCAGACTTATGACGCGGTGACCGCCGAAAGCACCCATGGCATCCTGAACGGCAAGGCCGTTTTCCCGGAGTTTCAGGGGCTGCCACCGTCCCTGGTCGGGTTCACCGAACTCACCGTTGCCGGCGCCCAAACGCTTACCGTAAATTTTGGTCCCGACTGGTGGATCAGCTGGTACGTCAACGGCGAACGCGTTTTTGACGGCACCGGCATCGGGTCGTTCGACGACCGGCCGTGCCTGGTCCGGCTGCCCCTGCGCGCCGGCCGCAACGTGATCGCCTTCCAAATGGGCGGCGGCACCTCCCGCCACTGCTGGCTGAGCCTGGCCCGGGGCCGCCTCGCGGGCGAGCCGCCCAGTGCCTGCCCGCCCCACCAGCCGGTCTCCGTCTACCGCGGCCCCATCCTGCTGGCCTACGACCCGCGGTTCAATCCCGGCCGCGACTGTCCCGCCGCGCCCCCGCCGTTGCCGGCCGCCGTTCCGGAACTGACGCCGTGCGAGTGGCCGCAATGGCTCAAACCATGGCTGCTCTTCCGCACCGCTGCGGCGGACGGCGGCGCGGTCACGCTCTGCGACTTCGCCAGTGCCGGCCAGGCCGGCGGCCAGCCCTACACCAGCTGGCTGCCCGTGGCCGTGCCCAAGGCCGGCCCCCTCCACAGCGACTCCCCGTTCGCCACCGACATCAGCAGGCCAAACCACGCCGTTGGTCCGCCACCATCGCCATGACATCTTCGTATTCGCGGCAAACCAGGGAAAAAAAGGCGGCGGTCTGCTCGGAATCGTTCTTGCACAGGAACCGGCCCCGAAGAGCTTCGAACGCCAAGATGGGATCGGCTTGGTTCAGCACCACCAGATCCACTTTTTCCACGCCGGGAAGCTGGTCGCAAAGGTCCGTGTAAAACCGGAGAAATTCATCGGCGGCGGGCGGCCGGTCAAACAAGACCGCCACGTCCAGATCGCTGCCGGACTGCATCCACCCGTCCCTGGCCGAGCCAAACACGGTGGCGGCGACTACTCGGGGAGCCGCCGCCAAATAACTTTCCAGGCGCGCCAAATCCACCGCCGTCCCGGAACGCGGGGTGGTTGTCTCAGCCTTGGCGTTCATGCGGCTCAACCTCGCGGGTAAAATGGTCGAAATCGTCAAGGCATTGGTTGACGACCATCACCAGGATGTCCGTGTCAATTTGTTCATAGCGATGCACGATCAAATTCCTGAACTTGATCATGTTGCGGTAGCGTTCGGCATCGACCAAAACATGCAAATCCTGCAACTGCCGCAACGAGGCGAACGAGTCGGTGGAAACCGGCCGATTCTCCAAACAGATAATGCGGTTGGCAACATCGATCATGGCTTCAATGCAAACTTGCAACGTGCGCTCAATCCCGCTGCGCAGGAAGAAGTCATTTTCAAGCGTCGCCCGGGTCAGCGGCGCCAACCCCCGCAAGCGTGACACATGCTGCCCGATCAGATCCAGTTTGCGGGCCACCACGCCATTGTATTTCATAACCATTGCCCCCGATCTTTTACAAATACTATATAACTCAAGAACCCGGTGGTGTCCAACCTCGAATGGTATTAAAAAGTACGGCGTTTCCCCACAGCCGGGAGCCGCCCGGCCCGGGCGGAATGTTGGCGTCATTCCGATGCCGCCCTCCGGAATGGGGCTACCCCCATCCATCCTCAGACACGTCGGACATGTCCGACAGGTCGGAAGCGTCAGAGGACGCCAGTTGCCCGGGCAAGGCGCAGCAGCGCGCAACTATGGGCGGGCACTTCCAGCGCCAGGGTGCCGGCGGCGCGGCTGTGGAAGCGGCCCGTCCACACGTCATGCACATCCACGGCCGCGTCAGGGGCAAAACCAGCCTGGGATAAAGTCACTTGCAGCACCGTTGCGGAGTCCGCAAAATTGAACAGGCCCAGCACCTCGGCCGGGGCGGCCGGCGCGCGGCCCTTGCGCCAGCCCGCCCAGACGGCGGGAAACTCGCGCTCGAAAAAATCCAGGGGCCGGGTGTCGAACGAATCCCGCTCGGCCACCAGCCAGCGCGACCATTTTTCCCGTTCCGGGGCCAGGGTGGCAAAGCGGTCGCTGAGCAGGATCAGGCCGCCGGTCAGCCACAGGGCGGCGGTCCACAGGCGCACCTCGTTATCGGTCAGTGAGTTGTGGTCGGCGCGCACCAGATGCACATCGGGGTCGTTGAGCCACAGGCGCCCGTGCATGTAGCGGCGGTTGATGATGTTGCGGCAGACATTGGGCAGACACGGCGCCTCCTTGGGCAACGGCTGCCGGTCCGGTTTCCAATAGGGGGTGATGTCGGTGCCGATGCGTTCGCCATCAACGATGCCGACCGCCGGCCCCAGCAGGGTGGTGCCGCCCAGGATGAAGCGCTCGCCGCCAAAGCCGTCCCGGATCGCCTGCAACCCGCGCCGGCAGGCCTGGGCGCGGGTCGCCTTGGGATCCCCATAAACCCCGTCCTTGACCGCGCATTCGTACATCAGGAAATCGAGTTTGACGTAGTCATAGCCCCAGGCGGCCAGAGTGGCGAACAGCGAACGCAGCCACGCCTGGGCCTCCGGCCGAGTACAGTCCAGCACCGCGACGCGCGAGCCCCGCCACTCGGTCGTCCAGGCGGTTTCGCCGGCCGGCGTCCGGACCATCCAGTCGGGGTGCGCGGCATAGAGGTGCGAGCGTTCCTCCACCATGAACGGCGCCAGCCACAGCCCCGGCTTGCAACCGGCCGCGCGGATGTCGCGGGCCAGCGTTTCCGGGCCGTTCGGGAACGAGGGGCTGGGCTCCAGCCAGTCGCCCAGGGCGCGCTGGAATCCGTCGTCGATCTGCACGTACTCCAGCGGCAGCTCCGCCCGGCGTTCCCGGATCAGGCGCAGGTTCTCCTGCACATCGGCGTCAGTGATCTTCTCGAAGTAGTAATACCAGCTGCACCAGCCGCTTGGAGTATGGTTCCAAATGCGGGCGTGCATCCGGGCGCCCCAGAGCGTGGCAAACTCCTCCAGCAAGCCGTAACCGTCGGAACCGGCCAGGAGCGCCAGGGTTTCCGAGGCGACCGTCTCGCCCGGATCGACGCGGATGCCGTCCGCATAGGCATAGGCGGCAAAGCGGGTAACGCCCGCGTCATCCAGTTCCACGGCGAGACGCGTCACCTGGTCGGCGGAAGTGATGAACCCGGCCAGCAGGGACGCCCCCGACACGCGGTCGTTGAGCACCACGGCATACTCGGCGGAAAAACGGTTGGGGGTGATGCTGTCATACGCCGCCGGTGCGGAGACCGCAAACGGCAAGTAACCGGGATCCAAGTCAAAATCGCATTCGCCATAACGCACCGTGCCAGCGGCGGCGGCAGCCGTCCAGCCTTCGCGGTAGAGCCGCAGGCGCGGTCCGGGAACGGCCAGAAAATCATCCGCCGCCCCGCCGGGCGCCCGCTGCTGCTGGAAGCGGAACCCGCCGAAACGGATGGCCGCGCCACTGGCGTTCTCGATCCGGGCCTGGAGTTCATGGTGCCGCCGGCCATGTCCGGCCGGCCTGAGGGAGAACCGGACACCAATACCCGCCATGGTTGCCGTGCCCGCGCCGTCGGGGGCGACGGCCCACCGGTCCGGTTCCCGCCACTGTCCGTCGATCTCGACCGCCAGGCGGAGATCGGTGAAGAGCCGCTCCACGGGCCGTGCTTCACTCGCAACGGCAGGCACGGGCCAGCCCACCCGCAGGCCGCTGCCGCCATTTTTCCAAGCCGTGCCCGTCGAATTGGTTTTGTTCTCGGAAATAGCCATGCGGATCATTGCACCCTGTGATTTATCATCTCCGCGTCCTGAGCTTGACGGGCGGTTGTGAAGGACAATTCCCACGTGACGCGACAGCTCTTCCGGCTCGTGATGTCGACGGTCAGAAGATGGCCGTTGACGGACGCCACAGCCGGCGGGCAGCCGGCGGGCAGCGAAAGCGCCGCAAATATGTAGCCATCCGGCAAGTAGACAGAGAAGCGGTAGGCGTCGCCCGCCACGACTTCCGACTGGCCGGAGAGACGATTCGTCTTCCCGTTCCAGGCCAACGAGACCAGATCGATGGCGCCTTGAGTGATGTGCCGCGAGGTGGAGATCACTTGCGGGTGGCTTTCAACCGGGGTGATGCGAAGCACGGCGGAATCCATCGGGGGAACCTCGATGGTCAGCACGTCGCCATGGACACCGAGAAATTGGCCGTCCCAAAAACTGTAGACGGCATGACACCGGCCGTGGCGCGTGTCGATCTGCAAGTCGGCGTCCAAGCTTAAAGTAAGCGTCAGCAGCTCGTCCTTGGGGTTGAGCACGTCGATGACGTTCCACGTTCCAAACGGCTTGCAAACCGCGAGGTTGGTCAGCGCATAGTCGTTACCCCGAACTTTCGGCTGGACGTCCACCGGGTGGATGTCGGCGACCGGCATCAGCCGTTTGAGCAGGTCGATCCTGGCCTCGTCCAGCTCCGGAAGGGCATCGCCAAGGGTCACCGGCAGTCCGGCCAAGCCGTAGAAAGAGACCCGGGAACGGGCCTGGGCAAGGGTGTTGAATTCGCGGCGCAGAACCAGATTGTCGGCATCGGCGTAGAACACCACGTTGTGCCAGGGATAGAAGTGCAAGACACGGTCGACCGAGTTGGCGATGAACTCCTCCCAGCCGAAGATATCGCCGCCGATTCTGGCCATGTCGAAGAGATCCATGGCGAAAGTGATGTCGCGTTCGGTGGCGCCGGCGCAGGAGAGCAGAAAGAAGTCCGGCCCCACGGTGGCTCTCGCCGCTTGGACGAGCTGCCGCATGGCCGCATCCGTGGAGAGCTTGGGATTATGGAACTGCGCATGAAAGGCGTCGCCCATGTCGAAGGTGGCGGGCAGGCAATCCCACTTGATGGCTTGATAACCCCAATCGCGGATCTGCCTGAAGACGGCCGGAATGTAGGTGCCGGCCACGTCCGGGTGGCTG
The DNA here is from genome assembly GCA_903896595.1 of uncultured Lentisphaerota bacterium. GTDB lineage: Bacteria > Verrucomicrobiota > Lentisphaeria > Oligosphaerales > CAITYL01 > CAITYL01. Next base: position 20,491 of record CAITYL010000398.1, read on the forward strand.
GGGTCAACCCAGAACTGACCGCACCATTCCGGCTTTTGCGCGAGAATCCAGTCGGGATGCTTGTGCAGGAGATGGTTGCGCTGCCCGTCATTGGTCGCGCCGACCCAAAGGGCCGGAATGAGACCCAGTTTCCCGATCTCTTGGGCGACAAAGTCCAGCCCATGGGGATAGGCATCCTTCCGTGGGGTGAAAGTATCGACCCCCGTCTCGCCGAGCCCGGTGAAGTCGCTATGGTTCCATTCCCAATCGACCCAGAGGCAGAGCCGGTCGGTGTATTGGCCAAAAGTTGCGGCGAGGAGCCGGGCATTCTCCAGCACCCGTTGTTCACACGCTTTGAACTGCACGGCATACCAGGTCATCCAGCCGACCGGCGGGGTGGTGAAGCCGTGACTCTTGTTGATGGGGGCGTACGGGATGTTGAACTTGCGCCGGTAGAACTCCTCATGGATTTTAAACGAGAAGTTGCGTCCGTAGTCGAGGCCGCTGGCGAAGACGAAGCGGTAAGTTGCCGCCTTCCAATCATAGAAAACCGTGAATTGATCGGTTGCCTTGAATTCGAGGGCACGGTCGGAGAGGCGGTCGAAGAGAGCATGGTCATGGCGTGAAAAGGCAGGGCCGCAGGCCGTGCGCAAATGGGGGTCGTCAGTGGTCATCCGGATGCCCCAGGTGGCGTGTTCGGGGTCTTCGCCCCAGTGGATGTCGCCATCGATATGGACAATGGCCCGCGCAAAGGTGCGCAGGTGCAGCGAACCGGAGTCGATGGTGAAGTGCAGTTCGACACTCGGCACCGCGGCGGGGCCGTCCGAATAGAGGACGCTTAACGACTGGCTGCCAAGCTGAACCGGCCGTTTGAATTCGATTTTCCCATAGTCCCCAAGCGCAATCGCCTCGCCCTGATAGCTGCGAACCGACGGCCTGGCGTCCGTGATGAACGGCCGCGCCTCCGCGTCCCCGGCGGCCGCATAGGAACAGGAGAAGCCATGCCGTTGTTCATCGTACTCGACGGAATAGTTTTTAAAGTTAAGATACATGTGAGCCTCTTGCAAAACTCCGATTACCGGTTCAATGCCCATCCGAGCCGCGAACGAAGCGACCGCAGGGAGCGAAAGTGACCGGTCAAAAAGCATCCACTTTTCTTAGTTCCGTCATGATTTTTATTTTCCCGCAGAGGCGCGGAGGCGCAGAGAAACAGCCAAGTCAAATTTTGCCATGATGCCTGACCTGATTTTTCTCCGCGCCTCTGCGCCTCTGCGGGAGATAATTCGTAACTGAAGGTCGAATGCTGAAGGATGGCAACCGTGGGTTTTGCAAGAGCCTCATGTTATTCGGATCGGAAACGGTGCGTGCCGGCGGTTTTTATTTCCAGGCGAAAATAGTCCGGCTCAGCGAGGTCGTATTGGGCTGGTGCAATCTCTTTTCCGTCAACAAAAACCTTGGGGGAGCCTTGCCGTTTCGGCAGAAAGACGTTGGCGTTGCACCCTCTCGGGATCAAGAGGGTTTCCTCGAAAACGCCATCTTTGATGCTCATCGACACGGCAATCAATCCGTGGGGTGAAGGCACCACCGCTTTCGCAAACGCCAGTCCGCCCAGTTGCGGCCGCACTTCAAAAAGCGCAAAACCCGGCAACACCGGCTTAATTCCAACGACTTCCGCTGGCAGTGACAGCGCGGGACCGGCTGTCCAGCCATGACAGTGACTTCGATAGTTGTAGGCATCCCATTTTTTCTTCTCGGCAAAAGGCGTTTCGCCTATTTCCGGCAGGGCTTCCCAAAAGCTGTCGCTGCCGCAATCCAGCATGGGTTGCCAGCGGGCTTTGATAAACGCCAACGCCTCCGTTGCCTTGCCCGCGCGAAACATCGTTTCAGTCAGGTCAAACGAGGCCAGGCTGTTGGTCATGGTGCCCGGATCATCATGTGGCGGCGGTAGCTTGGTGAGCGCGCGCTTTGTTTGAGCCGCCTGCGCCCGGTATTTCTCCCCCAATGATTTTTTTCCGGTGAGGTCGGCGGTTTCCGCAGCCGCCGCCATCGCGCGCTTAAATAACGCATTGAACTCAGGGTCTTTTCCCGCCTTGCCGTTAAGCGTGTAAAACCAGCCATGGCCTTTCTCATCCGGAATACGGATCAACCCGTCCGCCGGATCGCGCTTGGAGATTAGCCATGCCGCGGCTTGGTTGATCGGCGTGCTCAGCTCTTTGATGAAGGTGTGGTCGCCGGTGTGGCGATAATAATCTTGCAGCGCAATGATCCACCAGGCGACGTAATCCCACAGGATGGACGTGCCCTCTCCGAGGGCGGATCCGATTCCGCCATCGCTGGACTGGGATGCGGCGGCTCCCCGCCAACAGTATTTAAAGAGTTCCGCGTCACCGAATAAATAATAGTTCACAAGTGCTTCAAGTCGGGTGTCGCCGACCCACATGAAGCGGTCGCGCTTGATGCCGTCAAGGTAATACTCCTGCATGCACAGGTGCAGGGTTTTTCTCGCGGCTTGCCAAATCGCGTTCAGGCTACGGTCCGAGCAAGAAAAATAGCCCAGATAGTTCACGGGATAGGACGAGGTCTTGACCGACACATCCGACAGCTCGACCTTGCTCTCACAGTCAAAAAACTCAATCTTGACAAAGCGAAAGCCCTGCCGGACGATACTCTCCATCTCGCGGGTGCCAGGCGCGACGTCATAGTCTTCGGTGATCATCCGGGTCAGCAGCGCGGTCCGCGGCGGCAAGTGCAGGCATTCGGAAAGGGTCTCGCCGTAATGAAGCCGGACGCGTGAAAAACCGTCAGACGCAATCCGCAGGCGGAGGTAACCCGCGATTTCCCCGCCGAAATCGAGGATCACCTGCGGGCCGCCGGCCATCTCCGGCGCCCGAATTTTCGCACCTTTGCTTTTGCCTGGGCTCAACAAGGCCTTCGCGTTGACCATTGAACCGTTCCCGTTAAAGGTTTCGGCAATTTTAACGGGGTGCAGCACGTTTTTCGGGAACATCTCCAGGTTGGCCTGATAGTCCGGGCCGATAATGTCCTCGATTTCGGCCGGAACGGAAAAACCCGTTCTTTTCAGGCTGTAAAACGGGGTTCCGGGCGCGCACTTGGGAATCGGGCCCGGGAAAAACGGGCTGCCGGTCAGGTACGGAATGATTTTCGTCGGGTCGCTGCCGGGACGGCCTTTCCATTGCTCGGCCCCGATGGTCGCGTTGGGCAGTTCACTGGCATGTGCCCATGCGGAGTCGTCAAAATCGACCTCCCGCCAGCCCCACCGCTCCTCGGCCAGCGTCTTCCATGTTGCGTCTGACACCACGCTCAGCGTGTTGCCGCTTTCCATTGACACGCTCAATTCTACGGCCAAACCTCGGTGGCCGGCGTGATTAAACCCGATGACGGCAACACTATTTTCTCCATTGACCAGGAACGGCGTCACATCATAGTCGCGGGTGTTGCACCATTCATCAAGCGAGACGACAAAACGTCCGTTAAAAAATAGCGTGTAACCGGTGTCGCAAAAAATGCGCAGAATCGCTTGCTTGAGTTCTCCCTTAATCTGGAAATTTTTCCTAAAGCAGTTTTCAATTTTTCCGGGGCCCCAAATGCATTTAGGGGCAAGGACAATGTTTTTGCTTTTCATTTCGATCTAATCTTTAGTTTAAAAAGCTTTGCATTCAACGCGCTGAAGGCGCATCCGCATCGTAGCCAGGGGCAACGCCCCTGGAATTGGATAGTGACCGATTCAAGGCTGAAGACCTTGCTCATCGTGCATGGTTACACAATCCATCGGGGTTGAATGGTTCATGCTGTATGCGTCCAAATGACCTAGGTCACGGTGTCAGAAAACGCAGACGGAAGCCCAGCGGGCCGTAGTCGGTCTCGACTTTCACCAGCAGCCGGTTGACTCCGGCATTCAGGGACGCTTTCGCCCGAATGTCGCGTTCATGGGTCGGAGCCAGCACCTGCGACGCCGGGTCGCGATTATACGTATGTTGATGGTCGCCGACCAGCCGTTTGCCGTTCAGCCAGATCTGGATGCCGTTGTAAGTGAACGCCTGCACGTCCAGTGTCCGGGCTTGGTCAACGGTAAATTCGGTCCAGACATACCCCGCGACATATTGCACCGGGGCGGCATCGAGGCCGGGCACGCCGGGCAGCAGCAGCGCCGTGCCAAGGTCGACCGTATCCATTGGCGACGACAAGGCTTTCCATGCCACCGGGATTGTGCCCTTTTCCCAGTACGCCTGATCGTCTTCGGGGAACACCGCCTGGAAGCTGTCGCCAACCGTGGGCGTCACCCCGGTTTCGCCGCCACGCGCCGCCAGGAAGTCCGTTGTGAACCCCGCGCACTTGGGCCGGCCGCCGCCGTTGGGGAACGGGCCGCAGACCAGCCAGTTCTTCAGCCATTGATTGACCGCCAGCGCCGGAACTTGTTCTGTCGGCGGCGCCGTGCGGAGAGCGGGAACCAGCGGTTTGCCGTTGCCATCGAGGAACCGCAGCGCGAATTCATAGCCGCCGACATCCTGTTCGATTTTCACCAACAACAGGTTCCAGCCTTTTTTCAGAGTGACCGGGTATTTTTCGTTGTCCGGGGTGCATCCACGGTAAACGCGTTTGGCGGCGACCAACTGGTGATTCAACCAGATTTTGTAGCCATCGTCGCTGCCAATGGTCAGCGTGGCGCTCCGGTCTTGGTCACTCTCGAGGTAACACGCGGCATACCCGAAGAGATATTGCAAGGCGCCGTCCAGGCCAGGGAATTCCGGATGGACAAACGCTTCCGCCAAGTTGACGACATTTTGATCGGAGCCATAGACCTTCCAGGCAACGTCAATGCTGCCATCGTCCCAGTAGGATTGCTCGTCCTTCTTGAAGGCGACCTTTTCACCGCCACCGGGGGCAGGGGAAATTACCGCTTCGCCCCCCGATTGGGCCAGCCAATCATGATTGAAATTGGCCTCGTCCTTGCCGTTGCGCCCGCCGTAATTGGGAAACGGCCCGTAAACCAGCCAACGCCGGATGAACCCGTCAGGGCTGACCGGGGCGAGCCGGGAATAGTCTTTGACCCCGGTTTGCGGTTTGGCTGCGGGGGTCGGAGCAGCGACGGCAGTCCTGGCCGAAACACCCCGGCCATCAGTGCCGGGAATAAACTCGACTTGGCCGGCGCCGACATCCCATTTCAGTTGCGGCAGGTAGTCCCAACCGGCCTTGTCCAAAAACGTTTTTTCCAGGTTGACGTCACGCCGGTACGTCTTGCCGTCAAGGGTGAAATAGATGGTGTAAACGCCGGGCGCGTTGAGCAGCAGCCAGGACTTGCCTGCGGCATCCCCCTTGACCCCGGCCGGCGCGGACGTTTTTGAGACGGCGAAAACGTTGACGCCCGCTACCGGTGTCCCGTTTTTCAAGACCTGCACCAGCAGTTCCGGCGGGCGCATGATGGCCGGTTGCGGCATCGGTGAAAAGGCGCGGCGATAGGCTTGGATCACTGATGTCGGGGTGGCGACGGGGCGCGTCGGATCAAAGAAATTGACCTGATCCGCGGAAAAACTGCACGGAGCCATCTTCTCGGCGCGCATGCCGCCCGCGCCGGAAACACTCGGCCATGCGATGGGAACGGTAATCCCGTACGATTTGCCGCCGGTGGCGTTGAGCTTGGCCTGGATCAGATCGCCCCACGGCCCCATGGTGGACGGACTGCCCATGCAGAACAAGGCGCCGTTGTCCAAGGTAAAGGTAAACGGCATCACGCCGGCACACCCGGCCTTGAAGTAAGATTTAACCGTGCGCTCCAGCCACTTGCCCATGATGCGTTCCGCCGCTTTGGCCTGTCCGGCATCGGGGGACCCCATCGTCCGGCCGAGATCGCCGTTCATGAATTCACCCAGGATGACAGGTTTGGGATCGGCGGCGGAAACGGCCGTCCATTCTTTTAGGCGCTCGCTTCCCAGATCATAATCGTGGAAATCGGCCACCGGTATCCGCTTGTCCCAGGCGGCGGCGTGGCTGTGATTGGTAATTAGCAGGTGCGGTGCGGTTTCCTCGCTCCACTGCCGGAATTTCAGGATTGGCGCGGCGGTTTCAGCGCTGAGACTTTCGTTTTCCAGCGACCAGAGCAGCATGCTGGGCTGGTTGCGATGGGCCTTGAGAATGGTCCGGTAATACTCTTCGCAGTTGGCCAGCCAGACGGGGTCGTCGTAACAGGTTTCGCCGGTGATGTCCGGCGGTGCGAAAATTTGCCACCACGGGCCTTCGCCCTCCACCAGGATGCCGCTCCAGTTGTAGGGCTCGACCATGGCATCGGTAAAGGCGAACCGGTGCAGCCGGACCGTGTTGATATAGGCCTCCTTGCGGAACGGGTTGGCGTGGGCCTGCGTCCAGCGATTCATCTTGGACACGTTCCGTTCGCTGCCCATGACGGAATCGCCCTGGATCGGCATTTTTTTGCCGTTCAGGAAAAAGTCGCGCTTGCCAAGGGTCAGTTCGCGGAAGGCAAACGGGGTGAATGTTTCGCTTTGAAGCGGCGCGGCGGCAACGGTGCTTTTCAAGACGTAGCTGTTTCCGGGGTCACCGTAGTCCCCGCCAATCCCCCACAACAACGGATGTTCCCACGACGCTTGGATCGTGACGGTCTGGTGCTCGCTTGGCCGCAGGCGGACAGTTTCCACCGGCAACGCCAGCACCGGGCTGCCTTCACGGGTGACGGTCTGCGTCAGGGTGGCGTTCAAGACGTTTTTCGTGTCGTTGACCAACGTGGCTTGCACCGTCACGCGGTGCTCCGTCAGCGAGGTCCGGACATAGACATCCTCAATCCGCAACGCCGGTTTGGCGATCAGTTGAACATCACCGCCGATCTGCAGGGTATAGACATGCTGGTCGAAAATCGGATAGAGATTGCCGAACAGCGTGTTATGCCCGCCCAGTTTCGTGCCGCGCGCGGTTTTCCGGTTGGATTCCACCAACGCCAGCAGATGATTGACCTGACCGGGCACGAGATAATCGGTCACGTCAATCTCGAACGGGATCAGCCCGCCGCCATGCCGGCCGCAGAACCGGCCGTTGATGAAGATGTCGCCGTAAACCATCAGTTCCTCGAACCGGAGCACCACCCGGTTGCCGCGCCAGTCGGCGGGAACGGTGAAATCGGTCTTAAACCAGGCACGCTGGATGCAGCCGGCCGACCAATAGGCAAAAACCGACTCCAGCCATTGTTCGTCGCTGATCTTGGCCCAGTTGAAAAAGGCGATCGGACTGGTATTCGGAATGGTGACCGGCGTCCACTGCTCCGGTAGCTTGTCCGCGTTTTCCGCCGGCGCAAAATCCCATCGGCCGTTCAATAATAGTGTTTCCGGCGCGGTCAGGGGCCGGCCCAATACCGCGCTCTTGTCGGGGGCAACGGCAAACGGCGCGAAGCGTACGGTTGTCTGAGGCTTTTTCGCAAACGTTTCCGCCAGATTCAGAAATTCCGCGCCATTGCCGGCAAACGTCAACAACAGGATTTCCGGCTTGCCAGTAAACACGGTCACTGGCGCGGCCAGCCGTTTTTGGCCTTCCGCCAAATAGGTTGCGGCGATCTCCGCATTGAAAATCGCCTCCCGTCCGGCGGCGCATTCCGCATTGGCGGTTTTCAATACGTGCCGCGCCCGCCGCTGCCATTGTTCCACTTGCGGCTTAAGTTCGCGGGCCAATACCTGGTCGCACTCGGCGATGTACTGCCGCCATTCCCGCGCCAGCCTGCCGCCCTCCTGTTGGAACGCGACGGTATTTGCCACCGGCTTGGCCACATACGCCTTGACCTTTGCCGCCAACGTTTCGCCCTGCGCCCGCAATGCCTGCAAATTGACGGTGCCGCCCGCTTGCTTGACAAAGTCGCTGCCGGAAAAAATCTTCATCGCCAGTAACAGCCGTTCCAGTGAACTGACTGGATACCGCTGTTCCGGACGCGTCAGCATGCTGGCCCAAGCGTCGCCGAACCCCCTGCCCGGCGGCGCGGTGAATTGGTCCGATGCACGCAAACGTTCCGCTTCCCAGGCCGTTTCGTCCAACAAGAGCACACGACTGACAAAACCTCCGGATTTGGCGCAAGACACCGTCAGGCGCGAACCGGCCTTAAGCACAACCGGTTGCTCGCTGTAAACCCAGCCGGTGAAAACCGGACTGTCGTCCGCCTCGCGTCCCGCGCCAACCACCATGCGCGGGCTGATCGCCATGGTCAGCGGATGGCCGTCCAGTTCAAAACGGTAGCGCGACTCGGGTAGCAAAAACGTATAGCCGCCAAGCATCGAATCGCCTTCATTACCGCTACGGTCGGAAGCGCGAAGCTGAACCATGACACGATAGCTTCCGGGGTTGACCGTCAGCGGAATTTCAAGCGTGCCGCTCACCGGCAGCGCCTGCCCCCCCCAGACCATTTTCTCCAGCGGCAGCCGGACCTGAATCCCGGAAACTTCGGCCCCGGCAACGCTATCTTCGTCCTTGACCGGGGCGGTGAAATTATCGATGTTCAGCACCCCGCAATTGCCCTTGTCGCGGTTGGCGGTCAACACTAGCCGGCCGTTCTGGTCGGGGCCGTCGTAACGGCAGCGATAGGTCAGGGTCTTCCAGCCGGCGGGTAGCGACAGCAGGTCAAATTTCTGCTCGCCGTAGGACGTGCCGTCGGCACCGGCCAGGGCCAGCGTCAGATTGGCCATCGCGGGCTGACTGTCACCGGCCACTTTAAACGACACACCATAATCAGAGCCCTGTTTCAGCGGAAATTCTGGCGACGCGAGTCCCAGCCGGTCGCTGGAATTATAGGTAAACATCCGCAAGTAGCTTTTACCTTCGGCCGGAACCAGGGCGGCGCGCTCATCGCCGACGGTTTTACCGCCGGCCTCGACATAGCTGACCGAGGTCCAGGCATTGGCCGGCGCTGGCGTGGCCGTCCAGCCGTTGACCGGGTTTCCGGCCACGACATTGAGCTGCGGTGTCGCCTGGTGGGGCGCTTCAAAACCGGGATCCGTGAGATGGCAGGCCAACGACACCTCTTCCGCACCGACTGCCGAAATGAAACCGGCGGCCAACACCCCCAGCGAGAAGGCGATTTTTCCCAGACAGACAAGCATTCTCATGGCCATCAATCCCTTACTGGTGAGACTCTTGCAAAACCATCGACAAAGAACTTAAACAGGAGAAATCAGGAGAGAACGGAGAACAACTTCTCTGTGGCCTCTGCTGCCTCCTGTTCAAAATCCAGAACATCCGGTTCCTTCCGAGCCCGGAACGTTAGTGACGGGTCAACGGTAACCGTTCCGGAAAAGCTGGCATGAAAAAGCGGCAAAGGAATTGCCGCACTCCAAAAACGGGTTCACACTTCAAATTGATTTCAAAATTAACCGCAAAGATCGCAGAGATCGCAAAGATAAAACAATCTAAAAATACGCCATTACTCTTTGTGTTCTTTGCGTTCTTTGTGGTAAAATAAAAAATCAAGTTGAACTTTAATTGGAATTAGTAGCTGATGCAATAGGGGCCACTGTCCCAACTCCAGAGGGTTCCGTATTTGAGCCAGGTGAAATGCCCGTCCTGGAAGAGGAAGTTGCTGCCGCCCATGTGCCGGGCCGAGAAAAGGCCGGGGAGATCGGCATTGTTGCAGAACCCGCTGTTCATGTACCAATTCCGGGTGTCCCCCATGCGGGCCGTGTTACCCGGATGCTGCTCGGAAGACAGTTTGTGAAAATAGTAAGGGACACTGCCATATTTCATCCAACAATAGCTGGGGGTTCCGGTGTAATTGATGTTGATGCCGTAATTGTATTCATCAGCAGGCCGGGCCGGACAGACGAACAGGCCCTTGGCGTAGCGGAAATCCTCCCAGGAGGTGGAATTGGCGTCGTCGTCGGGCGTCAGGCCGAAGTAGGGGGCGAGAAAGTACGGCCAGTCCCAGTCGGCAGGGGAACCGCTCGGCACTAGGTCGTCGTAGTCACCCGCATACATCACGAAAGCCGTATGGAACTGCTTGAGCTGGGCGACGCATTTGATGGACTTGGCCCGCTCCCGCGCCGACCCCAGCGCCGGCAGCAGCATGCTAGCCAGGATGGCAATGATGGCGATCACCACCAAAAGTTCGATGAGAGTGAAGCGTTTCATGGTGGATGCCCTTGGGGGGGGACGTTTTGGGACACGGGCCAAGGCAAGGGAGCAATGGGACCTATAGGACATCTGGGACCTAGGGGGGCACTAACCTGAATTATTCACGACCCAAATGATGACGTCCATTGTAGCAAAGCGATTGCATCGCGCTCTTCGAGTTGCCACATCCCGATTGGGCGGGCTACAAGCCCTTTGCTACACTCATGAATAATCCAGGCTAACGCCCCGGCCGTGGTTTCATCCTGTGCCCCATCGGTCCCATTGGTCCTATAGGTCTTCGGTTGGTCAGCGCCGCCGCCGGTGCCACAGCCCCGCCGCGCCCAGTGCCAGCAGAGCCAGCGCCGCCGGTTCGGGAATGGTGGTGAACTGCGCCACGAAAACACTGTCCGAAGTCGGGGGCGTACCATTCCACGATGCTTGCTTTTTCAGAGTGCCATCGCTCATTACGGCATAGGCGCCCCCCGGAGTCCAATTCGAATCAGCGCTTTGGTACGTAACATCAAGCCCGCCACTGGCCCGGGACGAACTGAGGATCGCCACTTCAAAATAATACTGCGTGTTCCCGGCCAACACGGGCTGAGAGGGCGCAGACAGGCCGCTGAACATCCAACTGCCACCATCCGCGCCTTCCCAATGATTGTTCCATCCCCAGGAGACATAAGTCGTCCCCTCTTTGGTCAACAGCAGGGAGCTGCGATCCGTGGAGGTGTACAGCTTGAATTGCAGGGCATAGAGATTGCCGGTGTCAGCTTCATCATGGGGCCCTTGCAGGTTGATGGCAAACGCGGTCAGGGCAATGGGCGCGCCACTGCTGTCAGGCGTGGTAAAGGTCTGGCCAACCGCTTTGACATAGGGTGCGGCCGGCAACTGATTCTGCGCCTGAATCCAATTCCCATATCCCCAGCTAGAGACGCCAGCATCAAATGCCCCCAGCGTGAACACCGCCGCCTGCGTGGTGGCCGCCGCCAGAAAGAGCATTCCCCCCGCGATCACGACCGCTTCTTTTTTCATAACTTGTATCAAGTTCATACTGTTACCCTTTTTCATAATTGATTGGACACTGTCTTCGCTACTGGCAAAAAAATGATTGCATTTAAAAGTCGATGAAGCTGCCTCCTTTCTGTATTGCGAACGGTTGCGTATTTAAAGTTTGCCTACCTCTCAACCTGTTTTATCTCAGGCACTTTCCCGCACCAGCAGACGGGTTGGCAAGACCAGTTGCTCCGGCGCGCGGTTGCGATCTTCGACCTGGCGCAACACCAAATCCACGATCGCCCCGCCCGTGGCGGTGATGCCGACATCAATGGTGGTCAACGGCGGATAGTACACCCCGCCCAACTGCGTGCCGTCCATGCCGATCACCGCCATGTCCTCCGGAATGGAGAGCCCCTGTTTCCGCAGGCCGTAAATAACCCCGGTGGCCATATAATCGGAATACACGATCAGGGCGGAGGGACGATTCGCGGCCCGGGCGATACGCCACCCGACTTCCTTGCCGCAGTCAAGCGTGACTCCGCAATCATAAGTCACGGCGGCCACCTGGTGTTTTTGACAGGCCTGGGCAAAGGCAATCATTTTGTAATCGCGAGTGGGTTTCGCTTCCTGCCGCACAAACCCGACGCCACGGTGACCGCGAGCCTTGAGGTGGGCCACCGCCTCATCAAAACCCGCCTGACAATCGTGGGTCAGCGTGGAGACGTCTGAATAATCGCATTCCTGCAAAACCACGGGGAAACGCTCTTTTTTGAAATACTCGTAGTATTCATTGCCAGGCCGCACAACGTCGGTGAGCATGAGGATGCCTTCCACCCGCCGTTCCAACAGCATTTCCAGGCATTGCAGTTCCTTCTCCGGGTTCCATTGAGTGACCGACACCAGCACGTGATACCCCCGCGCCTCGGCGGCCACCATCTCGGCGGCCACCATCTCGGAAACGTAGGGCGATTGAAAATCGCCGCAAACCAGTCCCAACGTCCGGGTTTTGCCGCTGTTCAGGGCACGGGCGGAGAAGGAGGGGCGGTAATTCAGGTCGTGGGCGACCTTTTCCACCAGCCGCCGGGTGGTGTCCGAGACCGCCACCGCCGTGGTTTTCCGGTTCAGCACCCGTGACACGGTGGACTTGGCGACCCCGCTGCGGCGCGCGATATCGGTAATGGTAACCGCCATGCTTTGCCTTTTTTTTACTGGAACCGATAGCCTGCAACCAGTTCCAATGGCATTATAGCCAGGTTTCAGCAAAACACAAATCCGCGGAACCGTGGACGCATGTTCGCGGATTCCGGCAGGCCGTCTTGAGCAGCAGGCCACGAGTGGGACAGTAGGAACGGCCGGCGGAATCCGCAAAAGGGGGTTCCCAAGCTAGTCGCCGTCGTCCACTTCCAGCCAGTCCACGTAGACCTGCTGGCCGCGGCGGAGTTCCGTGTGCCCGGAACCGCAGGCGGTACAGCGAAAATCGGCCGGCCGCGGTGCGAACTCCGCACCGCAGTCCAGGCAGGCGGCGGCGGCGGGCTCGGGCTCGATCAGCAATTCGGCGGTGCCCCAGTTGGCGGTTTCGGCAATAATTTCCAAACACCCGCGCAACGCCTCGATTTCGACGCCGGCCAGCGTGCCCACCCGCACGGCCAGGCGGAGCAACCGCCGGCCGGCGGCCTTGGCCAGTTCGGCCTCCACCAGTTCCGCCACCCCGGTTGCCAGGCTCATTTCATGCATAAAGCACCACTCCCCGCACCCGGTAACCTTGATTTTTTCACCGCGAAAGAACGCAGAGAGCGCGAAAGAAAAATCTGTACACGTATTTCTTTCGCGATCTTTTGCGTTCTTTCGTGGTGAATCGGATCATTTTTACTTATTTTTGCATTGCTTCAGCCAGCCCATGAAATCGGGGGTGATGGCGGGCGACCATACCCCGCAATCGAGGACACACGCGGTCACCAAGGCGGCCGGAGTGACATCAAAGGCCGGGTTCCAGACCGCCGTCCGCGGCAGACACCAGCGAAGTACCTTGGAACCGCAGGCGACCCCGAGCACTTCGTCGGCGGCGCGCTGTTCGACGGGAATGCCGCGCCCATCAGGACACGCCGGATCCACCGTGGTCCGCGGTGCGGCGACCAGGAACGGCACGCGATGATGATTGGCCAGCACGGCCAGGCCGTAGGTTCCGACCTTGTTGGCGACATCGCCATTGGCGGCGATACGGTCCGCGCCCACCACCACCCGGTGGACGCGGCCGGACGCCATCAGGGCGGCGGCCATGTTGTCGCACACCACGGTATGCGGAATGCCGGCGCGGGCCAGTTCCCAGGCGGTCAGGCGCGCGCCTTGCAGCAGCGGCCGGGTCTCGTCCACGAACACGTGGGCCACCCGCCCCTGCTCAAAACCGCGCCGGATAATCCCCAACGCCGTGCCGATGCCGGCGGTCGCCAGAGCGCCGGCATTGCAGTGGGTCAGAATGGTTTCGCCCTGCCCCAACAACGCCACGCCGTGCCGGGCAATGGCTTCGCACAACTCCACATCTTCGTCAAAGATGGTTTCCGCGGCGTCCACTACCGCCATCCGGTCCAGTTTGGGGGGATGGCCGGCGGCCAGCAGCAACCGGTCCACCGCCACCATCAGATTGACAGCGGTCGGCCGGGCAACGCGCAACCGCTCGGCGGCGGCGCGCCAGGCCGTGGCGGTCTCACCGGCGGCGGCCAGCCGGGCCAGGGCCAAGGCGGCCGCCACCCCGATCAGCGGCGCGCCACGGACGGCCAGGCCACGGATCAGTTCAATCATCTGGTCCACGTCACGGCATTCCACCCAGACTTCTTTGCGCGGCAATTGCCGCTGGTCCAGCACCAGCAACCGGCCGCCCTCCTGGCGCAGGGCTTGGGAAATCAGATCCCGCATGAGGCGAACTCCGTCTGCCGCAGAGCCTCGTACGCGACGATGCTGACGGCGTTGGCCAGGTTGTGACTGCGGGCATGACGCCCCGGCATGGGAATGGTGAACAGACGGTCGGCGTAGCGCGGGTAAAACGCGGGCGGCAGGCCGCTGGACTCGTTGCCGAAGACCAGAAAGTCGTCGGGCGCAAAGCGGAGGTCGTAAAGACCGGCAGTGCCCTTGGTGCTGGCAAACCACAGGCGGCCGGGCTGGGCCGTGCCGAGGAACGCGTCCCAGTCGTCATGGATTTGAAGATCTAGATATTGCCAGTAGTCAAGGCCGGCCCGGCGCACACTGGCTTCATCGGTCTGGAAGCCCAAGGGCCGTACCAGATGAAGCCGGCAGTCCGTACAGACACAGAGGCGGCCGATGGTGCCCGTATTCTGCGGGATTTCCGGGGCGATGAGGACAATATTAAACGGCATGCTGGATTGCGACCGAGATGGTTAATTGATTAATTTCAGAACCTTCAATTTTCCGTACTTCCGTTTTTCCGTGTCATGCCGCTTATGCATTCATCTGTAGTCGCTCGCGCCAGGCGGCCAGTTGGCGGTTGACCTGGGCGGGAGCGGTGCCGCCAATGAGGTCGCGGGCGGCAACGCTACGCCGGGGATCAAATAGTTGCAGGCATTCCGCGGTAGCGGCGGGCATGACGGTCTGCATGAGTTCCAGGGGGGCCTGGTCAAGCGGCACCTGACGCTCGCGGCACAGGGCAACAAAGCGGCCGACCTGGTGGTGGGCGTCACGGAACGGCACGCCCTGCCGCACCAGCCACTCGGCCAGATCGGTGGCCATCAAGGCGGGGTCGGCGGCCATGGCGGCCATGCGCTCCTCACGCGGCTTGGCGCCGTCGAGCATGGGGGCCAGGGCGGCGAGAATGAGCTTGACGGTGTCGATGGCGTCAAAGAGCCCTTCCTTGTCTTCTTGCAGGTCGCGGTTATAGGTCAGCGGCAAGCCTTTAAGCAGGGTGAGCATGGCCATGAGGTGACCATAAACCCGGCCAGTCTTGCCCCGGACCAGCTCGGCCACGTCCGGATTTTTCTTTTGCGGCATCAGGCTGGAGCCGGTGCAAAAGGCATCGTCCAATTCGATGAAGGCGAATTCCTGGGAGCACCACAGCACCAGATCCTCGCCCAGGCGCGACGTGTGCATGGCAATAATGGCGAGGGCGGCAAGAAATTCGACGCTGTAATCACGGTCGGCCACGGCGTCCATGCTGTTGGCCAGCACGCCGTCAAATTCCAGTTCACGGGCCACCAGCTCACGGTCCAGCGGCAGCGTGCAACCGGCAATGGCGCCGGCGCCAAGGGGCAGCCAGTTGAGACGGCGGCGGCAATCGGCCAGCCGTCCGGCGTCGCGCCCCAGCATCTCCACATAGGCCAGCAGGTGATGGGCAAACAGCACCGGCTGCGCGTGCTGCAAATGGGTGAATCCAGGCATGACCACCTCGGCATGACGGCTGCCCAGGCCGACCAGGGCGCGCTGAAGATCACGAATGGCGTCCGTCATGGCGTCCGCCTCGGCGCGCAGGTAAAGCCGCTCATCGGTGGCCACCTGGTCGTTGCGGCTGCGGCCGGTATGGACCCGGGCGCCGGCGGGGCCGAGGGCGGCGATGAGGGCCGACTCAATGTTCATGTGGATATCTTCGAGTTCGGTCTTGAACTCGAACTCGCCACGGTCTATGCGGCCGCGGATGACCTCCAGCTCGGCCGTGATCGCCGCGGCGTCGGCGGCCGGGATGATGCCGGCCGCCGCCAGCATCTTGACATGCGCCTGACTGCCCCGGATATCGTGGGCATACAACCGCTGGTCATAGGAGATCGACTCCGTGAACCGCCGCACCACCTGATCGGTTTCGCGGCTGAAACGTCCGCCCCATAAAGCCATGATAGCATCCTCGTCGCAGAGGGTCTCGCCCAATTCAAGAACCCATCCGGGCAGCCCCGGCACAGGCAAAAGGAAATATACCCGTGCCGGACCAGCTTTGCGTCACCGGACGATTCCCCGGATGGATGACCGTTTTGTTGGACAATGTTGGGAACCCCCTTTTGAGGAAAGGCGGTTCCCAAACCCTCCGTCAAACCTGGTTGTGCCTTTTGCGGATTGCGCAGGCCGCCCCTGTCGTCCCAATCATGACCTGTCGCGCGAAAGCTGCCTGCGCAATCCGCAAAAAACAAAAGTTTTGGGAAGGGGGTAGGAAAACCCTTTTTCGGGGTGTCATTACGTTCTCTGCTGAAGTGTCCTGAGCGCCTCCGTAAATGACTCACACAGGTCATATAGACATGCTTGATCTTTGCCAAAATCTCTATCAAGCAATCCACCCATTCCGCCAAGAGGAACTTGCTCGAGAAGTTTGATGGCTGCGCGGTGATTCCCCCATTCGCGAAATTCTTTGATCGGTCTTTCAAATGTTTGGTCCCAACATGCCACACTGTGTTCATGTAGAAATCGAAGGAGTGCATCGATTCGATCAAGTAGCCGTCTGACATCTGGATTAGTTGATGCGTCCATATTTTCCCCCTTCGCCGGACCGAAAATTATCCATTGCCCCCGTGCGGAATGTTACTTGCGCCCCTCAACAAGCCGGTACTGGGTGATGACCTCTTGCCCAGCGAAAAACAAAGGAGAAAGAGAGTGACGTTGCTCGCCTAAATCGTTTTCCGCCGCGTTGGCAGTGAATACACCCCCATCCGTAAGCGCATAAAAAATAGTCTCGCCATTCTTTGGCAACGGAACCTCCTTTGCCGTGGTCATCTGCGGCTGAAACTTGGCCACCAAATTGACCATAGCTTGAGCTGCTTTGCGGATACTCTCGTGACCGATTCCGCCAATTGAACCTCCTCCACTGCTAAAATAGATGCTGGCACTGCCATCAGAGAGTGCAATCACCGTGGCCGCCCCCTCCGGGAAACCTATCTCCATGAGTACCCCCCATGGCTGATTGGATGCAGCAGGAGCACTCAGACCAAATGCCGTTCGAGAACCATGCAAAGCAGCATCACGCATATCGCGATACACGTTAGGCCGTGCATGCTTCAGAGCGGGCTGGTTTGGTGGTGGTAATTGGGTAGCGCGATTACGAAAGATAAGCCATAATCCAACTACACCGATGATGAGAACCAAAAGAAGAAAAGTTGATTTCACGCGCTGTGCCTTGACTCGTCTACGCTATGAGAGCGTCCAATCACAATAATTGTTACCGTACCCGAAACCGTTGTTGCCACCCGCTTGGGGCTGACTATATCACCGGCCGGGAAAGCCGGCAATGGTTCAGGATCTACGGAACAATGCCGAAGTCGTCGCCCACGCCAACCCCATGAATTATTATTTACAATCAACTATACTGCAATACAATAAATCACTTCTATTATGTGCGGCGGATTCACGCATCACGTCTTCACGCATCACGCCTCCCTTCCTGCCGCACCGGTTATATTCCCCGCATGGTCCCCCCGTTCGCCATTTACGATTGTCATGCGCATTTGGCCGATGCCCGGATTCTGCGCGAGTCCGCCGCGATTCTGGACCGCAGCCGGGCGCACGGGCTGCGCGGCGTGCTGGCCACCGCGGCCCGCCACGACGAATGGCCGGCCATCATCGCCCTGACCCGCGAGCCCGGCGTTCTGGGCGCCCTCGGCCTGCATCCGTTTTTTCCGGAGGCGTGGGCCGACGCCCTGGCCGGCGAACTCCGCAACCATCTGCTGGCCGAACCGCGCCTGCGGGCCGTCGGCGAGATCGGCCTGGATTGCTGGTCGGGCCGGGACACCCTCGACCGCCAGCTCGTCATGCTGGAGGCCCAGCTCGCGGTGGCGGGCGAACTCCGCAAACCGGTGGTGTTGCACAACCGCCGGAGCTGGAACGAGTTCTTCGCCCTGTGGCGCCGCCTTCACCAGCCGCCGCCCGGCGGGGTGCTCCACCACTTCACCGGTTCCCGCGAGATCGCCCGCCAAGCCCTTGACCTGGGGCTTCACCTGTCCTTTTGCGGCCCGCTGACCTGGCCCGGGGCCCGACGCTTGAAAGAGGTCGCCGGCTGGGCGCCGCTGGACCGCGTGCTCACCGAAACCGACACGCCCGACCTGCCGGCCGAGCCGTTCCGCGGCGGCCTCAGCGAACCGTGGCACGCCGGCGCGGTGGTGGTGGAGCTGGCCCGGCTCAAACAACAGCCGCCGGAGACCGTGGCCGCCGCCGTGGCCGCCAATTTTTGCCGCCTGTTCGGCGCCGACTGACGCCCGTTCGGCAACATGGCGCGCTTAATTGAACAGGAAATTCAAATCATCTTCCGTGAGCTCGCCAGTGCGCGCGGGAACGCCCGACATGACCTCGTGAATCAGGGCGCGTTTGCGTTCCTGGAGCTGGAGGATTTTCTCCTCGATCGTGCCGCGCACCACCAGCTTGACCGACGTCACCTGGCGCAACTGCCCGATACGGTGGGCGCGGTCGGTGGCCTGGTCCTCGACCATCGGATTCCACCACTGGTCATAGTGGATCACGGTATCGGCGCCGGTAAGATTGAGGCCCGTGCCACCCGCCTTGAGGCTGAGCAGGAACACCGGGACGCCACCCTCGCGATTGAAGCGGTCCACCCGTGCCTGACGGTCCTTGGTGGCGCCATCCAGATATTCGTAAGGGATGCCGTTCTTCTCCAACCATGGCACAATCAACTTGAGCAGCGAGGTAAACTGACTGAACAGAATCACCCGGTGCCCCGAGTCAATGGATTCGAGCAGGATTTCCTGCATCAGTTCCGTTTTTGACGATGGCGGGGTGGCGCCGACGCCGGCCAGCAGTTCCTGGGGAAGCAGGAGCGGGTGGCAGCACACCTGACGCAACCGGGTAAGCAGGGCCAGGACCTGGAAGCGCTTCTTGCGCCAGCCTTCGACCTTGGCCTGACGCACCAACTCACGCCCCGCGGTCAGGAACGAATTATAGAGCCGGCTCTGACTGTGGTCCATTTCACAATACAGCACCTGTTCGATCTTGGGCGGCAGTTCCTGGCAGACATCCGCCTTGCGCCGGCGCAGGATGAAGGGGCGCACCCGCGCGGCCAAATGCCGCCGGGCCAGCGTCCCCGCCTCGCCGTCCGTGTCTTCATAGCGGTGGCTGAAATTCTGATGGCTGCTCAGAAACCCCGGCATCAGGAAGTCGAACAGTGACCAAACCTCCAGCAACCCGTTCTCAATCGGCGTGCCGGTGAGGATGATGCGGTGGGACGCCTGCAGTTCTTTGCAGGTTTGGGCGTTGGCCGTCTGGAAGTTCTTGATATGCTGCGCCTCGTCCAGGATGACCATGTCGAACGGCTGTTCGCGGTAGTGCCGGATGTCGCGTCGCAACAGCGCGTAAGAGGTGATGATCAGGTCCTGATGAGGCAGGTCGGCGAACGCCTCGGCGCGCTGACTGCCGTGCAGGATCATGCATTTCAGCTCGGGGGTGAATCGGTTCGCCTCGTTGCGCCAGTTTTCCAACAGGCTGGTCGGACAGACCACCAGCGAGGGCGTCTTAGCGGCGCCGCTGCGCTTGCGCCAGGCCAGCAACGCCAGCGCCTGCAGGGTCTTGCCCAGTCCCATCTCGTCGGCCAGGATGCCGTGGAACCCGCAGTCCTGCAACATGCCCAGCCAGGCCACGCCTTCCTTTTGGTACCCGCGCAGGATACGTTCCAATTCCGCGCTCAGCAGCCCCTCGGCCGGTTCGACCCGTTCCCGCAAGCGGCGGCACATGTTGATCCAGTTGGTCTGGAAGCCGGCGGCGGTCTCGCCCAGCAGTCCTTGCACGGCGGGGCCGGCAAACGTGGGGAAACGCCATTTGGTGCCGTCGCGCGACAAGGTGTCGGCGTCCAGCAACCGCAACAGGTCACGCACACTTTCGGGCACGTGTACCAGCGTCCCGCCCCCCAAGATCATGGTGGAGCGGTGGTGGCGGATCGCCTCGAGAATGCTTTCCCAAGGCACGTCCTGGCCGTCCACGGTGGTCACCCGGCATTCCAATTCAAACCAGGAAATCGTTTCGGTGGCAGGCCGAATATGCGCTTCGGCGACCCCCGCCGAGGCACGCACGCGGAGAAACTCGGGGGTCATGAAACGGTGCCAAGACGCCGGCAGGCCTTCAAACCCGGAACGGCAGAAATCCCAAATTTTCTCGACGTCTTCCAGAAACCACTCATTGCCGGCGGCAGTCAGGCGCGGCAGAAACCCGGCTTGGCGCAACCGTTCTTCGGCGGCGGTTTCCGCCGCGGGATCCCGGCTGACCAAATGACGAAGCTGTCCAGAGCCGGACGCACCCGGATCGAAACGGAATCCGGCATAGCCAAACTCCAGACGCCCAGTCACGCCACCGTCACGCCAGTCAAAATAGGCCACCGGTTCGCAGGGAACGGGCCGCACCGCGATCACCTCGCCCGCCTGTGCCGCCACGTCACGCACCAGCACGCCGCAGGTGTCGCGCGCCCCCGCCGCCAGCAAACGTTCCAGTTCCATGGCCGGCATATCCTCGGCTTCACCCCGGAGAATAAAGCGAAAGCAGGCGCCTTCGACTTGGGCAGGCAGCCACCAAAAATGTTCATTCAACCCCAGCCACCAGCCCGTGCGCCCCGCCAGGATATGCGTTTCCGTTGCCGGCAGCACGCCGATGCCCGGCGCTTCCAACAGCGGACGTACCCGCACCATCTCCGGCGTCAGCCGGCTCACTTCCAAAACGGGCTGAATGCGTTCCGGATGCAATTCCAAGCGTTGCTCACCCAGAAAAAGGTCCGGAAAGCCGACCAAGCCGTGCAGAAATTCAGCCAGTTCCAAGACTCCCATCTCCAAGCCCCCCTTCACGGGGTTGGCATTGGCCGAGAGATAGCGCATGATCTGCCGTTCGCGCGGCGAGAAATCATTCCACACCATGCCGCCCGCGGCACTCCCATTCTCCACCAGGTGCCGGATATTGGCCGCCGCATAGGCACGTCCCTTGACGTGCAGGGTCACTTCAAACAAGGCCACGGACCAGCGCCGGTCGGCCACCAGGCCGTCCCGCAGGATGCGCAGGACCAAGTGGGGCGGTTGTTCCGCATGGGGAAATAAATGGCGCACCGACGTGGCCTGAAACATGGCCGTGGTACTGTCCGGCGTCGCCGCCGCCCGCGCCAGCGGGCTCTCCTTGACGGCGGGTTGCGCGTCCGTCTTCAGGGTGCCCGCCGTGGCGGCACCGGTGGGCCACCAGCCCTCCCAGCCGCCCGGGGCGTCCGGATCTTGCTGAAAAAATGCCAGTAACGCCGCTACGGAATGGGCACACCAGCCCCGGGGTCGGCCGCATGAACAGGACGGCGCCGCCGCTTCCTTGACAAAGGAAATCTGGCTACGCTCAAAACGTCCCCGCTCGTTGGCCACCATGCCCTGCAAGATCTTGGCATTCGGTCGGCGCAACTCCAGCACGGCTCCGGTACGAAAGAGCTTGAGCCCCTCCTCATACACGGCCCGGCCGGAAAAACCCGTGATCCAACGTTCAAATTCCGACTGCATGAGTTCCCATTCACCGTAAAGTTGGATTCGTGCGTCTCGCGCGATACCCGCCCCACCCCCGCTCCGAATCTACTTGACAACCGGTGGTGGAACCGCCTTCAACAAGCCACCCGTGGCGCCCACCGTGGGCCACCAGCCCTCCCAACCGTCCGGCGCCACCGGTTCCAGCTGGATAAACGCCAGCAAAGCCGCGATGGAGTGAACACACCAGCCTCGCGGCCGGCCGCACGAACAGGAGGGCGCGGCCGTTTCTTTCATAAACGAAATTTGGCTGCGCTCAAAACGACCGCCTTCGTTGGCTACTAGGCACTGCACAATCTTGGGATTGGGACGGCTTAGTTCCAGCACGGCTCCCGCGCGAAAAAGCTTCAGTCCCTCCTCGTACACGATGCGTCCGGAAAAACCCGTGATCCAGCGTTCAAATTCGGATTGCATGTTTTTTCCTTCAGCGTTAGTCGGTCCGTCAGCCTTCACGTTGTCACCTCCGCCACCACAGCGGCGGCTTCCCGCAACACCCGCTCCGTATCATCCCATCCCAAGCAGGCATCCGTCACCGATAATCCCGCCTGGGGCTTGCCCCCGGCGGGAATTTCCTGACGCCCACCCAGCAAATGGCTCTCCAACATGAAACCGCGAATGACCTCCGCGCCACCACGAACTTGCGCCAGCACGTCTTGCAACACCACAATCTGGCGTTGCGGATCTTTGCCGGAATTCGCGTGACTGCAGTCCACAATCAGATTGGGGTCCACCCCCATTTTACTCAACAGCTCCTGCGCCAAGACGATATGCTCTGAGGTGTAGTTGGGCCCCTCATACCCGCCGCGCAAGACCAGATGCCCAAAACGATTGCCACGCGTGCGGAAAGTGGCCACCCGCCCGTCACCGGTCACCCCAATGAAGGTGTGGGGCGAAGCCGCCGTGCGAATGGCGTCCACCGCCACCTTCATGCTGCCGTCCGTGGTGTTTTTGAACCCGATCGGCATGGACAACCCGCTGGCCATCTGCCGATGCGTCTGGCTCTCGGTGGTCCGGGCGCCAATGGCCGCCCACGACACTAAGTCCGTAAAGTACTGGGGCACCACCGGCTCCAAAATTTCCGCCCCGGCCGGAACGCCGAGTTCATTGATATCCAAGAGAATGCGCCTGGCCAGCCGCAGCCCGGCTTCGATGTCGCAGGTGTCATTCATGGCGGGGTCATAGATCAACCCCTTCCAGCCCAACGTGGTGCGCGGCTTCTCGAAATAAACCCGCATCACCACCAGCAACTGCCGCTCCAATTCACGGGCCAGCCGGCGCAGCCGGGTGGCGTATTCAACCGCATCCTCGCGGCTGTGAATCGAGCAGGGCCCGACAATGGCGATCAGCCGGCGGTCGCGCTGGCTCAGAATATTCTCCAGCCCTGCCCGCGCCATCACCACCGTATCGGCCGCCCGCGCGGTCAACGGCAATTCGGTCTTGATCGCGTCTGGAGGCGTTAACGGCGCGAACCGCTCGATTCTTAAATTGTCTGTGCGTACCATCCGTGATCTTTCTTCCCCAACCCGACCACAACTCAAACCGTGAAATTAACCGCCGCCCAACCCCTCAACCCCTCAACCCCTCAACCCCTCAACCCCTCAACCCCTCAACCCCTCAACCCCTCAACCCCTACCCCTCAGAACGACACCTTCACATCCCCCGTCATGCGGATCGGCGGCGGAATCAGCTTGAGCCCGGCCGGCGTCGCCCAGTCCCGCTCCCAGCTTCGCAGCAACAACGGCCCGGTCGGCGGCCCCCAAGGGTTGAGATCCACCAGCAACAGACGCTTGTCCGAGGTCAGATAGACATCGGCCACCAAGGTGTCCGCCGGCCACCCGGACGCCAGGCGCGCGGCAAACTCCAAGCCGCGCTCCCAAATCTCTCCAGTCCGCCCCGCCAGTCGGCGAAAATGACGTTCCAGGCAGTACTGGCTCATTGCGGCCAATTGCCGCCGGTGAATAAACAGCCGAAATTCGCGGGCCCGGTCCATGCGCCGAAAAGGGCGCACCACCAACCGGGTGGAATGCCCCTCACTCAACGCCGTCCGCACCTGTGGACTGGTTGCCAGCAACCGCCAAGCGGTGGAGGCGGTAAAAATCCCGCGTCGCGCCTGGTACAGCGGACTGTCGGTCGGGGCGCACACATCCGCGTTCACCACACAGGCCCCGGTGAAGGCGCCCATCCCCTGTCGCAACGCCTCCACTCCCGTTCGCGCCGCGGCCGAAACGTCGTCTCCAGCCAGCAACGCCTGAATGGTGTCTGCTGACAGGGGAATGAAAACGCTGGGAAAGGTCACGTTCCCCAACGAGGCATACCACGATGAAATAGGAAAAAAATGCGGTTCCACGCTAATGCCACCCACCCAACAATCCAAAAAACCGACTCGCATGCACAAACCAGGACAACCCGGTAAAAATCAGACCCTTACCATACTCCATTGATTATGTGTTTACCAGTGGCACTTGCCTTTTTCATGGACCGTGGCATGGTTACGCGCTGCCAGTGCCAAACCTACACGGCAGTTTTCACCCCCCTGCCCGGGTGGCGGAATGGCAGACGCTACGGACTTAAAATCCGTTGATCGCAAGGTCGTGCGGGTTCGACTCCCGCCCCGGGCACCAGCTTAACATACACAAAACAAGCATATTAGGGCACAAGAATCCGGCCATTCCGCTTTTTGGCAACTGGACTATTTGGGGGTATTTTTAGGTATGTGTAGGTAAAATAGAGGGTACATAAAGGGTACAACCTTGAAAACACCTCAGCGGTGAACTGTATTTTAAGCTCAATGGACAGCGCCCTGGCATGCCATTGTAGCCGATTGATCTCGGGCATGGCGCTACAATGGCCAGTACAACAACCGACTGCCGCTGCCCCCAGTCTCTTGACGGCCAAACCCTCGGCGCTATGCTAGACCCGCCCGGCCGTTGTTCATGTAGCCGCGCCGGCACCGGGGCTCACAACAAGTGCCCATAATCGTTAAAATTGTCTCCGGCGGTCTGATCGGCGCCAACTGGGGTTGGCTTGATGCCGCCACGCACTGCCGTCTCCCCCAGGGCGGCCGGTGCCGCCCAAATTACCGGCTAACTGGGAACGACACTATCCCCGCCAGATACGAGCCACGGGAGGCACCATCCAAGGACTCCCCACCCCACCCCGGCTCAAACGTGGTGGACTCGGACGCGACCGTCATCCTTCGGCACGGCGGACGCCTTCCAGCTCAGCCGTGCCTGGGGCCAGGGCCTCCTCCCCGTCGCCGCCGCCTCCGTGCGAACTCCGCAAACGTGGTTCCGCGATGGCTGGGACGGACTCAGTGCCGAAGGCTTCACCGCCGACGGCCGCCTGCTGCTCTCGAATCTGCGCGCCGCGCCAACCACCTTTACCCTGACCGCCGCCGCGCCCGCTTGGGAAATCCAGGCGGTGGACGGCACTTCCCGCCTCACTGCCGCCCACCAACTCACCCTCAACCCCTGTGAACTGGCACTGGCCAAGGAATTAGTCTGACTTGTCCGACTGGTCTGACTTGTCCGACAACCCCCAACCACTCACCAGCGTTCAAATCACTTGGAGCTTCCCATGCCCCCTGACACCACCCCCCAGCAACCGCGCCGTACCTTGGCAAAACTCGCCCGCCAAGAACCGGTGACCATCCTCGTGGTTGGCGACTCCAACAGCGTCGTCGGCCAACTCGCCTTCTTCCGTGAACTCGCCCCCCATTTCAACGTCCCCAAATACTTCTGCTGGGAAGAAGTGGAATAACGCCATGCCAACCGCCCCAACCGCCACTCCCGCCACCCGCCGTCGCCAGCTTTACCGCTTGCTTGGCGACTTGCCGTCGCGCCGCCGGCCCATTCGCATCTTGGAACGCCGTTCGCACGGTTCCATGGATGGGTATGAAGTCGAATATATCCTGTTTGAGTTCAACGGAAGAGAACCCGTCCCGGCTTATTACATCCGCCCGGCCGGACGGGATGGCGAACCACTCCCGGCCGTCCTTTACAACCACTGGCATGGCGGCGACTATCCGCTGGGCAAGAACGGCTTCATTCACGGCTTTGCCGGACATCCCGGCCTGCGTCCGTGGGCGGCGGAATTGGCGATGCAAGGTATTGCGGGGTTGTGCATCGACCACTGGTGCTTTGGCGAGCGCCCCAGCCGCCAGCGTGGCGAGAGCGCCGTGGCCAAGGAAATGTTATGGCGCGGGCAGACGCTCTGGGGACACATGCTCTACGACAGCCTGCGGGCGCTGGATTGGCTCGCCGCGCAACCCAATATCGATGCCACCCGGCTGGGCACCATAGGCATGTCCATGGGCAGCACCATGGCCTGGTGGCTGGCCGCGCTTGATCCCCGGGTCGCCGTCTGCGTGGACCTCTGTTGCCTCACCGAGTTTAACGCCCTGATCCGCGCCGGCCACGTGGATTATCATAGCCTTTACTATTACGTCCCCGGCCTGCTCAAGCAGTTCACCACCGGCCACATCAATGCCCTGATCGCACCGCGCCCGCACCTCAGCCTCGCCGGCAACCTGGATGAATTAACCCCGCCCGACGGCCTTGACCAGCTTGATGGCGAACTCCGCACCGTTTACGCTGCTGCGGGCGCGCCGGACAACTGGAAGCTGTTTCGCCAGGAGATAGGCCACTGCGAAACCCCGGACATGCGCCAGGAAATCCTCGCCTTCCTCCGCCAGCATCTTGCCCAACCCCAGCCGCGCTAAAACCTTGTAAAACTTAAAACGTCGGATTCACCACGAAGACAAATCGAAACGATGTTTTTGGTGCTCATTTTTTGACCGCGGATTACGCGGATTAACGCGGATAAAACAACTGACGATAGACGCCGTTTTCAAAAGTCCAGATCACGTTGCCACCGTTGTGGAGTGCGGCCATGCCTTTGTTATGGAAAAACGTCGTTTCTTTTGAAAACGGTTATTAAGGAGAAAATTTCATATATCGAAATCAGCCCACCATCATTTATGAATCGGTTGATCCCTGCGAAGTTCGCAACGGTTTCACCCGCGCCAGCCTGTATGAAGCGCTAGATGCGCGTTTCGAGTTCGGCGACGAGGTCACGCGGCAGTTCTTCCATGGCACCTATTGGCGCACGGTTCTTCCAAAAACTCGTGAGCCGAAAGGCGAGTTGACCCGGCGCTGGATGACGCCTGACTCCAAGTATCACGGACAGCATCCCTACGGCGCTCAGTATATCTGGGATACCCTGTTCATGCTCGAACCGCTCTGCCTGCTTCCCGGGCAGACCGAGGTTGTCCGAGAGGTGCTGCGCAACTTCTGGGAGTTCCAAGATGCCTGGGATGCCATCGTCCCGGAACACGCTCGCGGTATGATCCAACATGGCTTCCACCCCGATGCCTTTCTGCCCACCGCCTGCAAAGGCAACAGTTGCAGCCCTTGGCTGGCCTGGGGCGTGGAGCGGATTTACAACCACACTGGCGATGAAACCATGGCGCATGAAGCGTTGCCGCACCTGGAACGCTACCACGACTGGTACTGGCGCGAGCGCGACCTCGATGGCATCGGCCTCATCGCCCCCGGCGCCTATGGCACCGACCAGGTGCAAGCGATGCGCGACGACTCCGGCTACGATTTTGCCGCTGACATGGACGCGCTGGCCTACATCCAGCATCCGCGTTTCCCAGAGCGCGGCGCGGCGTACGGCAATCTCTACGGCGTCACCAATACCGCCTACGTCGTCCACGCCGAACGCTGCCTCCAGCGGCTGGCGGCAAAACTGGGAGACCACGCCATGGCCGCCCGTCGCGACAGCCACCTTCAAAAAGCCGTGGCGGCAGCCCGGGAGAGAATGTGGAATGAGGAGACCGGCATGTTCCATACCCTCCGCCGCGACGGTGGCAAAGTCCCAACCTTGACCATCGGTGCGTTCATGATGCTTCTGGCGCAAGTTCCAACCCCGGCGCAGGCGGAGCGCATTCTCGGAAATTTGCGAACGCCGAATTGGCTGACCCCGCTGCCGATGCCCACCGTTGGCCGCGGCGATCCCAAATGGGAGCCCGCCACCATTGGCATGTTGCCAAACCCGCCCGTGCGGCTGGACCACCTCGGCCAGGCCTACAACATGTGGCGCGGCGACGTCTGGCCACCGTGCAATTACCAAGTCGCCATGGGTGCAGCGGCGTACGGTGCCACCGATCTTGCGGCCCGCATCTGCGATGCCACGGTGATGAACGCCATTCAGTGGGACGACGTCAACGAGCGCTACTGTTGCGATACCGGCCGCCCGCTCGGCCCCTCGGACTACGGCATGTCCGCCTGCGTGTTGAGCATGGTCTATGACGGCCTGCCCCAGCGCTATGGCGCAACCAATACATTCACCACGAAGCCACAAAGATCAGGACAGCGTTTCTCATGAGCAATATCAACATGATTAAAAAACTTGCGTCCAGTTCTGCCTTATTGATTGGGGGTACCGTATTTGCCGGTGCTGAGACTGGCGACTCTTCATCGTCGATCAGTTGGAAAAAGAGCATTCAAGTCGAGATGAACGCGCAATTTCTCTACCTGCACCGACAATCCGTCAACGCTCTATTTGTTGATGGTCACGTTCGTTGGCTCGACGAATACAAAAACAGTATACCCAACGAAGTCAGTCCAGGGCCAAGCAGAGGCTTTTGGTTGGGCGAGTAAGGTTGCACAGAAACAACGCCGACGACGTTGGAAATGGTGCCGTGGCGCTCGGAAATGTAACAAAGTAGAATTAGGAAGCGCCAGCGCCGGGCACCGGCCCCACGGAGTCGCCGGGCACCCAGTGGAAGGGCAGGCGCGCCGTTGCCGGCGGGTGGGTCCCGGGGTTGGCGATCTCCGCAAACAGCAGTTCCATCGCCCGCCGCCCCAGCTCGTGCGGATCCCACGCGGTCCCCCCGATGCGGGTGGCCAAGCCGCTAAACGCGGTGCGCAAGCCAATTTGGTGCGCCCCCACCACTGAAAGGTCCCGGGGCACCGCCACCCCCAGTTCCTGCAAGCCGAAAATCAGCGGAATGGCGTCGTCATCACCTGAGCACAAAACCGCCGTCGGGCGCTCCGGCAGCGCCAGCACCCGCCGCGCGTTGGCCACGTCCGCGTAACTAAATGGCGCGCCGGGCCGGGTCGCCGCCAACGTTTCCGCCGGCGGCACGTCATCCCGCCAAGCGATCAGCGGCGCAACCCCCAGGCTGGCGCAAACCTCCAAATACGCCCGATAATAGAGGGCGCCAACCCCATACCAGCCGGGCGTCGGTTCCTGCTGAACAACGGTGGACGTGAACAGGGCAATGCGCCGGTGCCCGAGCGCCCGTAGCTCTGAAATCGCCAACTGAATGTGTCCGGCATAATCCGGCGCCACCGACGGCAGTTCCGCGCTGATCCGGTGATCAATCTGCATCACGGGCAACCCCTGCCCGCGCAAGGAACGCAATTTTGCTAAATTGGTCGTGCCATCCCGCTCCAGCGCCGGATAAAGCAGCAGTCCGTCCACCTGCCGCTCCACCGCCATCTCCAAATGCCTGGCTTCGTCTTCAACGCTGTCCCCATGGTAATAGACGACCAGCGAGCAGCCATTGGCCTCCGTAACATCCTGCATGCTGACCAGCAGGCTGGGCAGCACGTGCCGCAAGCTGTTACGCACTAGAAACGCAACGAGAAAGGATCGGCGCTGCACCAGGCTGAGCCCGGTGATATTGCGGCGATAATTCATTTCACGGGCAACCCGGAGAATCCGCTCGTGCTTCTCCGGGGTCAGTTTGATCGTGCATTCCCGTCCGGAAAGCGCGGCATAGACGGCGCCGCGCGAGACCCCGGCGCGGGCGGCGACTTCATGCTGGGAGGGGCCGCGCAAGCGGCTTTGGGGCATGGGTTTATCGGTCATGGATACCTGGATTTTTGGGAATATACCGCATTCAGGCTAGCAACCGACAAAATGCAGGGTGTGACCAGCGGGGTCGTGGCGCGTCTGCCACAGGAGCTTTTTGCTCCACGGACGTTTGGGACGCCGGTCGAAGAACACCAGCCACCCTTCGGTCGCGCCACAACTATCGCAATACGCCGCAAGCTGCAACATCCCCTCTTCCTTCGACTTCGGCCCTTCCCAGAGTTTCAACTCCACCGGATAGCGCTGCCCGGCGTAGATCACGCACACATCCAGCCGCCGCCGGCCGAGCGAGTACTCGCGAATGAGCTGCCCGCCACCATTGATCACCCGTTGCAGGAACGCCATCATGATCAAGTGCGGTGCCGCCTCCTTATACTGGTACATCTCCACCCACACCTCATTATTCTCGCGCCAGAAGGTTTGAAACGCCTTGAGCAGCCCGGTCATGTCCAGCCCGTCCGCCGTGGCCCATGGTGGGTTCTCCACGCGGGTTTGGAAGGCCACTTGACTGTCATAGGAAAGGGTGCGGGCAATCACCTCGGCATAGATCGGATTAGCCGGACTGAGCACGCCTTTTTCTTGCCGCAACAGCCCCAAGTCCAAGGTATACTGCGTGTCGTCGTTCATCAACCCCGCTGCGGAAAATTCCTGACCGAGCATCACCGGCTCCACCACCCGCCGCACCCGCTCCTCCTTAAGCCGCTCGTAGAGGCTATCGAGATGCGTGTCGCGGCGGCGCAGCAGATTTTCCGCTGCCAGGTTCATCAATTCGGCCGTGACCGGCTTCGTGAGATCGCGGGCCAAAATCTCTTCTACGCATTCCCGGGCAATGGCGTTGACCAGCCATGGCTGGCCACCGGTCCAATGACTGGCGCGGTCTACGGCTTCCGGCGTAAACGGCTGGCCGGTTTCGGCGGTGTGCTGGGCATAGAGGATGCCGATCTCGTCACGCGTAAAATTCTTCAGAGTCAATGACTTGGTAATGATGTTAAACGGGCTGGCCGAGCCCAGCGTGTCGCCGTCGGGCCGGATTTTGGCTTTGTAATCGCGGATGTCGCGCATGCCGACCAGCGCGATGGAACTGGGAAACGGCGCATCGGCGCGATTGATAAAACCATCCCGGAGCTGGCGCAGGAACGTGATCAAGGTCTGGTTGGACAAGCAATCCGCCTCGTCGAAGAGGAGCACCAGCGGCTTACCGAGCGCACGGCAAAAGCCGCCTAAAGCCACCTTCACGGCCATGTTGAGACCGCCGCCAAGCGAGTCCTGCGGAAACGGTGGCCAGCTCCGTTTCCATGACGCATCCGACACCGCGCTGGCGAGGCAATTCAGAATAGCCGGGATTCCCTTTTCCGGCTCGCTCAAACCTTGCACGCTTTCCAGCGAACAATAAAGCGCGACCCGTTCGCCAACTGAATTAATCTCGGTGGCCAAGGCCTTGAGCAACGTCGTCTTGCCCGCCTGGCGTGCGGCGTGGATGACAAAATAGTTCCGTCCTTGGATCAGCGCCGCCAGTTCCGGGCAGCGCGCCAGCGCAGGCAACAGGTAGTGTTCCCCGGGAATACAGGGGCCAGCGATATTAAAGGTGCGTTTCATCATGAGGGAAATGTACCACCGGCGTGGGGCTTTACTATGCTGGGGGGGGGTGGATTTTCGCTTGCCGTTTTTCGTTTGAAAAAAGTTTGCGCGCGCGCTTGACGAACGCCAAAATACGTGCTAAAGTTTCCTCTTAATATCACGAGATATGCACAGGCCAATACGCTCACCCCGGCTAAGCGAGCACACGGCGGCAGTTCCCTGGGCATGCGCAACAACATGATCGCCTTCAAACGCCCCTTCACGCTGATCGAACTCTTGGTGGTGATCGCGATCATCGCGATTCTGGCCAGTTTGCTGTTGCCCGCTTTGGGCAAGGCCAAGGACAAGGCCAATGCACTTGCCTGCGGGAATAATCTGAAGCAACTGGGGGTGGCATTTACCTTGTATGCAAATGATTTCAATGAACGTTTCGTGCCAACCTATGATGGTAATTGGCCCCAAGCATGGCCGGTTCTCATCGACAACTATATGCCGGTGGCAGGGTTCACCGCGGGTCAACCGGCCAAGGCAACCAGCTTGACCTGCTCGGGCATCGCCAGCCATCGTGCCGACTACGACTTCGGCAGCACCGGAAAAAAATACGCCTGCGACTACGGCAAAAACTGGTACGCCGGCAATACGGCCGACGGCACGTGGTGTTCGTTCTTGCGCGAGTCCGCATACCCGTCCGAGCACCTTTATGCCTGGGATGCGCTTTGGCTCTCCGTTGGCCCGTGGAACGCCTTAAACAATGGCGGCATGGGCGAGGCGGATATTTTCACCTATCCGCATGGCGGGCGGCTCAACCAACTATTCGTTGATGGCGCGGTCGCCGTGTCTACCTTGCGCTACCGGTTGACTGCCGACACCAACTACCGCGCCTATTTTGGCCGCGACCTCCCCTGATGGTGACCGCCCGCGTTTTCTCCAACACTTAACCAAAGGAGGTGCCCCCGATCGTCATCATCACCGTCCCCATCTCCGGTGTTCCTGTTGACCACCGGTGTCCACCGTCCCGAGTCTCATCAAAATAATAGGGAATTCATCTCATGAACAAGACATCATTCAGTGTCATCCTGTTGGCGCTCATCGTAACGTCAGTCAAGGCTGGAGTTTTCAGCGACGACTTCAGCTCCTACGCCAACGTCAATATTCCCGGTGCCACAACAGGAACCGCTCCCCAAATCACCTCGGGAACCAACGGTTGGAAAGGAATCAACTGGAAAGACTTCAGTGATACCGGTTGGGGTCCTTCTGGTTGGGCTAACAATGGGATCTTGAATTTGGCGGCGGGGAATGCTGGCGTTTACGCCGCATATAACACCACCAGCGGCCCGCTCACCGCCGGTTCCAGCGCCAGCATTGACATCATTTATAGCGCGAGCGGTGACTACAGTGCCCGCGGCCTCGTCTTAAACCTGACCGAAACCACGGCATCCAAGAATTTCTATTTCGTCGGGATTAACCGGAATGAAACCACCGGCAAAGCCGAGCTGTCGGTTCTGGAAGCCAACGGCATGACGGCCAACGGCGATTATGGCCCCACCATGACTGGCTGGACCACAAAACTGCTGGATCATGTAAATACTGGCCTCACGTGGGATGGGACTAACCCGACCATCAATCTCGAGGCGACCTTGACGGCGGCCGGTAAGATCAATATTGCCTTTGGCAGCTACAGCACCAGTGTGGACGACTCGGCCAGTCCGGTCGCCATGGGTGGGTACGCCGGCGTGTCGATGTCTCAGTGGGACAGTTATAAATTGGACAACTTTGCCGTGGTTCCGGAGCCGGCTTCGCTCGGCCTCTTGTTAATGGGCGCGGTTGGCCTGTTACGCCGTCGCCGCTAATCAGTCATGTCCCATTCCCGTTGTTACGCCATGATCCGCTGCTTGGCCGTGGTCGCGCTGGTGGGCGCAACCGTCCACGCGGCGGATCCCGGCCACCCCTTCCCCGGCGACCGCCGCGCCGTCTTTCCCTGTCCGCGCCTGCCGGCGTCGCCGATCTTGGACGGTCAGCGTGACACGGTGTACGACCGCGACGGGTTCACCTTTCGCGGGTTTATGACGATTGGTGAGCGCCAGCTCGCCAGCGAAAACAGCCGCACGACGCTCGGCTGGGACGACCACGCGCTCTATGTCTTCATTGAATGCCCGTTGACGGACGGACGCCGGCCGTTGAGTGCCGCCCCGCAGCGTGACGGCAATCTCTGGGAGGGCGAGGATGTGGAATTGTTTCTCGACCCGGGCCCGACCCGCCAGCGCTACTTCCAACTGGCCGCCGATCCGTTAGGCAACCGTTTTGACCGGCGCACCGATCAAGCCGACTGGTCCTCCGAGCAATGGCAGGTGGCCTGCGCCACCACCGCCCGTGACTGGACGGCCGAAATTCGCATCCCGTGGACGATGTTGGAGATGGGGAAACCACAAGCGGGAGCGGAGCTTGGATTCAATGTTGGGCGCACGCACCGTAGCGTGCTTAAGGTTCCGATGATCGCCACGTTGCCGCTGGTGCAGATTGGCAGTTCGGCATTCCATGATGTCAACGGGTACGCCCTCCTGCGACTGACAACCGAGAGGGAAGCCCAAGGGCTGACCGTGGATTTTTCGCCCTTGATCCATGCGGTGAGCGTCAAGCCGCGTCAAGTAACGGTGCGCGGCGGCGGCGGGGCGACCCGCGCGGCGGTGCAGGCGACGACGCCATCCGGAACCGAACTCGCGTGCGGTGGCGCGACCTTGCCCACCGGCCAGTCAACGGCCGTGCCGTTCACCCTGCCATTGGATGCCGCTGAGATTCGCCTGGAACTGGTTTCCGCCGACGGCGGCCCCCTGGTGCGCAGCCCCGCTTATCCCACCGGACTGGCCCCCGTGGCGGAATTGCGGCGGCAGTTGGCGCAGTTGCTGACCAATGGGCAGGAGCTGGCGGCCTCCGGTAAACAGGCCGTCGCGGCAGATGCCGCCGCCTTGCAAGCATTGACACTCAGCAGCCAAGAAGCGCAAAAACAAACGGTGACGGCCAACGCCAACGTGCCGGCCGACGGTGGTGCCGCGCTGGCCACCACTTTGCGCGAAAAAGTCATACAGGCGGCACCAACAGTGGCTCGCCTCGCAGCGGTGGCCCAGGGGCACCCCGGAACCGCCTTGGCGGTGGAGAATGCCATGCGCAAAATCCGCCCCGGCGACCTGCCAACGTGGGCCGTTGCCCCCGCCATTCATTTGGCGGCCGCCCGTGGAGAACATGAGACCGCGCAACTGTTGCTTGAACGCCTGGAGGGAGAGTCACCCCTGACCATCCAAGCGGTCACCAGTGCCAACCTCCGCCCAGAGAAAACAACGCTTCCCGCCAACGGGGCAACGATTCCCGCCCCCGAGGTGCGCTGGGTCGAAAACGTGTTGGTCGACATGGCGGCGGGTAACTGGCGCACCCGCTTTTACGAGCAAAAACGGGAATGGCCGGAAATCCTGCGTCCGCCCCCGTTCCCGGCGGTTTCCGGTGGCCAACGCCTGGCCCTTTGGCTCACGTGGCGCGTCCCCACGGCCACGCCCGCCGGTGACTACGCCGGCACGGTCGAAATCGCTTTGTCAGGCACGAAAAAGCCCGTATCCATACCTGTTCGGCTACGCGTTCACGATTTCACTCTCGCCCCCGAAAAACGCAACCTGCAAACGAGCATCTGGCTCGGATCTCATGACCTCACCCGCTGGTACGGCGGCGACCTGTCCTGGGAGGAATTCCAGCCCTGGCTCGACCTGTTGGCGGACTACCGACTGACCCCCGCCATGGGTGCCGTAATTGAAGGCGCTTATAACCTCAAGGGAGGCGGCATCAAACTGTTCATGGATCAATCGACCAGCGTGCTGTCCGCCGATTTCTCGATCATGGATCAATACGCCGATTTCCATGTCCGGCGCGGGCTCGGGCCGATTATCCTGACCGGGAGCTGCCACTCCGCTTGGCTGTTCGCTGAGTTGCCGCTGTTTGATCGCAAAACCGGGGAACGGCTTAAACGTCCCGCCGATAACCGTGGCGCAGCCGATCGCTTGGCCGAGCAATTTTGCCGCCTCGCCTATGACCATTACCGGAAGCGCGGCCAGGACAAGCTGTTTGTCATGTATCCGGCTGATGAGCCGAGTGATCACAAACTCGTCCAACCGCTTAAGGATTTCGTCGCCGCCTGTCGGCGTGGCTGGCCGGGGTTACCGATGATCTCCGCCGGCACCGCGCCGGACACGCATCCGGAACTGGTCGGGGTCATTGATCGCTGGTGCCCCCTCACCGACCGTTACCAACGCGAGCTCGCCGCCACCCGGCGAACCCACGGTGATCAAGTGTGGTGGTACAGCACCTGGGCGCCGTTGTTGCCCAGCCCCAACATCCTGCTTGCCCAACCGGGACTTGACCACCGCATGCTTTTTTGGCAAGCCTTCCAAAACCAGGTAGACGGCTACCTGTTTTGGGGCACCGTGGTCTGGCCTGCCACCTTCCCCCATTGGTACCCCGAAACCCGCCCGGACGATCCGCAGTATGGCCAAGCTCCCCCCCTTGGTTGGCCCACAACCCGCTGGAACGACCGCGGGGCCAACGGCGACGGTTATCTTGTTTACCCCGGCCCCGCTAAACAACCGTGGCCCGGCGTGCGGCTCAGCCTGATGCGCGACGGCGTGGAAGATTGGGAGTATCTGACCATCCTCAATCGCCGCCTGGCAGCGGCGGCCAACGCCACCGGTAAAGTCGCCCCAGCCGTGCTGGCGGCGGCAAAGAAAGCGTTGGATCTGAGCGACGTTAGCCGCTCCCTCAGCGACTACGAACGTGACCCCGCGAAACTGGAAGAAAAACGCGCCGCCATCGCCGCTGCCATTGTGCAGCTTCCACCGGCGGCAGATGAAATCAAGTAAAAATGCCACCATGAACACGAAGAAAATAAGATCAATGTATAACCGATTGCTCGTATCATTTCTAGTGCTGCTTTTCTGTGTCGGCTGCGCGGGGCAGACCGAAACCAAAATAAGGACACTCGCCACCACTCATCGATCCGTCGCCATCGCCAGCAACGGCACCCCGCAAGTACCGATCGTGCTGGTTGAGCATCCCACTGCGGCGGAACAGCAAGCTGCGGAGGAATTGCGGGACTATTTGAAGAAGATCACCGGTGGCACATTCCCGATCATCGCGGAGTCCGCCTACACCTCTGGCAACTCGATCCAGGTGGGCAACACCGCCAAGGCCCGGGCCAAGGGCATTGATGGCGCGGCGTTCGCGGCCGAGCAGTGGCAGGTAAAAGTCACCGGTGGCAACCTCTATTTGAACGGCGGCCGCCCCGGCGGGACGCTCTATGCCGTTTATCACTTCCTGGAAGAGCAATGCGGCGTGCGCTGGTGGGGACCGGGGGAAGAAACGTGCCCCGTCAATGCCAATCTTGACCTTGCGGAAAGCGCGACCGCCGGAAAGCCGACAATCCCGATTCGCGACATCTATTGGTGGGATCCCGTCACCGCCGCCCACAACCGCCTCAATGTATATGCCGGCAAAGCGCTGATCAGCGGGAACGGGGAATCGATCACCTATGCCATGGCCGCCGTCAAGGACGACCTCGGCAATAATGTCCATTGCAATGGCACCTACATCAACCCCGACAGCTACTTTGCCGCACATCCCGAATGGTTTTCCGCAGACGAGAGCGGAACGCGCCAGAACAACGGGCAACTCTGCCTGACCAATCCCGCCATGCGCCGGCAATACCTGGCCAATCTCTTGGCCAACATCGCCAAGTGCAAAAAAACGGCGGCAAAAGCTGGCACCCCCGCACCTAAGTTTTACGACGTGTCGCAAAACGACAATGAGCGCTACTGCCGGTGCGCGGCCTGCACGGCCATCGCCCAGGCCGAGGGGGCGCAGTCGGGGCCGATTCTCGACTTCGCCAACTGGCTGGCCGATCAGGTTGCCGCCAAACATCCCGAAGTCACCCTCTCCGTTCTCGCCTACATGTATTCCGAAGAACCCCCCGCGACCTTGAAGCCGCGGAATAATCTGGCCATCCGGCTCTGCGATACCGTGAGTAACTACCTCCAGCCCATCACCCACCCCGATAACGCCGTGTTCAAACGAAAGCTTGACCTTTGGTCGGACAAAGCGGGAACGGCCGGCATCCATATTTGGAAATATGCCAAAACCTATGATTTCTTCGGCTCGTTCCCCACCCCCAACCTGCGGGCCATGCACGAGGATTTTGCCTATTACGCCAAGCATCAGGTGAAGTCAATTGTGGCCGAACATGAGTACGCGCCGACCACCGACATGTGGGTCTACAAAAATTGGCTGATCGCCAAGCTGATGGAAAACCCGGCGGTCGATTTTGATGCCTTGCAGGCCAAGTTTTGCAACGGTTACTTCGGCGCGGGCGGCGCTCAACTGATCGCCTATCTCAAGCTGATGGAAACGCACGCCTTAGCCACCCGCTCTTCCTGTCACTGGCAAACCGCCCCCGAGCACGTGCCACATCTGAATCAAGCCTTCTATGACCAGGCACAGAAATGCTTTGACGCTGCCTTGGCGGCGGCAATCGATAATGCCACGGCGGTGCGCCGCATTAAACTGGCCCGCCTGCCGCTCGACCGTTCCCAAGTCCGGCTGATCAGCCTTGGCCTGGTCAAAGGCGACAAGGCCACCCTTGCTGCCCGTTACCGCGCCGCCTGGCATGAACAGGTCGAGCAATACGCAGGCAAGGCCAACTGGCCGCAGGCGAAGTTCCAAGCCGATGCCGACTGTGACCGGCAAACGCAAAGTGCAACCTATGTCCCGCCGCCGGTCGGCGTCCCCGGTGTGAAGCCGGGCGATGTCGTGCTTGACCAGCATGCCGCCGGGAGCCCCCAAAGTTATGCCACCATTGTCCATGACCCCGAGGCCTCCTCCGGAATCACCACGAAATGGCTACTCCAAGATAAAGAGGCGGGGAAATACGCGATGCCCATGCCACTGGGCCTCTACAGCAAAAGCGGCAGGATCGACCGGCAAATCGCCGTGCGTGACCTTCCCGGCCCCGGCTATCATTGGTATAAGATTGGCACCGGGCCAATCCACGCCGACAGCACCATTTGGGCCACTTGGCTATGGCAGATGGGAGTAAGGGTTTGCGAACTCTACGACAAACACCATCCGACCCAGACCTATGAAGTTTGGGTAAACCTCAAATTCGAAGGCCCCCGGTTCGGACTTGCCGGCCGGCCCAACGCCGTCTATTTGGAACGTGCCGTGCTGGTAAAGCGCGCTCCAGCCGATGACCGTAAACAACCGGCCGGCGGCGAGGCCTCCTCACCGGCAAATCCATTATCCCCCAGCAAACCGGTGCGTAAAGATCCATGAACCCCATCTATTGGTCACTTCCTGATGCCCCCGCCTGGTCGGCGCTGCGTGCCGAAGCCGTGGAACTGCTGGGACCGTCCACGGCCGCCACGGGAATCCGCGTTATCGTCACGTCTGCCGGGACAGGCGCTGCCGCGCCAGCCGGGTTCACCCTGGAGCGCCAGGCCGCGCCGGACGGCGCCGTCGAGTACCGCGTGATCGCGGGAACGCCGGCCGCCGCCGCCCACGGGTTCCATCACCTG
The DNA here is from genome assembly GCA_903896595.1 of uncultured Lentisphaerota bacterium. Lineage (GTDB taxonomy): Bacteria > Verrucomicrobiota > Lentisphaeria > Oligosphaerales > CAITYL01 > CAITYL01. Next base: position 59,099 of record CAITYL010000398.1, read on the forward strand.
TTGCGCCTGGCCGGGTTCGGCTTCAGCTTCTTTGCCGACGCCCCGCCGGCGGAGTTCGCACCGCGCTGGCCCGTCACCGGGGATAGCTATCACGGCATTCCGGATTTCAGCGTGCGCGGCCTGCTGCCCTGGCACAATTTTCTCAATAGCCCAACCGTCTGGAACCCAGAGGATTATCAGCGTTATTTGAAGACGATTTGGCGCTGGGGCGGCAACACCGCGCTGTTCCACAACTACGACGAGGAACCGCTGGCGGCATTCCCCGATCCCGTCACCGGCCAATGGCGCGCCGGCAAACGGATGGACACCACGTTTGACGCGCCATGGGGCGGGGTCAAGGGGATCAAGCTTGACGCGTTCGGCCATGGCACCAGCGCGCTATTTCCCTTCAATCAGGATGGTGCCTGGGGTGCGCGCAACGCCTTCGCCGCCGATCCCATCGCCGCCGCGCAGGCGGAGTTCGCCGATGCCTCCGCGTTCGGTGCCAGCCTGGGTTTGAACATCGTGTTCGGCTTCGAACTGCTTGGCGACCCCTCCTGGCCCGGCTACCGCGACCTGCTCGCCGCGCGGCTCCGCCATGTGCTCGCCGCGTATCCATCGCTCGGCACGCTCTGCCTCTGGGAGCAGGAAGGACACGGGGTGCGCGGGTGGCTGGATGGTGCCTGCTCGGCGGGCCTCGCCAGCTTGGAGGAAACGTTCGGTAACGCCTTCGATGGCTTGAAAACCTCTTCGCCCGCACGCTATCGCGAGGGCTTGCGACTGGCGGCCCTCTTTGGGATGGCCTATGAAATCGTCCGCGAAATTCGTCCGAATATCCGCATCGCCTTCGCGGGCTGGGGCGGCGACCGCTGGATGCGCTGGGGTGATTACTGGCCGGGCCTGCATCGCATCCTGCCGCCGGATGCCATCCTCGCGCAACTCGACAACATCATGCCGCACAGCGCCGACCGTGTGGCCAGCGTCCCCGCCGAGCTCGCCCGTGAACGGGAGCTGTGGTCCATTCCCTGGGTCGAGTCCGATGGCGGCGGCGGTGCCCACGCCAGCCAATGGCACCCGCAGGAGGCCGTGGCGCAACAGGCCAAGCTCGCCCAGTCGGCCCACGCCCTGGGCTATCAGGGACTGCTCGGCATCCACTGGCAAACCGCCGGTTGCGAAGTCAACGCCATGCACCTGGTGCAGGCCGCGGGTTGGCGGGCCGCCAGCTCCATGCCCGAGTTCTATGCGGCATACGCCCAAACCTTTTTCACCCGCAGCAGCGTTGCCATCGAGGTCGCTGCCATTCTCGCGGAACTTGAAGCGCTCGGCCCCTCCTGGACCGGGAACGGACAGCAGACCGAATGCTCTCTTTTTGAGTGGGACTCCATGCCCCGCCTCTCGCCCGAGGGCACCATTCCAAACGCTTTGGCCAAGCTTGAAGAACCGCTGTGGGCGGCGCGGGCGGCGATGTTCGCCACCCCCGAGGTGGAGGTCCGCATCATCTGCCATTTCGACAACCTGCTCTTCCGTTGCGCCACCCAAAAACTGCCGGCGGATGCCTTGCCGCGCCTGGCCACCTTACGCCAGCGCTTCGCCGCCCTCGGTTTGCGGACTCCGCACGCCCGGCGCCTGCTGGCAACCGTGGATTTTGTACTGGCGTTCGAGGCCATCAAGCGCCAACTGGAACCGCGCGGTGAACTGGCCCGCCGCCACGCCTTGCTGACGCAAATGACCACCCTCGGACTTCCCCCCGACCCGGGCTGGCAGGCGGATTACAACCGGCGGCGACAGACCGTGGCGGCACTTTGGCCCGCCCTGTTTGCCGCGCAACAAGCGCGCCTCGACACCGTGGGCGACTACGGTAATCTCGCCAATCTCAACCTCAAAGCCTGGCAAGCGTGGCACCTTTTTGCTGAGGCCTAAATCCCCCACCGCAACTTAACCCGGCCTAGCCGGAACCCAAACATCCTGCGTTAGGATAAAAAGTTAACTTTTTCACAACCGCAGAGTGACGAATATTGAGGTCCGAATAACGAAGGAAATCAACTGAAAAACAGCAACGACCTCAAGATTCTGCGGTTCAACATTCGGCAATCTGCGGTTTAATTAAATTTTCACCCTAGGACTAACCCCATGACTCCCCGTGATAATTTCCTCCAGGCCATGCGGCGGCAAAACCCGGCGTGGACGCCGTTCGAGTTCAGCCTGTCCACCGGCTACCGCCCCATTCTGGAGCGGGAACTGGGGCCGGGGCTGGACTTGGCCACGCACTTCCACTTCGCCACGCGCTGGCTCGGGCCGACCACCGGCACGACGCGGGCGACGCCGGATTGGCGGGCGCTTTATTATCGCGACCTTGAACTGCCGCCGGAAACCGTGATCGACCCCGAGTGGGGCGTCGCCCGCGTCTATCATGCGGCCACCGACGACGAGCGGATGTTCGCGCCGCTGCGCGAGATCGAGACGGAAGCTGATTTGGACGCCTATCCCTGGCCGGACGATGTGGCCTCGCCGCACCGTTACGCCGGGGTCGCCGAGCAAGTGCGGCGTCAGCAAGACCAAGGCTTCGCCACGGTGGTCGGCGGGCTCAATTTTTTTGAGGAACCGTGGGCGCGCACCGGCTTCGAGAAAATGATGCTCGGCATGGCGGGCGATGAGCCGTGGGCGCGGAAGCTATTTATGAAGCACGCCGCCGACCAGGTCGGCATCGCGGAACAAGTGGCTCGCACCGGGGCGGATGTGCTGTACTCCAGCAGCGACGTCGCCACCCAACTCGCGCCGCTGCTCAGCCCCGGTATGTGGCGCGACTGGCTGTTCCCCATGATGCGCGACGCCATTGCCGCCGCCAAGCGGATCAAGCCCGACCTGCTGGTCTTCTATCACAGTTGCGGCAATGTTGAGCCGCTGATCCCCGGCTTCATTGAAGCGGGCGTGGACATTCTCAACCCGCTCCAACCGGAAGCAATGGATATTTTCGCCATCAAGCAACGCTTTGGCGAGCGCCTTTCCTTCTGGGGCGGCATCGGCACCCAAAGTCTCCTGCCCCACGGCACCCCGCAACAGGTGCGCGACACCGTGCGCCGCACCATTGACGCCATGAGCGCCAACGGCGGTGGCTATCTCTGTTCTCCCGCTCACATGATTCGCCCGGAAGTGCCGTGGGCGAATGTCATGGCGTTCAGCGAAACCGTTCAGGAGCTGGGGCACCCATGAGGACTACTCCTGAGACCCGAATCAAGGACGCCGCCGCCGGTTTCAAGGCCGAACTTGATGCCCACCCGGAGTGCCGCGCCGATCTCCGCGCCGAGGCAGCCCTAGCCGGCATCCCCCACCCGCATGCGGTGTTCGGCCTGGGCCGGTTCCCCGACCTCGATCAAGGCGAGGGCAAGCCTGCCCCACCCGCCCCGCCCAAAGCGCCGGAAGAACGGTTGCTCGACTACCTGAAAGCCGCCGCCGCTCCCGTGGCCATGCTCAACCCCATTTCGCCGGTGCGCGGTTTGGGCAAAGGGCCAGGCACGCTGGCCGCCTCCTTCGGCATCCGTCTCAATCCCGAACTGGGCTTCACACCGGATGGCAACCGCCCGCTGGCCGATGTCCTCCGCGAAGGGCTCCCCTGCCCGGAGACCAGCGGCGTCTTCCCGGAGATGCGCGAAGACATCGAAGTCACCAAGACATTCACACCGCCCTGGCTGAAACTGGCGTTGCCGGACATGCAGGGGCCGTTCAACCTCGCCCACATGATCTTGGGCAGTGAAGCGTTCCTCGCGCCGCTCACCGAGCCGGACGAGTGGAAAGCCTTCATGACTCTGGTCACGGATTTCTTCATTGCCACGCATCAGACCTTGACCCGCTGGATCGGCCCGGAACGCCTCTGCACCCTGCCCTTCCATTACCACCGCATTGCGGAATGCAGCGTGAATTTGATTTCGCGCGACTTCTATCTGGAGCACGTGTTGGAGTATGACCACCGCGTTGCCACGCACTTCGGCAAGGTCGCCATCCATCCCTGCAGCGGCCCGCACGTCTTCCACGCCACGCTGGAGAATCTGCCGGACATCGTCTACACCGAGGCGGGCAACATAATCAACCCGATGACCGCCGGCTCGATCAAAGTGGACGCAGCGCTCGCCGCCATTGGCTCGCGGCCGATCATGCTAAGCGTCGGCGAAGAGTTACCGGCGGGCGGCGAGGAAGCGGTCATGCGCCGCTGGCTCGGCGTCGCCGCCCGCAATCCACGGGTCATGTGCGCCGGCTTTTGCGGCTTGGGCTGGAAAAAAGCCGACGAGCCGGCCATGCGCGAACTGCATCAGCGGATGAACGCGTATTACGAGCAGTGTTTCGAGCGCCGGATCGATTTTGGATAAGGAAAGAAACATCATGCAGACAAGTAAAAACCGCATCATCGGAACGCCCGCGGCGACCGACCTGAACTTCGACGGCCCCACGCCGGTCGCCCCGCACGGGCTCGGCGGGATGACCCGCGACCGGTTCGGCAACGGGCGCCTGTTCGCCACGGTCGGAGCGCACGGCGGACTGCTCAGCGTCAGTTATTGGGGAGAACAGCACCTTGGGGGATCGGGATTCTTCCAAGCGGATCCCGGCACCGCCTGGATCAAGCTCTTCCGAATGCACATCATGATCGGCGGCAAGCGGTATTATCTGCTCTTGAACAACACCCGGCTCTATCCCTTCGGCTACCGGAGCGAGTGCGAGATCGAAGGCGTGAAGATCGAGCATGAACTGCTGCTGCTGCCCGACGCCATCGTGCAGCGGGCGAAAGTGGTGCGCAACCCGCGCAAGTTCACCGTTCAGCTTGAGGTGTTGCACCATGAAGACTGCACCGCCATCGGGGCAGCCAACCGGACCTGGGCGGATTTTGCCTTCGACAAGCAACGCAACGCGCTCGTGACCTGTTGCCGCGACGAGAACCCGAATGTCTATCGCGGCGGCGACACCCTGGCGCAACGGGGAATGCCAGCCCTCGGGTTCGAGGTGCATGACGCCCCAAAGGCCGAGACCTGGATCGCCATCGGCAGCGCCCTCGCGATCACCGCAAAGCGTGGTTACCACGAACGGAGCAAACATTATCTGGTGAGCAAGCCGGCCACCGATGCCTCGCTGGCGTTCTACATGGTGTTCGGCTCCACGAAAGCCGGCTTCGACAAACGGCTCAAGCAGTTGCCCAAAACCGTCCACGCCGAATGCACGGAGCTGGTGGCCAGCTACGAGCGGCGGCTGAAAACCCGGCCGCAGGTGGATGTCGGCAACGCGGCGCTGAACTCGTTTTTCATGCAGCAGCCGGAAATAATCCACGCCATGGAATTGCCGGACCGTCCGGGCGCCGTGCGCGGCACGCTGGCCGGCTACTTTGTCTGGGGCTGGGACGGCATGACGCCGATGATCCCCTGCGCCCTGGCCAACGCCCCGGAGACCACGGCGGCGGTCCTGCGTTTCTGGCAGGAGGTTTGCCATCCGCAAATCGGCATTCCGTTGCAGTTGACCACTGCTTTCGAAGCCCGGCTGAACAACGCCTTTCCCGCCCAGTGCCAATACATCGGCGGCCTTTACCACTATGTCGCCACCACCGGCGACCTCAGCCTCGCGAAAGCGGTGCTCCCGACCTGCGAGTTCATTCTCGATCAATGCCGGAAGGCGGTGGTGAAGGAGACCGGCCTGGTGGCCGGGACCGCGCTCTGGCCGGACTTCCCGGAGGCAATGGACGAAGATGGCAATGACATCAGCTCGCTCAATAATTCGTTGATGTATCAAGGCCTGCGTGCCATGGAATACGTCTATGCGGCGCTGGGCCGAACGAAAGACTCCGTCGCGTGCGGCGCGTGGGCAAAACGCCTGCGGACGAGCTTCGTGAAATACCTCTACGATGAGAAAAAGGGCTATTTCATCTCCTCCTGCGCGGCGAAGACCCTCAAGCCGCGCAAGCATTATGTCTGCCAGGCGATTTTCTGGATCACGCCATTTGCCCGCGAACTGGTCTCCCATGCGCCGGACCGGATCGCCGCCTTCATGGACAAGCACCTGCGCTCGGCCAAGTGCCTGCTTTCCATGCCGCGCTGGGACACCGCCTGGATGGCCGACGGCAATCAACTCGGCGCCAGTTATCCCACCGCGGACTACTTCTACGTCAACGTCCACAAAATGATCGGCGACGCCACGGGGCTGGAAGCCTGGCTGGGCGATGTGGAATGGTTCTGGCGGCGGCACACCGCCCCCGAGTCGTTCACTCCCGAGGCGGAGAATGAACATGAAGTGGGCGCGGACAACCAGGGTTGCAAGCAGCTCCAAGCCTGCTCGACCTGGTATGCCAGTCTCACCATGGGCCTCGCGGGGATGGACTTCGATCACGAGGGAATCACCTTCACTCCGTGGGGTGATCGCGCCCTGACTATTGGCAACCTGAAACTCCGTGGCGTCACCATTGACCTGAAAATCAGCGGCAGCGGAACCCACATCGGCTCGCTCAAGCTCAATGGTAAACCGTTACCCGCCGGCTCCCGCAAAATCGCCTGGGCCGCGCTGAAAGGAAAGTCGACCAGGATCGCGCTGGTCCGGTCGAAGAAAGTGCCGAAGCATCCGGTCATCGTCCGTGCGGACGGGCTCCGGGTCACCGGCGTCGAAACCCGCCCCAACAGCCTCACGGCTCAAATCCACGGCGAGATCTCCGGGGAGGTGGTGGTGGCATCCGCAAAACCACCGCGGGTCTTGATCAATGGCCGGGCGCACAAACTCCCGTTTGATCGGGCTTCCAAAACCGTGACCCTCCCGATCCCCGCTCGGAGCGGCGTCGCCATCACGATCCGCTTTTAACACGGAATAATCGTAATCTCAACCAAACCATCCATCAAAAATAAACAACCCCATGAACAAACGCAGTCTCTATCAGTCCTTCGGCTACGGCGTGAAGGAACCGTCCATCCAGAATCCCGAACTCGCCATGGAGGGGCTGCGCGAACTGGCGCACCAGGGCTATGACCTGGTCCGCGTCTTTCTGCGCGGCAGCAACTTCGAGTGGCGTTCGCCGGAATATGTGTCGCTGATCGCGAAGATGACCGCGGAAGCGCACCGGCTCGGGATGAAAATCGCCATCGACTGCGAACCGCACACCCAGATCGCCGGGCGCGAGATGGGGAAGGAATTCCCCGCTGGCATGGGACGCCGGATGTATCGTGCCGCCACGCAGCTGGCCGCCGGACGGTTCGCGATCACGTTTCCAAGCCGGCATGGGGCGCAACCCAATCCCCGGTTGGAGGCGGCCTTTGTCCGGCAGGGCGACACCGTGACCAAGCTCCCGACGCTGGCGTTCGGCGTCAATTTCGAAGAGGAGTTTTATGACACCGGGTTCGCCGAGCGGTATGTCGATTACACGCCGGGGCGCGGCCCGATCCAGGCGCGGCATTACTTTCACCTGCATGGACGGCTTCCATCGCCTGCCGAGGGGGAATTGATCGTCTACGTCAGCTTTGAAGATGAAAAACTGATCGATTTCTGGTCCGCCGCGACCCGCGAGTTCTACGTGAGCGTGGTGGAGTGCTACAAAGCGATTCCGCTGGACGGGATCAGTTGGGACGAGCCCGCCGCCGAGGTCGGCTGGGAATGTTACCGCTGGGGCGATGCCAGCGCGGCGGCGTTCGCCCGCGTCAACGGCTACGACCTGCGTGATAAACTCTACCTGCTCGACGAACCGCAGATCACGCCGGAAGCGGTGAAGGTGAAGCTCGACTACTACCGCACGCTCAACGAGGGGGTTTTCCAGGCGCAGAAGCACGTCTGCGACATGGCCAGGGCCAAGTGCGGGACCGGGGCAATTCTCGGCACGCATCACACGTGGGTGGGCGAAGGCGGCATCGGGGATTTTCGCGCGGGGGCCGTCGATTATTTCCGGCTCAACGAAAACATGGACGCGGGCTACACCGACGGCGTTTGGTGGTTCGATGGCTGCATTGATTATATCTATGCCCTCGGCTCCAGCCTGGGGCGGCTCACGCCCTCAGGTTGCACGGAGATCAACACCTGGCACTGGAAACCGACCATCGCCGCCACCGAGCACGCCGCCCGGTTGATGGCCCTGATGCGGATCAACTGGTTCAACATCTGGATCGGCGACATGTCCGACACCGCGAAGTATCCGGAGCATTACAGCTATGACGTCTGCACGGACGCGATGCGGAAACTCAAAGGCTTCCTCGCGGAATTGGAACCGTGCCGCCCAGTCGTGGATGTCGCCATCTGGCACGGTTGGGAAGGGGTCATGGCGACGAACAGCCAGGAGTGGACCTTCGGCCTGAAGAACTTCCAACTCTTCGGCAGCGAGGCACTGGCCCGCCGGAGCATTGCCTTTGATTTCGTCGACAGCGAGTTGCTGAAAGACGCCCGGATCGAGAACGGCCAACTCGTCACCCGGCTGGAACGCTACCGAGTGCTCGTCATGCCCTACGCCATGGTGATGCCGGAAAAAGTCTGGGCGACCTGCCTGGCGTTCGCCGCTGCCGGCGGCAAGGTGATCTTCATCGGCCCGCCACCCGCCCTGACGGTCGAAGGCCGGGAGATCGGTGCGGAGTTCGCTGCCAGCGCCGGGATCCAGCCATTGTCGTTTGCCACCTTCAAGCAATCCGTCACCAGCCGCTGCCAATTGAGCCTGAATGGCCCGCACCGCTGGGATGTGAACGTGCCGCTCGACCTCACCGACGGCGTGCTGATCCCGAACCGGGAGCAGGAGCCAAGCGGCGTAAAAAATCAGGCCGGAACGTTCTTCTACCTCAGCGAACTCGTGCCGCGCGGCGAGCTGGCGGACATGCTGGAAACGCTGGTGCCACCCGCCGTGACCTGCCATTCCAAAAGCATTGAATGGCGCCTCTACCGGCAAGCCGATGGCACGCAAAAATTGATGCTCATCGCCACGAAATTCCGCCGCATGAGCGGACTGATTCGCTGGGCCGGACACGAAATCGAAATCCAAGACGGGCTACAGGCGATGGCGACCGTTGGTTCCGACGGCAAGTTGGCAATTCACGGAGACGAATTGGAATGCGCGTCTCCGACGGTGACGGGTTCGTCCGCCTGAGGCCGGGCGGCTCCCGGTTATGGAAAAACCACCTTTAAAGGCTAACCGGAAAATAATAGTGAAAGGAATCGCCATGAATTCACGGGAACGCGTACTTGCCGCTTTGAACCACCAACAGCCGGATACCGTGCCGATCGATTTCGGAGCCACGGCGGTCACCGGCCTGCACGCCAGTTGCGTCGCCGCCCTGCGCGCGCATTACGGGCTGGAGCGGCGCCCGGTGAAAATTCACGAGCCGTATCAGATGCTGGGCTGGCTCGAGGAGGATCTCAAACAGGCCATCGGCGTCGACGTGGAGGGGGTCGTGCCGCCCAACACGCTGTTCGGCTTCCCCCTGACAGACTGGAAGGAATGGCGCGCGCCCTGGGGCCAGGAGCTGCTGGTGCCCGGGGCCTTCAACACCACCACCGATGCCGGCGGCAACGTCTTCCTGTATCCCGAGGGCGATGTCACCGCCCGGCCCAGCGGCCTGTTGCCGGCCGACGGCTATTTCTTCGACACCTTGATCCGTCAGGAACCGATTGACGAGGACGCGCTCAACCCCGAAAACAATCTCGAGGAGTTCGGCCCGGTCACGCCCGCCGCGCTGGCCTATTTCACCGCCGAAACCAAGCGGGCCGCCGCCACCGGACGGGCGGTCATTGCCACCTTTGGCGGTACCGGGCTCGGCGACATCGCCCTGGTGCCGGCGCCGTTCCTCAAGAACCCCAAGGGCATCCGTGACATCGCCGAGTGGTACATCTCCACGGCGGCCCGCCAGGCCTACGTCCACGCCATTTTTGCGCGGCAGACGGCCATCGCCCTGGGCAACCTCGCCAAGCTCCACGCCGCCGTGGGCAACAGCGTTGATGCGGTGTTCATCTGCGGCACCGACTTTGGCACCCAGTGCGGCACCTTCTGTTCGCCCGCCACCTTCCGCGAACTGTACCTGCCCTATTACCGCCAGCTCAACGCCTGGATTCACCAGCACACGACCTGGAAGTCCTTCAAGCATTCCTGCGGCGCGGTCGCCAATTTCATGGACGGCTTTGTGGAGGCGGGTTTCGACATCATCAATCCCGTGCAGTGTTCTGCCACTGGCATGGAGGCTGCCGGTCTCAAGGCGCGCTTCGGTGCCAAACTGACCTTCTGGGGCGGCGGCGTGGACACCCAACAAGTACTGCCGTTCGGCACCCCGGCCCAAGTGCGCGAGCAGGTCCAAGAACGTTGCCGCATTTTCGGTGCCGGTGGCGGCTTTGTCTTTGACGCCATTCACAATGTCCAGGCCAAAACTCCGGTCGCCAACATGGTCGCCATGCTCGACGCGGTGCGTGATTTCAAGGCATCCTAACGAATCACTAGGAAATCCAGATATGAATATTGTTTTTATCGGTGGGGGCTCCTTTCGGACGTTGCCCATTATGCGAGCGGTGCTAGCGGACAGTGACGTGTTGCGCGGTGGCCGGGTTTGGTTGGTAGACTTCAACTTGGAGCGGGCGGAAACGGTTGGGCGCTTGATCATGCGCACGCCGGAATTTGCCGCCAGTGGTTGCGAACTCCGCTGGACCAATCAAATTGACCAAGCGCTACCGGGGGCCGACGTGGTTAGCGTCAGCTTCCCCGTGGGCTCCTTGGCGGCCTGCCGGCTGAGCGAGCAGGCCTGCCTCACCCACGGGCTGTTTGGCTCCGACCAGCTCTCGGTCAGCGGCGCGTTCCGCGCCGTGACCGGCGGCACGATCATCTGGGACATCGCCCAGCGCATGGAAAAGCACTGCCCCCAGGCGTGGCTGGTCGACTTCGCCAATCCGGTGGCGGTCTACAGCGGCATGGTCAACAACCACACCACGATCAAAGCCTTGGGCGTTTGCGGCGGCTTCACCAATCACCGCTGGGATCTGATGCGCCTGCTCTTCGACAAAGATGAGTTCAGTGACGAATTCAACGTCGTCGCGGCGGGGATTAATCACCTTAGCTTTATCCTGCGCGGCACGTATCGCGGCGAAGACATCTACAAGCTGCTTGATGCCAAGTTAGCCGACCCGAACTGGGAACCGTGCCGCATTCCCCACATGCCCCGAGGCGAACCCAGCATTCGCCATGGCCTCGCCAAGCTCGCCGAGTTGCGCCGCCGCTTCGGCCCGATTATTTTCTCCACCGAGGGTGACGGCATGACGCACATCTTCTTTGAGGAGATGCGCAACGCGACGTTGAAAACGGCGGAGACTTGGGATCTGCCCCGCATCCGGACTTGGGAAGCGGAGATCGCAACCGCACGGCGGCAACAGGACAGCGATTTCCGCGCCCACCTCGACCGTGATCTGGACGCGGCGTTTTGGGCCCAAGACAGCCTGCAAAACCCGTGGTTCGCTCCCAGTCACGACTCAACCGCACTGGTCATCAAGGCGTTGGGTGGCCAACGCCAATGGCTGGCGGCGAGTTTCCCCAATCGCGGCGCGGTCAAGGGTTTCCCGGAACGCACGGTGCTGGAGTACTCGATGCACCTCGATCAGGATGGAATCCACCCCGATCCCGATCTCGAAGTTCCAGATTGCTACTACGGGCTGATCAGTGCCCTCGCCACCCACCAGACGTTGCTGGGCGATGCCATTGCGACCCGTGACCCCAAGCTGTTCGCCGCCGCGCTTTTCACCTATCCAATTCAACAAAACACCCGTGAAACCAAGGCGTTGTGGCGCGAACTCCTTGCCATTCACGCCAGCGAAATGCCCGCCAAATTCCAAAAAGCAAAAGAGTATTTTTGATCTAGCAGGAATCCCCCATGACCGCCGCTGATCCCCATGCCATTGAGCACGAAATGGCGCCCGAGCTACAGGCCTTTTACGCCAATCGTCCTCTGATGTGGCGCAATATCTTGTGGTTCTCCATCCTCAACGTCGGCTGGAGCGTCTGCTTCACCATCATCTATCCGTTGATCACCCTGCGCATGAACTCGCCCGAGGTCGGCATGGGGGAAGGGCTAATCGGCACCATTGGCTCGGTGAATGGCTACGCCGTGAGCTTCCTCGTCATGTACTTTTCCTGGAAAAGCGATCATACGATTTCCCGGTGGGGGCGGCGTATTCCGTTCCTCTGGATCTCCGCGCCGGGGATTATTTTGCCCTTGCTGCTGTTTCCCTTTTTCGCCAATAAATGGATCTTGGTGGGGCTCATGATCATGCAACTATTTTTCATGGACATCAAGGCCTCGACGATCTCGCTGCTCCCCATCGATTTAGCCCCCCGTCCGTTGCTGGCTCGGACGATGGCCATCCAAGGCGTGATTTTGGGGCTTCTGGGGTTTCTCGTGTTGCGCTACGGCATGCAGCTTTCGGATTACAGCGAAAAACTGCCGTTTCTGTTTGCCGCCGTCATTTTGGCCCTTTCCACCATCGTCGGCGGCTTCGGGATCAAGGAGCCGCCGATCCAAACCCCGGCCACGGAACCATTCAAGCCGTGGTCGGCCTTGCAGGTCGGCTTCCGTGATCGCCGGCGGATTGTGCTCATGCTCAGCGTCCCGATGATTGGTGCAACGTTCACCATGTACAACGCCTGGCTCTGGCTGTTCGCCAAAAACGAACTGGGATTGACGCGCACCGACATGGGGGCCGCGCTCTCCTGGTCCAGTCTGCTCGGGCTGGTATTGAGCATGCCGTACGCATGGCTGATCGACAAGATTAATCCCTACAAACTGGTGGCGTTGGGCTTGTTCTTGCAGTTCATCCTCTTCCTCGCCCTGCTCAACATTCATTCCGCCAACGGACTAATCGTGGTTTCCTTCCTCTTCGCCGCGTCCTCTGGGATTGGCGGCGTTGCCTCCATCGTCGTCTTCCGCGCCGCGCATCCAGCGGAAGTCGGATCGGTCACGTCATGCCTCGGGTTTGTCAATAATTTTTTCAACGCCACCTTGCTGCTGGTTTCCGGGCAACTGATTGAACGGCTGGGGCACAACTATCATGCCGCGTATATCCTCGGCATCTGCCTGAGCGCGCTCGGCTTTGCGGTTCTACTCACGTATCGTCAGTTGACGACCAGCACCCCGGTTCGGGGCGTCATGGCCAAACCAGCACTCAAACCATCGGATCTAATCACATGACCACCGCCGCCCAATTCACCCTCCCCGCCACCCAGCCCGAACCGTTGCGCGGACATCTGCGCATGGGCAACCACACTAGTCCTGCGGGCAACCGCATCGGCATCAACAGCCGCTGGCTGGAATGGAACGGCCACCCCTGGTTGCCAATCATGGGCGAGTTCCATTTCTCACGCTACCCGGAAACGGAGTGGGAACGCGAACTGCGCAAGATCAAGGCGGGCGGGGTCACCCTGCTGGCAAACTATGTGTTCTGGATCCACCACGAGGAGGTTGCGGGACAGTTTGACTGGAGCGGGCAGCGCGACCTGCGTCGCTTCGTCGAGCTGGCAGGCAAAGTTGGCCTACAGGTGGCGTTGCGCATCGGGCCGTTCTGTCACGGCGAATGCCGCAACGGTGGCGTTCCCGACTGGATGTATGGCCAGCCCTTTGAGATCCGCTCCAACGACCCGCGCTATCTGGCCATCGTCGAACGGCTTTATCGTCAGGTTTTCGCCCAAGTCAAAGGACTCTTCTTCGCTGAAGGCGGTCCCCTTGTCGCGTTGCAGGTTGAAAATGAATATCTCTCCACCGGCGCGCTTTGGGAAACCACCCATTTCCCCGACACCGAGTGGGAAACCGCCGGGGCCGGCGGTGAAACGCACATGGCCGTGCTCCAAGAACTGGCGCAACAGGTTGGCTTCGATCCGGCGCTGTGGACGTGTACCGGCTGGGGGCTGACCCGGTTCCCCGCCGACCGTTTCCTGCCCATGTTCGGTGGCTATGCGTATTACGGCTGGCAGGACGACCCGGAAAACCACGAATGTTCCCCCAACTTCGTGTATCGGGACATGTGGACGCAGGCGCACCAGCCGCCCAAAGCCTACGACCCGCACCGCGTCCCCTACGCCTGCTGCGAGATCGGCGGCGGCATGCAGGTCTTCTACCGCCACCGCCCCATTGTCCCCCCCGAAAGCGTCGCGGCGATGAACAACGTCATCCTTGCCAACGGCTCCAACCTGATGGGCACCTATGTGTATCATGGTGGCATCAATCCGGACGGCAAGCACGCGTGGCTCAACGAATTCCGCCTGCCGCGCCGCTCTTATGATTTCCAGGCACCTCTCGGCGAATACGGCCAGCGCCGCCCGCATTACGACAGCTTGCGCCGCCTCTATTATTTCATCCAACGCACGGAAACCGCCCTGGCCCCCGCCGCACCGCTGCTGCCCGAGGCGCAGCCGTTACTCCCGGCGACCGAGCTGGCGAGCCTGCGCTGCGCCGTCCGCGCCGATGCCCAGGGACGCGGCTACCTGTTCCTCAACAACTTCCAAGATCATGCCGAAATGCCCCCCAAAGCCGATGTGCGGGTGACGGTGAAAACCGGCGGCGAGCAACTCCGCTTTCCAGCCGTCGGCCAGCTTGATCTGGCGACCGGCGCAAACCTGATTCTGCCGTTCAATTTGGATTTGGACGGCATTTGCCTCAAACAAAGCGGTACACAATTCATCACCTCGCGGCGCGACCCTGGGCGCCCGGAACAGTTCTTCTTCTTCGCCCCGGCAGGGATGGACACGCCACACTACCGCTTCGTCGGGCCAGTGACGGTCACCGGGGCCGGCGCGAGCGTCATCGTCACCACCCTGGGCGCCGACACCTTGGTTACCGTCCCCGCCGGGCACCGCAGCCGCTTTACCGTCGCCTGCGGCGCGGCCAGCGCCCAGATCACCACCCTGACCACCCGGGAATCCCTCGACTTCTGGCAGGACCGTTGCGGCGACCGGCTGGTGACCCTGTTGACTAACGCTGGGGTAATCTTCCATGAAAACGGTATTGAACTCTACCAAACCAGCACCCCCGAGTTTAGCTTCGCCATCCTGACGGACACCGACGCGCCTGCCCTGGGGGCGGACGCCGCAACTCTGACGGCGCTGGGGCTGGACGAAGGGTTCGCCCAGCACGCGGCCAGGGTGCCTGCCTGGACCGGCGGCGTCACCCTGGTACCGCTCAAGGCCGGCAAGCATCATGTGACGCTGAGTCCGCATGTTTTTGACGGCATCCACGAGCTGTTTCTGAGGGTCGGGTATCAAGGCGACACCGGCATGGCATTCGTCGCCGGCACCCTGGTGCATGACAACTTCAACAACGATACTCCCTGGGAAATTGGCCTGCAGCGGTATCGCCCCGCCGTGGAGACGGCCGGTGTCGTGCTGCGCGTGGTGCCCAAGCCGTGCGTTGGGGGTTCTTGCACCCAAGACGCCATGGGCGCCGGCGCCCTCGCCGGCGGCGATTTCCAGAATGTCGCCATCGACCGCATCGAGGCCGTCCCCGAGTATCGCCTGCGCCTGAAGTTCACCTGAATCGAACCGGCTGTAGCCGCAGGCGCCTGAAGCGCGGGTTTGTCCGCTACCGTCAGGCGGGGTTGAAGGTGTATGCCATGAACGACATCGGAACTGGATGCCGGTTTTTTCGATACCCGCGCCATTCACGCCTCAATCACCCTGTGGCCGTACACGCCGATGATTGTGGTTCGGCCGACCTGGGTCTCAAGGTTCTGGTACTGGTGGCCGTGGATGACCAGCTTCGGCTCGGCCCAGTGGATGTAGTCGGTCAGCGCGTCGAATCCGGGGTGGACGCCGTCCTCGCGGTCATGGATGCCGCGCGGTGAGTTGTCGGTGATGAGTCCACACCAAGAAAAATGCCCCGTGACGGCCGGGGTCAGGCAGCAGGTCCCAGCCTACCGTCCGTGCAGGGCGTCCCCACACCAGGCCGACCATGATGCCGCTGACATCGTCCGTCTTGGCCTAAATCATAACCCCTGCGTTGTTCAGCGATTTTTCGGCGTCCTGTAGTACTTGCATCACCTCATCAAACGACGGTGGGGAGACAAGAAACATGGGCTCCATCTGGCGCTAATCGCGCCGCAATTCAGCTACCCGTTGCTCACGAGGCATCAGGCGCAACGTGCCAGGAACGGCCGTGTCATAACTAGCCCACGCCGATGTAAAAAAACGGCTTTTGTGCGGGCGGACGCATTCCAAAAGATCAAGGCGCCGCGCCGCAATGGCGCCGGCTGGATGCCGCCATAAGGCCGCGAAGTCCGCATAGTGACGGGCAAACCGGGCGGGAATCTGTTTTTCGGAAGGCCGATGGTATTCAGCATGCAAAATCGTGGCCTTTTCCCAGAACGTCCGTTCCAGCTCGAGCGCGACAACCTCCGCCCCAGTATCGGCAAAAACGCCAGGAGCCGCCGGCTCCAGCAAGGCGCAAATTTTATGTTTGCCAGTTGGTCGCTGATCGGTCAAAGAGCCAAACTCCATCTTCACCATAGGTGCGATGTACGCACCGGATGCCACCGCCGCCGGATAGCGAAACCACAACACGGGCGAATGAGAGGCTGGATCCAATTCATACACGAGCCAACCGCTGTCCGCCTGGCGCGGGCCAAGCAACCGGCCAATCTCCGTCTCCAACTCCGGCATAAAACGATCACTGACCGCCACCGCACACCCGGCTTCGACTTTCTTCATCCGTTTCTGCCGCATGGAAACCGACGGTGCTTCATTCAGCTCGGACTCCCGCCAGCCTAAGGACGCCGGACTGATTGAGAGATCCACGTCTTCAGAGAAGCGTTGAATGACCCCGAACACCTTCGACAGCGACGTGCCGCCCTTGAACACACACTCCGCCCCCAGGGACGGCACCGCAAAAATACGCCCCAGCAACCAGCACACCCAGAAGTCTTTCTCCACAATGAACGCAGGCATGTTGAGCCGTAACGCCAAATCGGCAAGAATAGCTTCACGCTGCGTTGCGGCGAGAGTTGCGAATTCCTTCATGGGAGCGTTCCTTCGCGGCTGACGTCAAGCAGGTGGGAACGCATCCAAGCCGGGGCTTGCGCTAAGTCATCCATGAGTTTTCGCCGGTCTTTGGGGGTGAGCAGTCCGCGCAGATGGGCGATGTGCGCGGGCGTGACATGTCCCTTGCCAAATGCGCGCAACGCCGTCAAGACCAAAGCGGTCATGCCACCGGGCGACGCCATCTTGCGGGCGGCGCGGTGTCGCAACTCGAATGTCGCCGGACCGATTTTAAAGCGCCGGGCCGGGCCGTCGGTATTAAAGATCAACCGCCCCTGAACCTGTTCCGAGAGCTGCAGTAGGTTGGCCGCCATGGCCTCGTGGGGCTCGATCCGGATGCGATCCCGCCGCCGCACAGCGTCAATCACCGCCTCGGCCGTTGGCATCAACTCTCCCAACAGCGGATCGCGGCGCGGAAGATCGTAGAACCCGCGCGCCAAACGCCGCACCTTTCCTTGGCGGACGAGGCGCAGCAGGGCCATCCCGACGCTCTGCGGGCTCCCCATATCCGCAAAGTCGGCCAGCGTGCATACCCACCCTGCCCCCTGGCGTGTCATCCGGTTCATGATTTTATTCTTTGCCATCATGCCCTTAATGTAATCCCGTTTTGTTAATAATAAAGCATTGTTTTATTAACTTTAACAAGGAGATTATATTCCTCATATCATGCAGCAGATGGCCATGGCTAACTTAGCGGGCAAAGGACGGGAGTTGCTCATGGCGTGCCTTCCAGGGCGGTAATGGCGCGGCGGATGGCGTCAAGCGATGCGTCATTCTCCAACTGGTGCAACCGGGCCAGCAGAACGGCGCGGGTGCCGTCCGGTGCCTCTGTAGCGGCAGTATCACCAGCAGGCAGACCGGGGGGAGCATCATCAAAACTCGGCAGGGTGGCAATGGCGTTCTTGGCGGCCCCGGCGTCAACATGGATGTAGTGACGCTGGATCGCTGGGCTGCCATGCCCGGCAAGTTCCTGCACAATGGCCAATGGTACCCCCTTGTTGGCGCAAATTGAAACAAAGGAATGTCGCAGGCTATGAAACCCAACCAGGACGACAGGACGCTTTCGCCCCGCCATTTGTTCTGTAGTGGTAATGCCGCATGCCGTTAAATGGGCCTGTACCTTTCTGGACAGCATGGCGGGATCACGCAGATATGAAGCGGCCAATTCCGGCATGACATATTCTTTCCGCCCTTCCGTAGGGCATTCGCCAAGAATGGTACGCAAAACCGGATGCAACGGTATCCGCACCAACTTGTCCGGGTGGCGACGTGATGTTTTGTTTGGGGCGCGAACAATCGCGCCGGCACGGAAATTGATATCGGCCCATCGCAAGGTGGCAGCATCCCCTAACCGCAGTGCAGAGTACAACCCAACGGCAAACAGGGTTCGCAACTCTCCCTGTGCGGCCCTGCAAACCTGGCGCAGTTCTTCATCGGAAAGTTCCCGGCGCCCGGCGGTGACAAGCCGCTTTGGGCGAATGGTGGCGGACCGCGGACCATGGCGGCGGCGTCTTGGTGACCGACACCACGGTCGTTTCAGCCATCGCCCATCACACGCTTTATGCCACCTATGTCCTCGCGCGCCGGCCAACGGTCACCACGACGGCGCCGGTTGCCATTGGCACCACCACCGCCACTTCCGGCGGCAATGTCACCAATGTTGGCAGTTCAGCCGTAACGGCGCGCGGGGTCTGCTGGAGCACGGCGGCCGGACCGACGGTGGCCGATGACAAGACGGTCAATGGCACCGGCCCGGGCGGGTTTGACAGTATGCCCTCCAAGTTGCGGCCGGCCACGACCTATTATGTCCGGGCCTATGCCACCAACGGTGTTGGCACGGCCTATGGCGAGCCGTTGTCGGTTACGACGCCCCCGGCCAGCGGCCCGGACCTGGTGGTCACCAGCATTGTCCTGACGCCTGCAATACCCGCGGCGGGCGGGAAATTCACCGCCACCATCATCGTCAAAAACCAAGGCATTCTGAGCGGCAAGGCGGGTAACTTGTATGTGTGGCTGGACAAGCCGGGAACGGTTGCCGTCGGCGAAAAGGGCGACAAGTCCGCCTCCGTCAGCACGTTAAAACCGGGTGTGAGCAAGACGGTGAAGATGAGCCTGACGGCGCCCAAAACCTGGGGTACGTTCACCCTGCGCGCGTTTATTGATGCCAAGAACGTCACCACGGAAGACGACGAGTACAACAACCAGGAGACATCCGCCTACGACACCGGCCTGCCGGACTTCAGGATTACGGGCGTTCGGATCAGTCCCGAACTCCCGCTGGCGGGCAAGACGTTCACCGCTTATGTGACGGTGACCAACTCGGGCGAGGTCGCCGGTGACGCGGGTTATCTTGATCTCTGGGCGGACAGCTCAGTCATGACCACCGCCCCCGTGCCCGGCCCCAAGACCAAAGGTGTCGTTGGGGATGTTCCAGGGACGGGCGAGAGGCGGTTGACAGTTGCCCTCTGGGGTTGTATGATGGTGCCTCAAGCGTAAGAGGGGGGGGCGCCACTGGGGAGAATGCGCATGTGGTTCACCAGTTCGATTGCCGGTCAGATCGACTTTGTCTACTTGGTCTACGGCCTGGCGTTTTTCATCCTGGCCACCGAGTGCCTGTCCCGCCTCCGTCAGGAAGAGGCCGCCCTGCCATGGGGGTGGCTGGGCTGGTTTGGCTTGGTGCATGGCCTTTATGAATGGTTCGACGGCAGCTTGGTCTTCATCGCGGACAGCCTGCCGTTGCGCATGGTTCGTCTCACCGTCCTGGCCGTCTCTTTCCTGCTGTTGGGTGAGTTTGCCCGCGGCGGCTTCAAGCGCTTGTTCCCGCTCCGCACCCCCGGCCCCTGGATCTTGCTTTTTCCGTTGGTGATGACGGCGTTGGCCGTTGGCGTGCTCAAACTGCCCAATGTGACGGCCATCCGTGTGATGATGGGGGCGCCCATCACCCTGGCCGCCGCCACCGTGTTTCTCCTGGTCGCGCGGCAAGCCGGCGCGGCGCGGCAAAGGGATGCCGTGCCCTTCCGATTGGCCGGCCTGATGCTCATCGGTTATGCGTTCACGGTCTGCATTTCCCTGCCAGCGCCGGCCACTGCCCTAACCGGAAAGTTGCCTGACGTTCAGTTTATCCTCTGCCTGGGCATGCCGTTGTTGCGCGCCATGTTCATCGTGCTCCTGGCGTTTCTGATCCGCGTTCATTTCCGGTCTGACCTACCGACCAGCGGCTCGGCTGGCGAAGTGCTCAACTGGTCGCGCCGCTGGCCCTGGTATGTTCTGCTGGCCGTCATTCTCAGTGGTGGCTTTTACTTTACCAACCATGCCGCCAGCGCGCTGGAACAGGAACGCGAACGCGACCTGCTCAAAGACGTCGAATTGATCGCTGCCGGCTTGGATGTCAGCCAAATCCAACAACTTCGGGGTGTTCCGGACGACACCCAATCTCCCGCCTTCGCAGCCCTTCGCGCCCGCCTGCACTATTTTTTCCGTCTTGCCACCGGTTCGCGATTCCTTTACCTGATGGCCCCCCACGGCGACCAGTTGGTGTTCCTGGCCGACGCGGAACCAGCGGATTCCCCGGATTATTCCCCCCCGGGTCAGACCTACACCAACAGCACAGCCGGGTTTTGGCGTGTCCTCCACGACCAAACCCCCCTGGTTTTCGGCCCCTATGTCGACCGATGGGGCCGTTGGATCACGGCCTGCGCCCCGATCCGCCTGTCCCCCACGGGCGATGTGATCGCCCTACTGGGCTTGGACACGGATGCCCAATCCTGGCTCGACAACGCCGCCACGGCCCGCCGGCCACGGTTTTACCTGACCATGCTGATGTCCCTATTGCCGTTGGCCGGGTTTTTGTTTATCCACCGCCACCGTGCCACCAACCAGCTGTTGGATGCTGAAGTCCACCGGTTTCAAACCGTCTTTGATTCGGTCAACGACGCCATCACGATCCATGATTTCAACACGGGCGACATTCTCCAAGCCAACCGGCGCGCGTACGAAATGGTCGGTTGCAAGCCGGGTGAAGTCGCCAGCCTAAACCTGCTGCCATTCCGGGCTCAGCCGGAGGCGCCCTTCGACGCCGCCGCCGCCATCCGCCACCTAAGCCAAGCGGCGGCCGGTCGGCCGCAACTCTTTGAGTGGCGCACCCGGCACCGCGACGGCCACCCGTTCTGGATTGAAGTCAGCCTGCAACAAGTCGCCTTTGGCGCCCACCCCCGCATCATGGCTGTCGTGCGCGACATTGATGCCCGCAAACATGCCGAGGAAGCCCTGCGCAAGTCCTATGACGAACTTGAGCTCCGGGTCCGCGAACGCACGGCTGAACTGGCCGACGCCAACACCAGGCTCCAAGAAGACATCGCCGCCCGCCAGCGGGTCGAGGATGCGTTGCGGGAAAGCGAAGCCCGGTTCCGCGCCCTGGCCGAGGCCGACAGTTCCGCCATCATGATCTATCAAGGCGACCGGATCCTCTACACCAACCCCGGAGCGGAAAAAGTTTTTGGCTACACACGCGATGAATTAAGCAAAATAAACTGTTGGACACTCGTCCACCCCGAGCATCGCGACCGGGTGCGCCAGCGCGGACTAGACCGCCTGGCCGGAAAAAAAACCGAGAGCCAATATCCCATCAAGATCGTCACCCGTTCCGGCGATGATCGCTGGGTCTACGCCAGCATGGGGCCGATCACCGTCAATGGCCAAGCCGCCGTGGTCGTCACGTTCCTGGACATCACCGAACTGCGCCGCCTGGAAACGGAACGCGAACAGATCTCCCAGCGTCTGGCCCAGCACCGACGATTGGAAAGCCTGGGGGCCATGGCCGGCGGGATTGCCCATGATTTCAACACCCTGCTCATGACCGTGCTCGGCAACGCCGACCTGTTGCTGGCCAAACTGTCTCCCGGCTCGCCAACCTATCAGCAGGCGAAAGACATCCACACCGCCGGCCGCCGCGCCGCCGACATTTCCAGCCGGATGCTCATCTATGCGGGCAGTGAACTGTTCAATGGCCAGCCGCTCGACCTGGCCGCCAGCCTGCGGGAACTGCACCCCACGCTGGCCCCGCTCGTCGGCCCCTCAGCCGAGCTCCGCCTGGAAGCGCCAGCAACGCTCCCCCTGGTTTTGGGCGATCCATCCATGTTACGCCAAATGCTCACGAGTCTGGTGACCAATGCCGCCGAAGCTCTCGGCGACATCCCCGGTGTCATCACCGTCCGCGCGGGCAGCCTCTCACTTTCCGGTACGGACTTGAACCGGCTGCTGCTCGGCGACCAGCTCCGTCCCGGGGAAATGGTTTTCCTGCAAATTATTGACAACGGCCCCGGCATGACGCCCGAGGTCCGGGCACGCCTCTTCGATCCGTTCTTCTCCACTAAATTCGTCGGCCGCGGCTTGGGCCTGCCCGCTGTCTTCGGCATGATGCGCGCCCACCAGGGCGCCATCCATGTCGCTTCCGAACCCGGCAAAGGCACCACGGTCACCCTCCACTTCCCGCGTCATACCCTGCCGCCCCCGCCCGCCACCTGACCCACTGAACCGGTTGGCATAGTACCTGCTGACTGTGATTGCGTGAACTGACTGTACCATATCAGGTAGACCTGCTTGCTCCACAAAGGAGCCGTGCCCCACCAATCCAACCCCAGCACTGCCGCCTTCCTCGCCGCCCCCCCCCAGAAGAACGTTATGAAACGCGCCCCTTTTACCTTGGTGGAAATCATGATCGTGGTCGCCATCATCGGCTTGCTGGCGGCAATTGCCATTCCCAGCTTCCTCAACGCCCGCAACACCTCCCGAAAAAACGCCTGCATCAATAATCTGCGCCAGATCGACAGCGCCCAACAACAGGTCCTGCTTGCCCCAGGAAGCGAGAGCGTGACCGCCGCGCAAGTCCAGGCCTACCTGAAACAAACGGCCCTGTTCTGCCCGGCGGGGACCGGCGCCATGGCGTTGTATGACTTGGCCGCCATTCCCCCGGTTTGCCCGATCACCGTGGCGGGACACGTACTACCGTAATCTCACCACGACCACCATAAAAACGACCGCCCCGGCGGCCGTTTTTTATGGTGGTGAGGAGGTAACTTTTTCGGCAAAGCTGTATCACCTATGGGACAATGAGAAAATCCAACTGTCTCATAAATAATACACACCTTCCTCAAAACCGGAACGGTGGCGGGTGAAGCAAGCACAAATCACCACGCTTGGCAACGATTGGCATGAGGTCTGCTATAATTTAGGGCACAGTTTAGGTTCCCGTCGCATTCTGCGGCGGTGGGACCACGAAAAAACGATTCAACCCTAAGAAACAAATGAGGAAAGAACCATGAAACGCAAATCCTTCACCCTCGTGGAAATCATGATCGTCGTCGCCATCATCGGTTTGTTGGCCGCGATCGCCATCCCCAGCTTCCTCAACGCTCGTAACACCTCCCGCAAGAACGCCTGCATCAACAACCTGCGTCAGATCGACGGTGCCCAGCAGCAGGACATGCTCGCCAACGGCGGCACCGCTCCGACCCTCGCAGGTACGCAGGTCTACTTGAAGCAAAGCGCTGGACTTGCCTGCCCCGCCAGCAAAACCGCCTATACGTTGACTGATTTCCCCCCGAAATGCCCGAGCGTCGCCACCTACGCCGACCACCTGTTGCCGTAACCCAGACCGGCAAATCATGCCAAGAGCGGCCGCCCGCGCGGCCGCTCTTTTTTTGTACTCAAGTGGGAAGACTACCGAAAAATCGTTTCATCCATGACAATGCGAATGCCCCCGCGTCTCATAAATAATACACATCTCCTTCAAACGCTGGAATCATGGTGGGTGATTTAAGATCAACTCGTACCAAGTGAACCCGTTGGCATGAGGCCTGCTGTATACTCTATCGAACAGCTTCGGGTTCCATCCGCATTCCGCGGTGGCACCGCGAAATGCCGACTTAAATAAGAAACAAAAGAGGAAAGCCCCATGAAACGCAAATCCTTCACCCTCGTGGAAATCATGATCGTCGTCGCCATCATCGGTTTGTTGGCCGCGATCGCCATCCCCAGCTTCCTCAACGCCCGTAACACCTCCCGCAAGAACGCCTGCATCAACAACCTGCGCCAGATCGACGGTGCCCAGCAGCAGGACATGCTCGCCAACGGCGGCACCGCTCCGACCCTCGCGGGCGTGCAGGCCTACCTGAAGCAAAGCGCCGGACTCGCCTGCCCCGCCAGCAAAACCGCCTATACGTTGACTGATTTCCCCCCGGCTTGCCCGAGCGTCGCCACCTACACCGACCATCTGTTGCCGTAATCCAGACCGGCGAACCATGCCAAGAGCGGCCGCCCACGCGGCCGCTCTTTTTTTATGCCCGCGCGAGCCAGTCATAGAGCGGCGCGAGGCGGGCCAAAACGAAGGGGCCGCCTGTCAGGCCATGGCCAGCGGCATGGCGGGCCCAGGCAATGACCAGTTGGGTGGGCGAAAATTCAGGTACGTCCGCCGTCCGTTCATGGCCGGTGGCCAAAACCATCCGTACCGTGGCGGCGTGATGCCGGTCGGCGATCAATTCCAGCCGGCCGGCGGCACCTTGGATAAGCAACCGCTCAGCCGGCTCGCCATCTCTCGACGGCTTCCAAGTCAAGCGAATCACCGGCGACAGCGGGACGGCGGAAGCGGGATCCGCCACCGAACAGAGTTCGCAAGCGTCCGGCGTTTCATTCAAGCACAATGGGGGCAACCCGAACGGCAGGCGCAGGGCAAAATCGAGCGCCGGCCACAGGCCGCGACCGCTTCGGTCCAGGTGGCGGGTAAAACGAGAGGTATCCGGGTCAGAGCCAGCGGTTTTATCCCCAAGGGAAGTCTCCCGCAAGTCGAGGTCCAACCGTTCAAGCGGGCCCAGCACCCCGGAAGCCAGACACTCCATGACCTTGGCCCAAGCGGGGCGGCCAAAGAGGGGGTGGGCGACGACGGCCACCACTTTGGCCCGCTTGACCACCCGGAGCAGACGCCCAAACTCACGAGCGTCACGAGCGGGCGGGAAAGGCAACACCACCACGTTGGCGCCGGCCGCCAGACGTTCCACCGCCGCCAGCGGCGCCGGTTCCGCCGTCAAATCCACCACGGAGAGGGTTTCCATGGCGGCGGAATATAGCGCCTGTGGGCTTTAAAAGCGGCGCGCTCTATATTACCCCCCAACCCAACCCGGTAAAAACGAACGTTCAACATCCAACGTGGATGATTCGACGTTGAACGTTGAATGTTCGATGTTGAATGACCGGCTTTGAGGGAAGCAATAGGATACAATCCGCGTTCATGCCCCCCGTCATTACCATCGAAGAAGTGCGTTCGCGCCTGGACACCGTGGGTGCCGCGGAAACCATGAAGGCGTTCAAGGGGCAGGTCATCCCCACCCGCTTCCTGCGGCAATTTGCGGACTCCGCATTGGCGCCGGCGGCCCCCGACTCGGTGGCGGCCCTTTTCCTGGCGTTATGGCCGGAAACCCCCTCCTCCATCCTGGACCAACTGGCCGCCGCGACGCCAGCGGTGGAAGTGGCCGCCGCACTGATCAAACATCCCCGGTGTTCGCCGGCCGTCATGACGAAATTACTGGGCCAGGGCGATGCGGACACGCCCATGCTGTTGGCGGGGGCGAACCGGCTGACGCCAGAACTGGCGGAGGAGCTGCTGGCCTCGCCCGTGCCGGAAGTGCGTTGCAAGCTGGCGATAAACCCCGCCTTGCCGCCGGCGTTCCAGGCCAAGCTCGCGCAGGACCCCCTGCCCTTCGTGCGGTGCGCACTGTTGCGCCGGAGCAAACTGGATGCGGGCGCGCTGGCGCTGCTGTTGCTTGACGACGACCTCCTGGTGCGGGCCGCCACGGTCATGGGGGCCGCCGTGGACGATGCGACCTTGCTGGAATGGGCGGATTCGGACCATTTCCATACGCAATTTTTTCTCTTGCAACGTGACGAGCTGCCGGCGAAGGGGTTGGAATCGCTCTGTCTCAGCACCAACCCAACGATCCAGGAACAGGCGTTGGCACGGCGGCAGAAATTGTCACCGGATGAGGCGCATGGGTTGAGCGAACATGGGGCGGTGGCGGTACGCGTTCTGGTGGCAGCCAAACCGGGACTGCCAGCCGTCATCCAAGAACGGTTGGCCATGGACGCCGCGCCGGAGGTGCGGCAGGCTCTGGCGGCCAACCCCGAAATCGCCAAAGACACCGCGTGGATGCTACTGGATGCCAACAACCGGACCGTGTGGCTGGAACTGGCGCTCAACCCGGCCTTGACGGAAGAACAGGTCTTGGAATTGTGTGACCAGGCACTGACAGACCCGGAACTGGCCAAACGGCTGGCGGCGCGCCCCGGCCTGACGGCGGAGCAGAAGGCCCTGCTCATCACCGCCGGCGGTGAAGCCCTGGCCTACCACCTGGCGACCCACCAAGTGGCGTTCCCCGAACTGGACGCGGAAACCGCGGAACGGTGGGCGGCACACCCGGTGCCATTGGTGCGCGTTTTCGCCGCCGGCGCCCAAGCTTTGCCACGCACCACCTTGGCGAAATTGAGCATCGACCCGTTCCCGGCGGTGCGCCGGGCCCTGGCGGCCAACCCGGCCCTGCCGGAACGCATGGCGGGATTTCTGTCCACGGACGCCGACGCGGCCACCGCCGCGCTGGCGCGACAACGCCTGACGGCACTGGCCGCGGAAAAACTAGCGCCGGCCCCCACGGCACATGAAACGTCCGAACCTTCGGTGAAACAGGTTTTGAAACGCATCATCAAAAAAGCGATGATTGGCGAGTAATAAAATATTTATTTGTATTTCAGGCAAGGAGCTAGAGTATATGGCAATCAAATCCCCGCATCCCCGGAAGCTGAGCTTCACGGAGATCGTCATGGGCGCGGACGCCGAGGTCATCCGGACGGCGTACGAGGCACGGGTAAAAATCGACGGGTTGCTGGCCGAACGCGAAGCGGCCTACCGCCAAATCCTCGAACTGGAAAACCAGATTGAGGGGGTGATCGGCGAGGATGGCGTCTTTGTCTATCCGCCGCCGCCCGCACCGGTGGCCGGCATCCCGAAACTGGAACCGGCGTCGCGCCGGACGGAACCGCCGCCGATGCATCCCGCACCTGCCGCCGGCGAGAAAGCCGCTCCGGCGGCCAAACGGGCCACTGCCGCGGACAAGCCCGCCGCGGAACCCGCCACCGCCGCCCCCGAGGACACCGCGGACAAGGCATGAACCTTTTCGGTACCATTCGACTGGCCGACCTGCTGTTGCAGCGGGACGAAGCCTGGGTTCGGGTGGCGGAATGCGAACGGCAAATCCAGGGCATCCTGGGTGAACCGTATCCGTTCCCGCCGCCGCCGGACCTGCCGTCCCTGCGCCGAAAAAAACCGGCCAAAAAAGAGCGACCGACCGGGAGTGCCATCCCGCGCGACGCCGTCAAATTGCGCCCGTTGAAGCGGCCGGCAGAAAACGCCTATCGCGTCATCTATCAGCGCGGTGACATTACGATGACGTCTTTCCTTGCCGATGCCGACCTGCTGCGGCGCCTGCTCCGGTTGGATCAGCCGGAATTCCGCATCCTTGAAATCGCCACCGTCACCGCACAAACGCCAGAGAACTATTCCGTGCGGGAAATCGTTTGGCAGGCACCGGAAGCAAGCCCCGGTGTTCAGCATTAGATTATTTGAGAGCCTCTTGCAAAACCCACGGTTGCCTGGAATTCAGAATTCAGCATGAAACGCTCACGTACTTCTGTAGCAAAGGGCTTGCAGCCCGCCAGATCGAAAACATGCTGCTCGAAGAGCGCGATGCAATCGCTTTGCTACATTGGCATTTTATTCACCGAACACTGAACACCGAACGCCCCTCCGGAAAAACGGGGTTCTCTATCACGTTTCACGCATCACATTTCACCCTCCCCCCAGGACGTTTCATGCATCCCATTACGCTTCACCTGTTGCCCAACGCCCATCTGGACCCGGTTTGGTTGTGGGATTGGCGCGAAGGCCTGAACGAAGGCATCATCACCTGCCGGACCGTGCTTGATTTGATGGATGAATTTCCGGACCTGACCTTTGTCCGCGGCGAAGCGGCCATTTACGCGCACATCGAACAGCACGACCCGGAGACCTTCGCCCGCATCCGGCAGCGGGTCGCGGAGGGGCGCTGGGACGTGGTCGGCGGCACCTGGGTCCAGCCGGACACCAATCTTACCGGCACCGAAACCTTCAACCGGCATTTTCTCTACGGCAAAGCCTACTTTAACTCCCGCTTCGGGCGCGCCCCCGAAGTCGCCTGGGCCGCCGACTCGTTCGGACACTCCACCGGCCTGCCCGACATCCTGGCCGGCGCCGGCATGACCGGATTTGCCTTCAACCGGCCCCAGACCCTGCCGTTCACCTCCCAGGCGTTTTGGTGGGAGGGCGCGGCCGGCGGCCGCGTGCTGGGGTGCCATATCCATGCCGGCTGGTACGGGAGCGAACGGGACGAAACCATCCGCCGGCTCGACCTGATGCTGGAAAAGGCGCCGGACTGCCGCCTGCCTGACATCGGCGTGTTCATGGGGCTGGGCGACCATGGCGGCGGCCCAACCCGGCGGAGCATTTGTGAGGTCCGGGAATGGGCGGCCCGCCATCCCGAGGTGAAGGTGGAATTTTCCACCCTGCACCGGCTCCTGGCCAAGTTCCGGGCGGCAGACGCCGCCCAGCCGGGACTGCTGCCGGTACACCGGGGCGAGATGAATTACTGCCTGCGCGGCTGCTACGTGTCCATGGCGCGCATCAAACACCCGTACCGCCGGGGTGAGGCGTTGGTGGCCCGCGCCGAAACCACCGCGAGCGCGGTGGCGGCCGGCCTGGCCGTGCCGGCCGCCCGCGATGCCGCCAAAACCCTGTGCGCACCCTGGCACGACCTGATGTTCAATTCGTTCCACGACATTCTGCCCGGTTCCAGCATTGAACGGGCTTGCGACGAACAGGTGGACTGGCTCGGCGGCACCCTGCACCACGCCCGCCAGGCGGAATTTACCGCCCTCAACCGCCTGGCCATGGCCGTGGACACCCGGCGCCTGCGGCAGCCCCTCGAAGATCACCCGGGCACCGCCCAACTCTTGATTTGGAACCCCCATCCCTTCCCCTACGCCGGGCCAATGGAGTTGGAAGCGCCATTGGATTACCGCATGATTTGGGACTACAAGGGACGGATGCATGAACTGCCGCTGGCACTGCGCGGGCCGGACGGCGCGAGCCTGCCCTTCCAAGTGATTGCCACGGAGCATGACTGTATTTTTGGCGCCGCGGAAACGCCGTGCGACTGGCGCCGCCGCGTGGTGGCGCAGATGACGCTGCCCCCCCTCGGCTGGCAGGTGGTGGAGATGGGCTGGGAGGAAGACGCGCCCAAACCGCCTGCCGGCACGGGCCTACCGGCACGCGCCATGCGCAGTAACGGCATCGGCAACGGTGTGTATGAGATCCGGGCCAGGCGCGGCGCCAAGGGAATTGAGATTTTGCGCGACGGCCAGCCGCTGTTTGCCGGCACCGGTCTGGGCGTGGTCACCGTCGAGGATCCGTGGGGTTCCTGGGGCGCCATGGACGAAGCGCCCGAATCGCTCTGCCTCAACCAAGTCCGGGACGTATGGACGGTGAAACGGGTGGCTGTCACTGAAGCCGGCCCGGAGCGGGCGGTGCTACGGGTGCGTCTGGCCGGTGGCAAGTCGGAACTGGACCTTGAATTTCAACTGAGCCGCGGCCGGCCGGCCGTGGATGTCCACGCCCGCCTGTTCCTCAACGAACGTTCGGCGCGGGTAAAACTGGTCATGCCGGCCGGCGACCAGGTGGAGTTTGAAGTGCCCGGCGGCACGGTCCGGCGCGGACCGGAAGGCGAGGTGCCCGGCGGCCGCTGGGCACGGGTCGCGGATACCGCGGGAAAAACCTTCGGTTTTGCCTGCGATACAATTTACGGGTATGAGGCGTCCGACGGCGTGTTCCGCGCCAGCCTGGCCCGCGCCAGCCGTTACGCCTGCGACACGCCGGCGACGCCCGAGGGCGCGCCGTGGCGGCCGGTGACGGACCGCGGGGAACTGCGATTCCAGTTTCTGTTCTGCGCCGGCGGCGAAGAACTGCCGCGGCTGGCCCGCCAGCTTGAACAGCCGCCAGTCGCCCTGCTCGTGCCGCCCAAGTCCGGCGCCCTGCCGCGCCAGGGCGGTTTCGCCGCCGTGACGCCTGACACGCTGGACCTGCTGGCCCTCAAGCCGGCCGAGGCCGGTGACGGCTGGATCCTCCGCCTGCGGGAAACCGCCGGACGCACCACGACGGCGCAACTGCGCTGGCTCGGGCATGACCTGACGCTCGGTGAGGTCGCGCCCAGCGCCATGGCCACGTGGCGCCTCACGCCGGACGCCGGCGGCTGGCGGGCCACCCGCGTCAATGCGGCGGAAGAAGCAATACCTTGACAAGAGAGAAAATTGCAAAAGTAGCCAGAATTCAGTAGCCAGTAGCCAGAATATTTAAAACCGTGCAAAAAGTGGGATCGCATGTCATTCTGAATTCTGGCTTCTGAATTTTAGATTCGCCATTTTCCTTCCGAGCCCGGAACGTTAGTGACGGGTCCAAAAGGTGGCAGTCCTCTAAGAAAAGTGGATTCTTTTTGACCGGTCACTTTCGCTCCCTGCGGTCGCTTCGTTCGCGGCTCGGATTGGCTTTGAACCATAATCGGAATCAAGGATGACCAGACATGCAAGGATTGATCAGCAAGGCCTCAGTGTTGATTGAGGCGCTGCCTTATATTCAACAATTCCACGGTGCCGTCGTGGTGGTCAAGACCGGCGGCAGCTTCATGGAGGACGCCACCGCGGTGCGCGGCGTGTTGCGCGACCTGGTGTTCATGGCCTGTGCCGGCATGAAACCGGTGCTGCTGCACGGCGGCGGCAAGGCGATCAGCGCCCAGTTGAAGAAGGAAGGGGTTGAAACCCGCTTCATCAACGGCCTGCGCTATACCTGCGACAAGACCATCCGCATCGTGGATGACGTGCTGCACCATCAGATCAACGCCGACCTGGTGAAGACCATGCGCGAGGAAGGCGGCCGGCCGTGCGCCGTCTCCGGCAAATCGGTCCTGCGCGCCGAACGCATCCAGGAAAAAGACGAACGGGGCCAGGAGGTGGACCTGGGTTATGTCGGCCGCGTGGTCAATGTGGACACCGAGGGCATCCACTGGATCCTGAACCGCGGCGAAACCCCGATCATCACCCCGCTCGGCCGCGACTTGGCCGGCGCCACCTACAACATCAATGCCGACATGGCGGCCTGCCAGGTCGCCGCCCTGCTCAAAGCGCGCAAACTGGTCTTCCTCAGCGACGTGCCCGGCATTCTCATGGACCCCAAGAATCCGGAGTCGCTGATCTCGACCATCCGGCGCGGCGAGGTCGATAAACTCATCGACGAAGGGATTGTGGCCGGCGGCATGGTGCCCAAATTGCGCAGCGCCGCCGAAGCGCTCGACGCCGGCTGCCACCAGGTGCACATGATCGACGGCCGCCTGCCGCACTCGCTCCTGCTGGAAATGTTCACCACCCAAGGCATCGGCACCCAGATCGTGGCGGAATGAGGATATCCTTAACCTGGATTATTCATGAGTGTAGCAAAGGGCTTGCAGCCCGCCCAATCGGGACGTGGCAGCTCGAAGAGCGCGATGCAATCGCTTTGCTACATTCGATATTTCCCAAACAACTAGAACGGCAACGAGAAAACCATCATGCCCACCCCTGCCTTCTTGCTCCTGCCACAGCCGCGCTGCCTGCAACTGAAAGACGGCGTCCACACCCCGCGTCCCAAGGGCTGGCTGGCCCTGCGGAGTCCGCGCGCCAGCGAGCTGCTCGGCCCGGCCGCCCTGGCCGGCGAGGCCTTGCGCCACGCCGGGTTTGATTACCCGCCGGCCGCTGACGGCGGCGACGGCACGCCGGCGGCCGTGTTGGAGATCAACCCCGCCCTGGTCGCCCAGGCCGAGGGCTACCGCCTGGAGATCCTGCCCGGCCAGATCCGTCTGACCGCCCATGACCGGGCTGGCGCCTGGCACGCCGCCACCACCCTGCGCCAACTGCTGCGCCAGGTACCCGCCGGCGCCCTGCCCTGCCTGCGGATTGAGGACCGGCCCGACTTCCCCCAGCGCGGCATCATGTTGGATGTCAGCCGCGACAAAGTGCCGACCCTGGACAGCCTGTTCGGCCTGGTCGATCTCATGGTCGAGCTGAAACTGAATCAACTCCAGCTTTATACCGAGCACACCTTCGCCTACCGCAACCATGGCGAGGTGTGGGAACATGCCTCGCCAATGACCGCGGGCGATATCCTGCAACTCGACGCCTACTGCCGCGAGCGCGAGATCGAACTGGTGCCGAACCAAAACTGCTTCGGCCACCTGGAACGCTGGCTCAAGCACCCGCGCTACCGTCCCCTGGCCGAGGCACCCAACGGCTTCCACTTCCCGTGGCGCTTCGAACCCAACCCGTTCAGCCTATGCCCGTTAGATCCTGGCGCCATCCAACTGGTACGGGGCATGCTCGATGAACTACTCCCCAATTTCTCCAGCCGCCAGTTCAATGCCGGCTGCGATGAAACCTTCGATCTCGGCCAGGGCCGCAGCGCCGACGCCTGCAAGGCCGCCGCCCCCGGCCGGGTCTACCTGGACTTCGTGCTCAAAATCCACCGCCTGGCCCGCGAGCGCGGCCGGACCATGCAATTCTGGGGTGACATCATTCTGCACCATCCCGAACTCATTCCCGAATTGCCGGGCGACATCGTGGCCATGGTCTGGGGCTATGAAGCCACCCACCCGTTCGCCGCCCAATGCGCCGCCTTCGCCCAGTCCGGCCTCACCTTCCACGTCTGTCCCGGCACCTCCACGTGGAACGCCCTGACCGGCCGCACCGACAACGCCATCGGCAACCTGCGCGCCGCCGCCGAGCACGGCCTGGCCGCGGGCGCCGCCGGCTACCTGATCACCGACTGGGGCGACTGCGGCCATTGGCAGCCCCTGGCCGTCTCCTATCTGGCGTATGCCTTCGGCGCGGCGGTCTCCTGGCACGGCGCCGGCAATGGCAGCCTGGATGTGCCCGCCGCCCTTGACCGGCACGTGTTCCAGGACGCCGGCGGTGTGCTCGGCCGCGCCGCTTTCGACTTGGGCAACAGCTACCAGAAAACCGGGGCGTGCCTGGAAAACAACACCCCCGCCGTCGCCTTCCTCTACGACATGGTGAACAACGCCAGCATCTCGGAGAAAGTCTGGAGTGCCATTCCCGCCGACGGCTGGAAACAAGCGGCCGCCTGGATCACCGAGGCGCTCAAACCACTGGCCAATGCGCGGCCGGCGGCCCCCGATGCCGCTCTGCTCGCCCCCGAGTTCCGTCAGGCGGCGGAACTTCTCCGGTTTGCCTGCGACCTGGGCGCCGAACTGGCCGGCGATTACGGCCGGCGTCCCGCCGGACTCCCGGAACCCGTACGCCACCGCCTGGCCGGCACCTTGGAAGCCCTGCTCGCCGAACAGCGCCGCCGCTGGCTCGCCCGCAACCGCGTGGGTGGTCTGGCCGACAGTCTTCGCCCCCTCGAACGCCTGCTGGAAGCCCTGCGCACCGGACAGCATCCCGCCAAGTGATGAACCGCGGAATCTTGAGGTCATTGCTGTCCTTTAGCCTGAATTATTCATGAATTTGAACAGGAGAAATCAGGAGAGAACGGAGAAAAACTTCTCTGTGGCCTCTGCGGTCTCCTGTTCAAAATCCAAAACCTGTGCGGATAAAATTTTCTTCGTTATTCGGACTTCAATATTCGTCACTCTGCGGTTGTAAAAAAGTTAAAGTTTCATCCTAACGCAGTATAACCAAGCCCCTGATGAAAAGCGGCAAAGGCATTGCCGCACTCCAAAAACGGCGCTACCTTTGCTTATCCGTTCACGTTTCACGCCTCACGTTTTCCCCTCAACCCCTCAACCCCTCAACCCCTCAACCCCTCAACCCCTCAACCCCTCAACCTCCCAACCGCCCAACCGCCCACCCCATTGCCGAGACCACCCCATGCTGTCCACCCGTGACTTGCTTGCCCGCCTGGTCGCCTGCCGCCCGGTCAGTGCCGACATTCCCCAGGTCAATGCCGCCGCCCGTGTTCTGGAGATTTATCTCCGAGATGCCGGCCTGCACACGGTCAGTGAAGAAATGCCCGACGGCCGGCGCGCGGTGTGGGCCGCCACGGTGCCCGGCCAACAAGTCAAAATTCTGCTCAACGCCCACGTGGATGTCGTGCCGGCCGAGGACCCGCGCCAGTTCGAACTGCGCGAACACGACGGATTGCTGATCGGCCGCGGCAGCGACGACTGCCTGGGCAATTGCGCCCTCCTGGCCAACGCCCTGATCCGCCTGCGCGACCAGGCCGTGTCCGTCGGCGTCATCTTCACCGCCGA
>CAITYL010000399.1 GCA_903896595.1 uncultured Lentisphaerota bacterium
CGCGGAATGTCTGAAGGCACAACCGTTCCGCAGGCAATGTCGGCGTTATTCCAAGACCGGGAGCCGCCAGTCCTCGGGCGGACAGCGATGGCGTCACACCAGTTCCGCCCTGTTGATTGAACCGCCGTCATGCCACAACCACATGACGTGCGTCTTCGACGAGCACGGGTTCGTCCGCCCGAGGACGGGCGGCTCCCGAGATACATCAAACCCGAGCAAACACCGCATGCCAACCGCACCGACCAAAGCCGTTCGTGCCCCGTCTCAAACGGCCACCTTCTCACTGGCGGCCAATTACGATCCGGAACTGGTGCCGGCGCTCGCCGCCTACCCGGTTGAGGAGGTTTACGGCAAGTTTCCCGCCGACGGCATCAGCGGCGGCCGGCCCCGGTATCTGGCCACCCCGCTCTCGGAAGCCGGCCTGCGCGGATACATCCGCCTGCTCGACCGTCACGGCATCGCCTTTAATTATCTGCTCAATGGCGCCTGTTTTGGCAACCACGAATGGACCCGCGCCTGGCAGAAACGGGTGACCGCCCTGCTGGCCAGACTGGGCGAGTGGGGCGTGCGCCGGGTCACCGTCTCCACCCCGTTTCTGCTGGAACTGGTCAAACGCCGGTTCCCCGAGTTCAAGGTCCGCGTCGGGATTTATGCCCAGGTGGACACCCCCCGACGCGCCCGCTTCTGGGAAGATCTCGGCGCGGATGCGATCACCCTGGAGAGTTTTTCGATCAACCGGGACTTCCGCCGCCTGGAGGCGATCCGCCAGGCGGTCCGTTGCGGCCTGCAATTGATTGCCAACCATGTCTGCCTCCCCAACTGTCCGTTGCAGAGCTATCATCAGAACGGGTTCGCCCATGCCTCTGACGGCACCGGCACCCTGTTCATTGATTACTGCCTGCTGCGCTGTTCGCGGCTGCGCCTGACGGATCCGTCGCAGTTCATCAAGTCAGCCTGGATCCGCCCGGAGGACCTCGCCACCTACGAAGCGATGGGGTACACCACCTTCAAGCTGTTGGAGCGGGGGATTCCCTCGGCGGAACTGCTGCGGCGCGTCAAGGCCTACAGCGAGCGGCGGTTCGACGGCAATCTGGCCGAACTGCTGCTGTCGTACGGCTTCAAAGAACCGGTCCGCAAGGAATCGCTGTGGACGCTGCGCCACTTCTGGAAGCCGCGGCAACTCAGTCCAGTGCGACTGAAGCCGCTGCTGGAGCTGGCGCGCCTGCAGGGTATGCTTTCGCCGCTGCCGGAGTGCCCGGTCCGGATCGAAACCCGGCGGATTCCGACGGATTTCCTGGACGGTTTCCGCAACCGCGACTGCGCCGTGCTGGACTGCCGGACCTGCGGCTATTGCGAGCGGATTGCCGCCCAGGCCGTGTCGGTGGCACCCGAGTATCGCGCCACGGTATTGGGCAAGTACGCGGAAATGGACGCCGCCATGGCGACGGGAGGGCTTTGGGGTGTTTGATGCGCGCGCCACCACACCCGAGTTCTTGGACCGGCCAGACTGTGATCCGGCCCTGGCCGCCGCCAGCTACCGGTTCATGGAAATGGTCAACCGCCGTTTCGGCGGCATCCGGGTGGTCCGGCGTTTTCTGGCCGCCGAAACGGCGGCGCGCCCAACGGTCGGCGCCCCCCTGCGCGTGCTCGACATCGGCTCGGGCAGCTGTGACATCCCGCTGGCGGTGAGCCGGTGGGCGCACGCCCGCGGCCTCGCCTTGGACATCACCTGCCTGGAACCGGCCGGACCCGCGGCTGAGCTGGCGCGCCGGCGGCTGGCCCAGGCGGCGGATCCGGCGGTGCGTCTGTTGCCGGAAGACGCCTTTGCCCACACCCCCGCCGAACCGTATGACTATGCCGTGGCGTCCATGTGTTTTCATCATTTCAGCGACGCCCAGATCCTCGCCTTGCTGCAACGGCTCCGCGGTTTCGTCACCCGCGGCGTGCTGATCAACGACCTCCGGCGCTCGCGCTTGGCGTCGCTGGCGGCACGCCTGCCGCTGATCGGGGTGCCGACGGGGGTCCGGCATGACGCCCTGCTCTCGATCCGCCGCGGATTCAAGGCCGGCGAACTGGGCGCCCTGCTGCGGCAGCTCGATCACGTCACGGTCGCCGTGCAGCGGGCCCCCTGGTTTCGGATCGCCGCAGTCATCCGGTTCCACCCCAGTGTAGACGCATGAGGTTCCTGAATTATTCATGAATTTGAACAGGAGAGATCCGGAGAGAACGGAGAAAAACTTCTCTGTGGCCTCCTGTTCAAAATCAAAAACCTGTTGGGTGTACGCGCATTTTTCTTTTGCGATCTTTCGCGTTCTATCGCGGTGAATAGATCTTAAAATCCATCATTGCCGTTCCATCAAGCCCATAAAACAGCGTTTTGCATAAGGCACCCATGAAAACCATCATCAAAGGCCTGGGCACCGCCACGCCGCCGCTGTATGCCACGCAGGAGGAGGCCTATGCCTTTTTCAGCACCCGGTTCGCCCTGAAACCGGCCGAACAGGAGCTGTATCGCCGCATTCTCCTGGACGGCAAAATCAAAGGCCGCTACCTGGGCATGGAGGCCACAATGGACGCCCTCGAAACCGACCCCGACCGGCTGCTGGCGCGCTTTCTCAAGTTCGGCCGCGCCACCGCCGTCACCGCCGCCCGCCGCGCAATGGCGGAGGCCGGTGTGGCCCCCGCCGAAATTGCCGGCCTGGTCGTCAATACCTGCACCGGTTATCTCTGCCCGGGGCTCTCCTCGTATATCGCGGCGGACCTGGGGCTCAGAACCTCGATTCGCTTCCAGGACTTGATGGGCATGGGCTGCGGTGCCGCAGTGCCCAATCTTGAAGCCGCCGCCGGCATGTTGGCCCGCCGCGCGGACGGCCCGGTGCTTAGCGTGGCCGTGGAAATCTGCACCGCCACCATTTTTCCCAGTCATGAGCCGGAACTGGTGGTCAGCAATGCCATTTTCGGTGATGGCGCCGCCGCCGCCGTGCTTGACCGGGTGCCGGACCAGCACTCGGGCGGCCTGGCGTGCCTGGTCGACTTCGCGGCCGGCCTGTTTCCCCAGTACCGCGAAGAATTGCGTTACCGGACGGAAGGCGGCCGGCTGCGGAACCATCTGAGCAAGCGGGTGCCGGTGATCGGCGCGCGCACCGTGACCGAGGTGGCGTCCCGGCTGCTGGCCCAAAACGGCCTCACGCGGAAGGACATTGATTGGTGGGCGGTGCATCCGGGCGGCACGGTCGTGCTGGCCCAGGTCGCCAAGGAACTGGCCCTGACGGACGAGCATCTGCGCTTTTCCTACCACATCTTTGAGAACTACGGCAACATGTCGTCCCCTTCCGTGCTGTTTGTGCTGCGGGAGCTCTTGGACCGCGGCCGGCCGCAGCCCGGCCAAAAAGGGCTGCTCCTGGCCTTCGGCGCCGGCTTCTCCGCCTTCGCCGCGCTCCTGGAGTTTGCCCCGCCGCAAGTAAGTCCCTGCCGCAAAGACGAACCGGAATCCACGCCGCTTCCGGCGCACTGAACGTTCGACCATTTTGCTGACGCCAACAAAATGGTCCACAACGTGCCATTTTTGCTTCAAAACCACATTCTCTCGCCAAGCACGCCAAGATCGCAAAGAAAAATCACCATCGTTTTTTTGAACAGAAGATAGCATAAGGACGCGAAGGGGAAATGCCGGGTTGGCCTTTCCTTTGCCCCCTTTGTTGCCTTCTGTTCAAAATCCCAAAGAAAGACAACCGGGGCGTGACGGACTCACCCGTCCCTTCGCGCCCGTTGCGGGAGTTTGGCACAAATACGGGGTTTGGGGGCGGCTTCGTCCCGGAGGGACTGAATGAAAATAGGCAGGGGCTTCAGCCCCTGTTCCGGGAAATGAAAAAATGGCGTGCCGTAGGTACGCCGCGATTCGCCGCGTACCTGACGGCACGCGAAATGGGGGGCGGGCAAAACAGGGGCTGAAGCCCCTGCCTATTCCCGCCCCGTCCCGCTGGGACGGGAAAACCGCACCCCTTGAGTTATGCCAAACTCCAGGAACGGGTGTGCCGCCCGTTGCGGGACGCGCCGGGAACCCCCGCGGGGATCTCCGCGCCGTTGCTTTATCCGCGCTAATCCGCGTCATCCGCGGTCAAAAAAAACAAATTTAACTGCGGATTTCGCAGATTTCGCGGATTTCGCGGATAAAACCGTAGCAAGCACCGTGCTGGGGCTTTCTCCTACTTCGCCACCCTCCCTGGGACCGCCGAGCCCCAGCTCGGCGCGATTTCGGGACGGAACGCTACTCTGTCACATCCCTAACAACACAAGCCGGGCCTTATACAGAAAGATGTACCGGTGGAGCGCGCCGAGGCGAATTCCCCGCTTGACCACGGCCCCATGAAACCGTGCGTGTGTGGGCGGATTTACCCTGAGTTGCTGAAGCCAGCGGAAACCGCCCGTCACTCGTCTTCTTGAACCGCAGGACCGACCCCCGGTGATAACACTTATGCCCATCCAGCTCCACTTGATGGATAAAACCCCGCTGAATCCGGCGATGTTTGTTGAACGCTTGAACCGAGATGTCAAGCAGCGTGGCCGCCTGTTTGGCCATGATGAAATCGCCGACGGGAAGACGCCCCAGACGGTGATGAATGGTCTTTTCAATCAACGCCGACATCCGGTCGCCCGTCCCCGGATGTAACAGCACGTCCCCGCAGGAATCACACTTGTCGAAAGCCGCCTTGGGCAACACCAGGGTTCCGCAGACGTGATCGTCGAACCGGAAATCTTCATGCCGTTCGATGTAGGTCCCGCCGCAGTGCGGGCATTTCATAGGTTTCATGGGACTTGCCTGGTGAGAATTACAAGTGTTTAAAGCTATTGATGACCAGCGTCACGGTGTCGTCGTTAATGTAAAAATGGGTTCAGCCCTCGCATCGGTCAGGCAATCCGCGTTGATCCGGTAGTGTCGGCTGGCGAGGCACTGCTTGACCTCGTCCAGCGGATAGAACGGGCGTTTTGTTTTCGGCTTATGTCTCTTCATCGGTTACCATAACCGAGGGTTTAATTTTATCAACCCTTGGGGCCTGGGATCGTTTTGTTGACGTCACCAAAATAATCGAAACGAAGGGGCGTAACACGCTGAAAGTTACTATTATTTATTTGTATAATAGATATGATTTGGCCAATGTCAAGCGCGCCGAAATCCGGCCGGCCGGTCCAGGGGTGCCTTTGGGTTTCAAATCCATTTTCTCTCGCCAAGCACGCAAAGAACGCAAAGGAAATCGCATCGGAATTTCTTGGCGCTCTTTGCGTCTTTGCGAGAGAAACAAGGCTCGCTCCTGCCTGTAGGAACGGGCGTGTCGCCCGTTATGGGACGCGCCGGGAACCCCCGCGGGGATTGCCGCGCCATTGCTTTATCCGCGCTAATCCGCGTCATCCGCGGTCAAAAAAACAAATTTAACCGCGGATTTCGCAGATTTCGCGGATAAAGCCGTAACAAGCCCCGTGCCGGGCCTTACACCCAACCGGTTTTCGTGCGTTATTTCGCAAGATGTGACTGATTGCGGAGGAGTGACACCAAATTTTCCCAGCACCAGCAACTTTTCACCACAGAGAACACAGAGAGCACAGAGATGGGAAACCGGATGGTGCCGAAAAACCGCGATGGCTCCCCGCATTTTATCTCTGTGTTCTCTGTGCCCTCGGTGGTGAAATCATGCGCATTTTTCTTGTGTCACTTGGACAATCCCGCGGCAGTGCAAATACGGATTCACCCGTCCCGATCAATCTTGGGGCCTGGGATCGTTTTGTTGACGTCACCAAAATGATCGAAACGAAGGGGCGTAACACGTTGAAAGTTACTATTATTTATTTGTATAATAGATATGATTTGGCCAATGTCAAGCGCGCCGAAATCCGACCGGCCGGTCCACGCGTGCC
>CAITYL010000400.1 GCA_903896595.1 uncultured Lentisphaerota bacterium
GCGGAACGTTGCCGCCGGGCTACAAGCCCTGAGCTACAAGGATGGATTCTTCATGATTCGGAACTCATCATTCATCAATCTGCGGTTCGCGCTTCCAGCTTATGAACTTGGGCGTGGGCGCCGCGATGACCAGCCGGGCCGGGTTCCCGCGCCCGGGACGCCTTGACCGCCGCCAGGATGTCCCGCGTGGTGGCCTTGGTTTTAATGGCCGGAACGTCAAACGGGGACTTCGGTTCGATCTTGTAGGTCAAACAAAAGGTTTCCCCGCCGCGGCGCGCGATCACCACCTCTTCCCGTCTGGCCAGATCCAACACCGTTGACAACTTTTGCCGCGCTTCTGAATAGGTAAAAACTCTCATGGGTCTACTCCAAACCGGCGGAGTTCATTACCCCCCGGCGGCGGCGCCGGGCGGGACCGGCCGCGGTTCGGCCGGCGGCTGGAAATACCGCCGTACACAGAGCAGGTAAATCAAGGCAATGACAACCCATCCCCCGGAGAACACCACCATCCATTGCTCCATCGGCAACGCGGTCTGCTTCATGACCGCCAACGGTTGGGGCGGAAAGTGCATTTTTTCATAAAACTCCAGCAAGATTTAAAAGATGCCAAAGACAATCAACCCGGCCAACCGGTCCTTAGCCTCCGCAACCACCGGCGCGTCCACCACATTGTCCATGTCCGACCCCTTTCCCCGTCATTTCCCCACGCATGTTCTCCCGCCCGAAAAGGTAACACTGAACTATACCACTTGGCAGCGGAAGTCCCTTGAGGTTCCGGTCTCGGATAACCACCGGGGCGGTCGGGCCTGGGAACGCCGAGCCCCAGCTCGGCGAGTTGCTTCCGCGTCCACGCCTCTTGGGGGACGGATGATGGCCGACGACAAGACGGATCGCACCATAACCGCGAATGTGCATCCCAAGTTCGCACGGGACCTGTCGGAGCCGCTCAACTCTCCGCGGAACAAATCATCTTGGCGGCTTTGTGGAGGATGTTGATGCGGGCGCCGGGGCCGTGGCGGGCAATGGCCTGGTCCAGGGCGGCCTGGGGCGTGGGCGCCCATTCCAGGCGCATGGCCAGGGTCTGCTCGCGGGAAATGCCGTGGGTGACCAGAATGGCGTGGGCGTGTTCCAGCAGGCCCCGGCCCAGCACCAGGTTGGCGGCCACGGCCTCGTCGATGCGGCCTTCCGCCAGCAGGCGCTGGACCGTCTCCACCTCGACATAACCGATGGTGGTCAGTTCCTCATGCTGCGAGCTGGTGCCCTCGGGACAGGGGGAGACCAGGATCACCGTGCCGCCGGGCTTGACCGCGCCGGCGGCGGCATTGAGCCCCTTGAGCGCCTGCCAAAAATCGAGGTCGGCGGTATAGGCGTCCGCCACCACGATTTCCGTCCGTTGCCGGAGCTTGACCAGGCAGGATTCGCGGGCATACTCGCAGGCGGCCCGGTGCGCGGCCACGGGATCGCCCGCGAACACGCCGCCCAAGCCATGGGCGCCCGGCACTTCGTTGATGATGAACTTCAGGCCGGCCTTGAGGGCGGCCTCGTCAATGACCTCGCGAACGGCGTTGTCGCGGACCGCGAACAACTGGCCGGCAGGCACCCGGCTGCACATCCAGTGCATGTGGCCGATGGTGTCGCCGTCGCTGCAGCCGGGATTGATGATCTTGCAGCCACCGCCGAAACCGGCGATCATGTGGGGCACCGTCTGGCCGACGCCGATCACAAAATCCGCCTCCACGATCTCGCGATGAATGCGGATGTCGAAACCGTACTTCGATTTCCCCACCGACCGGTAGGCGCCGGCATCCCGCCAGTCGGGATTGACGATGCGGTAGCGGGCAACCACGGCCGGAGTGTATTTCTCGGCCATTTCCGCCTCAGTCATCCTGCGGTGGGTACCGAGGGCGACAAAGACGGCGATCTCCGCATCCGCCACGCCGGCGGCGGCCAGTTCGGCCAGCACCGCCGGCAGCATCAGGTCGGTGCGGGTG
Source organism: uncultured Lentisphaerota bacterium (assembly GCA_903896595.1). GTDB lineage: Bacteria > Verrucomicrobiota > Lentisphaeria > Oligosphaerales > CAITYL01 > CAITYL01. The sequence continues at coordinate 1,992 of CAITYL010000400.1, forward strand.
CTGCGCGAACTGTCATCAACGGCAATGGCGACCCGCTGCCCCGGCCGGACCAGCTCCCGGAGGGGACGGCAGCCGATGGGGCGGGCCAGGGCGTCGCGGATAAGCGCCTGATCGTCGCCGCCGTTCGCGGCCGGCGACAGTTCGTAGACGCCGTCCACCATGGCGTCCGGCACCTCGATCGGCGCAAACGAGTCGTAAGGGAAAGAGTATTGCATGGGATATCATCTCCAAAACAACGCACCACAAGCGGCATGACAATATAAAACTGCGCCAGCCGGGAACCGGTCTGGCGCTGTTGAGTGTCGCCGGCTTGACGGCGCTTTCATACTGTATTGCAATGAGTGGGACAATGAATGCAGTATCAAAGCGGTGTCGAGCCACCGCCACTCTATAGGTTCCGGCGCCGGCCGGAACCAGTCAAAACCGTCCTTTGCCCTGGGTTATTTTCCCGCCGCCCCGGTGGAATCAGAAGTCGCGGTTGAAGCCGCAGGTCCAGCCGCCGTCGACGATGAGGTTCTGGCCGTTGATGTAGCTGGACGCGTCGGAGGCGAGGAAGGCAATGGCATCGGCAATTTCCTCCGCCTCACCAGGCCGGCCCTGGGGGATAAAAGAAACCACCCGGTCCGCCATTTCCCGGAACGACCCCTTTTCGCCGTAAAACAGCTTGCGGGTCCCTTCCGTCAACGTCGAGCCGGGGGAGACGCAATTGACCCGCAACCCCTTCGGCCCCAATTCGCAGGCCATGGCCTCCGTCATCTTGATGATCGCCGCCTTGGCCGCCACAAAACCGATCTGCAACCGCAGCGCGACCACGCCGCCGACCGATGACAGGTTGATGATGCTGCCGCTTTTCTGTTTTACCATGACCTGGGCGGCCTTTTGGCAGCAGTAGAAGGTGCCGTGGAGATCGACGTTGATGATCTTTTGCCAGGTCGCCACCGGATACAGCTCGGCGGTGACCCGGTCCTCTTTGCTCATGCTGTTGATGCCGGCGTTGTTGACCATGACGTCCAGACGGCCGAACCGCTCCACCACCTGGTCGATCAGACGATTGACCTGCTCCGCCTGGCTGATGTCGCACGGCAGAAAGACCCCGCCGACTTCGCGGGCCACGTTTTCGCCCACTTCCGCCTGTAAGTCGGCAATGACCACCTTGGCGCCATTGCGGGCAAACAGGGCGGCCGTCGCCTTGCCAATCCCGGAAGCGCCCCCAGTGATGATGACAACTTTGTCTTGGAGGTTGAAGGTGGTTTTGGTTGACATGGTTCCTGCCTTTTTTCTATCGAAGTATTTCACTGGCAAATACAGCTCAAAACACACCTTCGATTTATCTTCGTGTGCTTCGTGACTTCGTGGTGAATCCAAAGGTTTACGTGTTACAAAGTATTAGTACTTGTCGTCCGCATTGGCCGGGGCGCCGTCGAGGACCGCCGCGGTGGAGCCCACGCCCAGCCGGTCGGCGCCCTGCTCAAGGAAGGCGACGGCTTTGGCGTAATCGCGGATCCCGCCCGAGGGCTTCACCTTGATCCGGCCGGCGGCGGTCTTGATCATGGTCGCCACCGCTTCCGGCGTCGCCGAACCGTCCGCGAACCCGGTCGAGGTCTTGACAAAATCGGCCCCGGCTGCGATGGACAGCTCGGTCGCCTTCGCCACTTGCTCCAGGGTCAGGAAACAGCTCTCGAAGATGACCTTTACCAGCACACCGTGCGGCTTGGCCTCGTTGACCACGGCCTTGATGTCGTCCCGGACATAGTCGTACTGGCCGGAGAGGAACTTGCCGATGTTCATCACCATGTCCAGTTCCTGGGCGCCGTCCTGGATGGCCAGGCGCGCTTCCAGCGCCTTGACCTCGCTACGGTTGGCGCCGTGCGGGAACCCCACCACCATCGACACCTTGACCCCACTGCCGGCCAACTCCCGGCTGGCGGCAGCCACATCGCTGGGCCGCACGCAAACACTGGCAACCTGGTACTTTTTGCCGAGCTGGCACCCCTGCACAATGTCCTGGTCGGTCAGCGACGGCTTCAACACCGCGTGATCAATGGTCGCGGCGACTTTTTCCCTGGTCCATGTCATGTTTAGTTTCCTTCTTTTTGAAAATCAATCACTTGCTGCCGGGTCGGCATCGCGGTGAGGACGCCAAGCGTCCGCACCGACCACGCCGCGGCCGACACCGCCAACCGCGCCGCTTCGACCAGCGGCCGGCCGGCCGCCAAGCCGTGCATCAACGCGGCGCTGAAAATGTCGCCAGCCCCCGTGGGGTCCTTGGCAACCACCTTGGGCGACGTCAGATACTCCCGGACCTCCCGGTTCAGGATGACGACACCCTTCTCCCCCAACGTGACCAGGGCGTTTTTCACGCCATGATCCAGAAACCATTGGGCGGCACGAAACGCGGAGTCCGCATCGGTGACGGGAATCCCCGTCAACAACGCCGCCTCGGTCTCATTGGGCTTGATGTAATCCACGTGGCGGTAGATCGCCTCGTCCAAAGGCCGGGCCGGCGCGGGATCCAGCAGCGTCGTCACCCCCAGCTCAGACGCCCGGCGGATGCCGTATTCCACGACCCCCGGGCTCACTTCCAACTGGAAGCCGATAATGTCACACGCCTGGACCGCCGGCAAATTCCGCTCGAAATCCTCCGGGGCCAGCAGGGCGTTGGCCCCGGGCGCGACCATGATCATGTTCCGGCCGCCGCCGTCAATCATCACAAAGGCCACCCCCGTGCGGGCGTCCGGCGCCACCCGAATACCTTCCACCCGGACCCCGAACTCGCGGTGCACCTGGACGACCTGCTCGCCGAACAGGTCATGGCCGACACAGCCAATCATGGCCACGTCGCTGCCCAGCCGGGCGGCGGCCAAAGCCTGGTTGGTGCCCTTGCCGCCCACCTCGTCAAAGCAGGTGTCCGCGACCACCGTTTCGCCGACCACGGGAAACCGCGGTCCCTGCATCGACAGCGCCGTCAGGCAGCTGCCCATGATGACAATCTTGCCGGCCATCAGTCGTGCTCCTTCAAAACTTCCCGGTACTGTTCACGCGTCACGGGTCACGCATCACGGATTTTTCAGACTTCCCGGTAAGTGGTACCCCACTGCTCTTTCCGCAGGTCGTACAGTTCGTTGGCGCCCTTGGCGGGCTGGCCGGCCCACACGGTGATCAGTTCGAACTCCTCGGTGGCGCTGGCGTTGGTCAGGGCGTGGAAGGTCCCGCCCGGAATGAACACCACGCTGCCCGGGTGCAGGGCAAAGTGCTCGCCGGCAAGATTGAGATCGGCGTTCCCCTTGATCACGATGTAGACCTCGTCATGCCCCTCATGGGCGGCCCCGGGCAACCCCTTGCCAGCCTTGATGGTGCCATGGTTCAACTGCATCTTGTCGCTGCCGCAGTTGAAAAGATCGATCAACATGCGGGAATCATAGATGCCTTCACAGCCGGGGGCAATGAACGGCATGACTTTTTCGGGATGAACGACTTTGCCCTGTTTTGCCGGTGCCATGATAACAACTCCTTTTCCTGTGTGGTATGAACCCGTGGCGCGTCCCGGCGGCCGGAACGCCATATACATCGCATATACGGATAATATACACGATTCCGCCGGGATGCAACGGGGGCAGGAGGATTATGTCGGATGATGTTGGGGCCACCCTTTTGAAAAAGGGTGCTCCCCAAGCCCCTTCCTAAAACTTTTGTTCATTTTTGCGGATGCCGCAGGCTGCTCCAGCAGTCCCAAACATAGCCAGTCGCCCGAGGGCAGCCTGCGGCATCCGCAAAAGGCACAAAAAGGTTTGACGGAGGGCTTGGGAACCGCCTTTCCTCAAAAGGGGGTTCCCAACCGATATAACGGTCATGCACCCACTCCCCCTCCTGACGCTTGCGTTTGGGGATGGAACGGATACATTTTTTCGGTTGTTTGGTCTCCGCGATTCCAACCCTATTAGGTGACACTGTGGCCCGCATCTCCTTCAGTGATCTGAAACGCCAGTACGCCCCGCTCCGGGAAACCCTGCATGCCGCTGCTGGCCGCGTCATTGACAGCGGCCAGTACATCGGCGGGCCCGAAGTCAAGGGATTCGAGCAGGAAATGGCCACGTGGATGGGCGTGCCGGAAATCGTCTCCTGCGCCTGTGCCACCAGCGGCCTGTTTGCCGTCATGAAAAGCATGGGCATCGGGCCGGGCGACGAGGTGATCACCACCCCGCATACCGCCATTGCCACGGCGGAAGCCGTTTCCCTGACCGGCGCCCAAGTGGTGTTCGCCGACCTCAAGCCCGGCAGCTGCAACATCGACCCCGAGCAGGTCGCCAAAAAAATCACCCCGCGCACCAAGGCGCTGATCCCGGTGCATCTGTACGGCATTCCGGCGGACATCGACGCCTTCAAGGCGCTGGCCACCGCCAACGGCCTGTGGCTGATCGAAGACTGCGCCCAGGCCCAGGGCGCCCGCTACCAGGGCAAATACGTCGGCACCTATGGCGATGCCTCTGTGTTCAGCTTCTTCCCGTCCAAGAACCTGGGCGGTTTCGGCGACGGCGGCGCCACCTTCGTCCGCGACGACGCGCTCCGCCGCAAAGTGCGCATGTACTCCAACCATGGCCGCGAGAGCAAGTACATCCACGAGTTCGAGGGCATCAACAGCCGGCTGGACGCCATTCAGGCGGCGCTGCTGCGGGTCAACCTGCCGCACCTCGACGCGTGGAACGCCCAGCGCCGCGAGGCCGCCGGCTGGTACGCCCAGGAGTTGGCGGCGGTCAAGGAACTCACCATTCCCGCCGTCCTGCCCGGCACGGAACCGATTTTCCACGTCTATGGCGTCCTGGTGCCTGACCGCGAAAAACTCACTCACCACCTCAAGAGCCAGGGCATCGAGAGCGGCGTCCATTATCCCTATGCCCTCAATGTCCTGCCGGCTTACGAACGGCTCAACCAGGGCAAGGGCAGCTTCCCGGTCGCCGAGCATTTCTGCGAACACGAAATTTCCCTGCCTATGTTCCCCGGCATCACCCGCGAGGAGGTCGCCGCCGTCGGCCAGGCCATCCGCACCTTCTTTGGCCGCTGAGCATCCCTAACGTTGGGGCGCCGCCCCAAACCCTGCTCAAGGAACTCCGTCCCTTGAGAATCCCCACCTCCTGGTTTCAGGCGGGCCGGCACCGGCCAGTCTGAAACCAGGAGGTGGCATCGTCCCAAGACCGCCTTGGCGGGGGCCAGAAGCAACTTTTAACCCTCTGGCAAAACCCACGCTCGCCTGGAATTCAGAATCCAGTAGCCAGAATTCAGAATGAAATGCAATCCCACGTTCCGCACGGCTTTAAATATTCTGACTACTGAATTCTGGCTACTTTTGCTATTATTTCTGCTTTCAGCTTTCCCCATTTCAGTTTTTAAAGGTCATCCTCATGTGCTGCGCGACAACCGTTGACATTTCGGTGGTGATTCCGGTCTTCAACGAGCAGGACAACCTGCGGCCATTGCTGGATGAGCTCGAAGGGGTTCTGCGCCCAACCGGACATTCGTTCGAGGCGGTCTGCGTGGACGATGCCAGCACCGACCGCAGCCTGGCCGTCCTGCGCGAACTCCGCCAGGACCGGCCGTGGCTGCGCATCGTCCGCCACACCGTGAACTCGGGCGAGAGTGCCGGCGAGGCCACCGGCTTCCGTTTCGCCCATGGCGACATCGTCATCACCATCGACGCCGACCAGCAAAACGACCCGGCCGACATCCCGGCCATGCTGGCCGCCATGACCCCCGGCATCGCCGCCGTCTGCGGTGACCGGCGCGCCACCCGCAAGGCGGGCGACAACTGGGTGCGCCAGATCTCCTCGCGGCTGGCCAACGGCTTTCGCAATTGGCTGACCGGCGAGAACCAGGTGCATGACGCCGGCTGCACCTTCCGCGCCCTGCGCCGCGACGCCTTGCACGACCTGCCGGTGTTCAACGGCATGCACCGCTTCCTGCCCACCCTCCTCCGCTACCAGGGTTACGCCATCACCGAAGTGCCGGTCAACAACCGCCCCCGCACCCGCGGCAGCTCCAAGTACGGCATCGGCAACCGGTTGTGGCGCGGCATCCGCGACTGCATGGTCATGCGCTGGTTCCGCCTGCGCGCCGTCCGCGGCGACCGCGCCCAACTCGATGACGTGGCCACGATTCACCACGCCCACCATCATGGGTGAATTTTCGAAAAAGTAACGGCGTTTCTCCATGACCGGGAGCCGCCCGGCCCCGGGCGGAACGTTGGCGTCACGCCAGTTCCACCCTTCTTGGCGGGCTTGGACGCGCCCGAACTCAGCGGCGGCCTGCGGAATCCGTAAAAAGGCACAACCAGGTTTGACGGAGGGTTTGGGAACCGCCTTTCCTGAAAAGGGGGTTCCCAACCGCGTCTCGCGCTCTTCGCGCCGCCCGCCATCACGTCATCGCGATCTCCACAAACCAGGCCAGCAGGCACGGGTTGTCCGTTGCCGCCGGGGACGCCAGTGACGCCAAATGCCGTTTGGCATAAAAGGCCAGCGCCTGCCGGGTCTGCCACCGGAGCCGGTCCTTTTTATCCAGGGCATACTCTTCCCGCAACCCTGCCTTCACCTCCTCTGGCAGCGCCGGGTTCAGCCGCGCCGTCACCACCGCGGCGGCCGTCCACGCCGTATCGGCGGGCAGCGTTTCCGCCAACACTCGTTCCGTCTTGACCGCCGCCACCCGGGCGAGCACAAAATCACGATATTCCCCGTTCTTGCGGCACCACGCCCGCGCATGCCAGCGAAATCCGTCATGCCCAAACCCATGCGGCGCGATCTCCCGCACCTCATGATCCCCGGACGACACCGACAGATAGCGGACCGCCAGCACCGTGCCGTTCAGAATCGCCCCCATGAACGCCCGCTGAATCTCCAGCTTCGCCTCGCGCACCGGATACTCCAGCCGTCGGCAGCGGACCGCCTCCGAACCGGCCACCGGGGCGCCACCCGCCGGCGGCTCCGCGTCCAGCAACTCCCGCACCGCTTCGCCGAAGTCCGGCCGGTGCAGCACCGGCTGCGCCGCCGGGTTCCAGAAATAGCGTTTCTTCCGCAGGTCATACTGCAACGCCCCCGGATTGAACGCCAGGTAGCGCTGGAAATCGTTCGAGGCCTGCACCCCCGAAATGTCATAAGTATCCGTCAAATCGGCGCGCGACACCCGGCCGCGCCAGTACGCCACCCGCTCCAAGTGCAGCAGTCGCAGCCGCGACCGGTGAAACTCTTCATCCAGCAACAAGGGCGTCGTTGTTGTTGTTTTAACCATTCACCATCTCCAGCGGGGCGTACCCCTATCCTGAATTACTCACCCCTCCACCTCGGATTATTCATGAATGTAGCAAAGGGCTTGTAGCCCGCCCAACCGGGACGTAGCGGTTCGAAGAGCGCGATGCAATCGCTTTGCGATGGCGCCCCGGCCCAACGCCCCGTCACCCCATAACATAGCCTAAAAAGACATGATGACAAAACTTTTTTTATTAAAAAAACTTGCATTATTGACAACCCCACCTATTTTCAGAACCGTAACGGCACCGCTGACCGCTGTCCCCCGCGAGGTGACCCCATGCCCGACCATGGCGAAATCATCCTGTATGCCGCCGACCACGGCCCTGGCGTCCAAGTGCGCCTGGAACGGGACACCGTCTGGCTGACGCAGGCCGACATGGTGCGGTTGTTTGAACGCGATCAATCGGTAATCGCACGCCACGTTCGCAACGTGTTTACCGAAGGCGAACTACCCCTATCGGAAAGCAATATGCAAAAAATGCATATTCCTTTATTGGTTGCGGAGATCGCAGCATGACCCCGCTATACGCCCATTCCCTCCCCGACAAGCCGCAAGCCGACTGGCAGCCACTGGCGGAACACCTCGCCGCAACGGCCAAGCGCGCCGCGGAATTCGCGGCGCCGTTCGCCTCCGCCGACTGGGCAACCAATGCCGGTTGGTTGCACGACCTTGGCAAAGCGGACTCCGCATTCCAAGGCTATCTGCTCCGGGAAAACGGGCTGGATGATGCGGAGTATGATTCTGGCCGGGTCAACCATTCTTCTGCCGGAGCCGCGTATGCGGAAGAAACGCTTGGACCATGCGCCGGACGCATTCTCGCCTATCTTGCCGCCGGACATCATGCCGGCCTGCCCGACTGGTATTCCGCCGAAACGGCCAACGCCGCGCTCTCGGTCCGCATGGGCGAAGGCCGGGAAAACCTTGGCCGTATCCGGGAGTATGCGGCCAAAATATCCGGCGAACTGATCCCCGCCCGTCCCCCGGAATTTGCCCGCAAACCCGAAAACGTCCATCTCTGGATGCGCATGCTCTACTCCTGCCTGGTGGATGCCGATTTCCTCGATACGGAAGCCTTCATGGATAAACAAAAGGCCGGGCAGCGTACGGCCGCGAAGTTTGCTGCATTAGAACAACTCAAGGAAAAGATGGACGCGCACCTGGCCAAACTTGCGGCGTCCGCGCCAAAAACGCCGGTCAACGCCATCCGCCAGGAAATTCTCACTGCCTGCCGGGCAGCTGCGGAGTCCGCACCGGGGCTGTTCTCCCTCACCGTCCCAACCGGCGGCGGCAAGACGCTTTCCGGCATGGCTTTTGCGCTGGATCACGCCGTGAAACATGGCAAGGCGCGCATCATCTATGTCATCCCCTACACCAGCATCATTGAGCAAACCGCCGCCATCCTGCGCGGCATCTTCGGTGATGAAAACGTCATCGAGCATCACAGCAATCTTGCCCCGGAAAAAGAAACCCCGCGGTCACGTCTGGCGGCGGAAAACTGGGACGCCCCGGTCGTCGTCACTACCAATGTCCAGTTCTTTGAATCTTTGTATGCCGCCAAGTCTAGTCGCTGCCGCAAGCTCCACAACATTGCCAACAGCGTAGTCATCCTCGACGAAGCACAATTACTGCCGCCGGGCCTGCTCTCCCCCTGCGTGGACACCATGAACCAGCTCGCCCAAAACTACGGCGTCACGCTGGTGCTTGCCACCGCCACCCAACCGGCGCTTTCCACCTTGCCGCCACCATGCCCGAAGCTTGCTCCGCCCCGGGAAATCATTCCACCGGAACAGAAACTCTACGAACGCCTAAAACGAACCGAATTTCACTTTCCGGCCGACCTGAACGCCACCTCTGATTGGGCGGGACTGGCCGCGCGCCTTCAACAGCACGAACAAGCCTTATGCGTCGTCAACACCCGGCGCGACTGCTACGACCTCTACCGGCTTATGCCCGAAGGCACCATTCATCTCTCCGCGCTGATGTGCGGCGAGCACCGCTCCAAGATCATTGCCGAAATCAAGCGTCGGATCACGGCAAACGAACCGTGCCGCGTCATCAGTACCCAGCTTGTTGAAGCGGGAGTGGACTTCGACTTCCCGGTCGTCTATCGCGCGCTCGCCGGGCTTGATTCCATCGCGCAGGCCGCCGGCCGCTGCAACCGTGAAGGCAAGCTCAATGGGGAGGGAAAACTCGGCCAAGTCCATGTCTTTGTCCCGCCCAAGCCGGCGCCCCCCGGACTTCTGCGCAAGGGCGAAGGCACAACCAAGGAACAAGCGTCGCGTGCGGACTTCGCCCCCGATGCGCCATCGGAATACACTCGTTACTTCAACCTGTTTTATGGAAAACTCAATGACACAGGTGGCGTGTTCCGGGATTGGCTGGTCAAGAATGTGCAAGCACTGAACCAGGCCGACTGCTTCAAGCTGGCGTTCCGCACCGCCGCCGCCAATTTCAAGCTCATTGACGACCAAGCCCAACGTCCCATCATCGTCCGTTACGGCGAGAGCGATCACTGGATCAATCAAGTCCGCATGATCGGACCAACACGCGAGAATATGCGCCGGCTCCAGCGTTATACCGTCAATCTGCCCGTATACCTTGCCGAAAAGATGAAAACCAATGGCTTATTGGAAGAAGTCCATGACAACATTCTGGTGCAGACCATGCCCAATTCATACAATGCACAGATCGGGTTGGATGTATTCCGTGAGTCCCTGCCGATAGAAGATATCACTGGTGTCTAAGTTCGGTAACCAAGAGAAGAGGTTCCCCATGAAAGGCTTCTGCCTTGAGGTGAGCGGCGAGTTTGCCTGCTTCACCCGCCCGGAAATGAAGGTGGAGCGCGTCAGCTATGACGTCATCACCCCCTCCGCCGCCCGTGCCATCTTTGAGGCCATTTTCTGGAAGCCCGCCATCCGCTGGCGGGTGACCAAGATCGAGGTGCTGGCCCCCATCCGCTGGGCCTCCGTCCGCCGCAATGAAGTCAGCAAGGTTGCCTCGCCGCGAGCTGGCAGCGGAATTTTCATTGAGGAGGATCGCCAGCAGCGTGCCGGCTTGATCCTGCGCGACGTGAAATACCGGCTCCACGCCGAGTTCGACTTTATCCCCCCGGATCAGCGCGGCAAGGTCATCAACCCTGTCCCGGAATGGCTGACGGATGCCGAAGAGGCCGGCCAACTTCGCAAGGACGAAACGCCAGCCAAGTATGCCGCCATGTTCGAACGCCGCGCCCGGAAAGGACAATGTTTCAACCAACCCTATCTCGGTTGCCGCGAATTCTCCTGCGCGTTTCGGTTGGCCGACCCGCTGGCGGATCCAGCATCCCCCATTTCGGATTCCCGCGACTTGGGCTGGATGCTCTACGACCTCAATTTTTCCGATTCAAAGGACATCAAGCCCATGTTCTACCGGCCCCACATGCAGGACGGCGTCATCGACGTCCCAGCCCCCGACAGTGAGGAGGTGCGCCAATGATCCTCCAAGCACTCAAGGAATATTACGACCGCAAAGCGGCACTGGCCGATTCCGACATCGCGCCACCGGGCTGGGAACGCAAAGAACTGCCATTCCTGATCGTCATTGACCAGACAGGAACCCCAATCTCCATCGACGACACGCGCGAAGGCGAAGGCAAGAAAAAGCGAGCAAAGACGTTCCTGATTCCACAAGCAATTAAGCGCGCATCCAATATTGCGGCCAACCTACTTTGGGACAACCCAGAATATGCATTGGGGCTTGTCATCAAGGGCAGACCCGACCGGGTGGCCGAGCAACATAAGATGTTTTGTGATCGGATCGCCGGCATAGCCGTTCCCGATATATCCCCGGTTGCTGTGGTACTCCGCTTCCTTGCAAAACCAGACAAAATCGCCGCCCTCGAAAAACTTCAGGGATGGGAAGAAATCAAAGAAACGGCTCCGTTCCTATCATTCCGTGTCACAGGGGACGCCAAACCGGTGTTCAACTGTCCCGATGTTGCTGCCGCCCTGATGAAAACAGCAACCGCCCCCACCAGTTCTACGATTTGCCTCGTCACTGGCGCACGGGAAGAACCGGAACGTCTGCATCCTGCCATTAAAGGCATACGCGATTCCAATTCCACCGGCGCCAATATTGTCAGCTTCAATCTTGACGCATTCGAATCGTTTGGGAAAAAGAGCAACGACAACGCCACGGTTGGAAAGACCGCCACTTTTGCCTACTCCACCGCACTAAACACGTTACTCGGCAAGGATTCCCGACAAAAGCTTCAGGTCGGCGATGCCACCACGGTTTTTTGGGCATCAAAACCCAACCCGTTGGAAACACTTGTCTGCGATTTCTTCTCTGAACCGCCCAAGGACAATCCCGATCAACAAACAGAAGCCGTCAAGGCGCTTTACAAATCGGTTGATGCCGGAACAATGGCGGCGGACGATATCGACACCCGTTTCTATGTTCTCGGCCTCTCCCCGAACGCCGCCCGCATTTCCATCCGGTTTTGGCATTGCGGAACCGTTGCTGAAATGTCGGCGCACTTCCGCCAGCACTTCGACGATTTGCGGATTGCGCACGGGCCGAAAGACAAGGATACGTTCTCCCTGTGGCGGCTGCTGGTTTCCACCGCACCTTTGGGCAAATCGGAAAACATTCCGCCGAATCTCGCCGGCGATACCATGCGCGCGATCCTGGAAGGACTGCCATATCCGCAGACGCTCCTGCAATCCGTCATTCGTCGCATCATCGTCGAACATGACGTCACCCATGTCCGTGCCGCCCTTATAAAAGCCTGCCTCAACCGTTCTTTACGCTCCAACAACCCCAACCAAGAGAAGGAACTCGCCATGAGCCTCGATCTCGCCAACACCAATCCCGGCTACCGCCTGGGGCGGCTGTTCGCCGTGCTGGAACGCATCCAAGAACGCGCCAACCCCGGCATCAACGCCACCATCCGAGACCGGTTCTATGGCGCCGCCTCCGGCACCCCGGTCACGGTCTTCGGCAATCTCATGCGGTTGAAAAACCATCATCTCTCCAAATTGGAAAATACCGGGGAACGCATCAACTACGAAAAACTAATCGGCGAAATCATGTCCGAAATCGGCGACTTCCCGGCCCATCTGCCGCTCGCCGACCAGGGCCGTTTTGCCATTGGTTATTACCACCAAAAACAAGACTTTTTCACCAAGAAATCCGATACCAAGGTCGATTGACCAACAGAAAAGGGAAAACACGCCATGAGCACTCCGATCAAAAACCGCTACGACTTCGTCCTCGTCTTCGACGTGAAAGACGGCAACCCCAACGGCGATCCCGACGCCGGCAACCTCCCCCGCATCGACGCCGAATCCGGCCAGGGCATCGTCACCGATGTCTGCCTCAAACGCAAGGTGCGAAACTTTGTCCAAATGACGCAAGATTCGGCCAAAGGGTTCGATATTTTTGTCAAAGAAAAGGCTGTTTTAAACAAATTGATTGCTAATGCGTACCAAAATCTTGGCACCGATCTGGAAAAGCCGCCGGTTGACGAAAAAGACGGCAAAAAACGTAACACCAAAGGTGAAGGGCAAGGCAAAGAAGTTGACAAGGCCCGGCTTCAAATGTGCGGGACTTACTTCGACATCCGCACGTTCGGCGCCGTCATGTCCACGGGAGCCAATGCCGGCCAGGTTCGCGGCCCCGTGCAAATGACCTTCGGCCGTTCGGTCGACCCGGTGGTGACCTCGGAGTTTTCCATCACCCGCTGCGCCGTCGCCACCGAGGCGGAGGCGGAAAAGCAGTCCGGCGACAACCGCACCATGGGCCGCAAGAACACCGTGCCCTATGGCGTCTATGTCGCCCACGGCTTTGTCTCCGCGCATCTCGCCAATCAGACCGGTTTCACAGAAGCCGACCTTGACCTGCTGTGGGACGCCCTGGCGAACATGTTCGAACATGACCGTTCCGCCGCCCGCGGTCTGATGTCCACCCAAAAGCTGGTCATCTTCAAGCACGACTCCGCCCTCGGCAACGCGCCGGCGCACCAGCTATTCGGACGCGTCACGCTCAAGCGCAAGGATGAGTCCAAGCCCGCCCGCGACTTCGCGGACTACGCCTTCGCCATCAACCGGGACGGTCTGCCGGCCGGCGTAACCATCATCGAGAAACCCTGACCGCCCCAGTGCCATCCGAATCGGCCGGTGCCCCCGCCCCGGCCGGTCCGGGAAACACCAAGTGCGGAGGTGGACAATATCAAGCCCGCCCGTGCGTTTTATGAGTATAAGGACGGTGGCTAAACCTCGGGGGACGCCATGGAACGATTCCGTGTGATTGAGTTGCGTGACCGCGCCGTCGCCCTGGGCAATGCGGGCGACGGCGCGGCCCTGCCGGAACTGGCGCGGCTCCTGGCCACCCCGGCGGCGGAAGTGCGCCGCCTGGCCGCCTCCGCCCTCGGCAAGCTCGCCGGCGTTGCGGACTCCGCGGCGGCGGTGGCAGCGCTGCTGCCGGCCATGCGGGACGCGCATCCGCAGGTGCGGCAGTACGCCGTGAAGGCGCTGAAGGCCTATGGCGCGGCGGCCAAGACGGCGTTGCCCGACCTGCGGGACGTGGCGGCCAACCCCGCGGAAACGGAGTACAACCGCCGCGACGCGGCGCTGGCCGTCACCGTCATTGAGGAGGCGTCGCGAATCGCAGATGAGTCAGTCATCCACACCTGCCAACGCTGCGGCGTGCGCCTTGATGCGGGCGAGTTCGCCCGCAGCCAACGGGCATTCCAGCGGGAGTTCTGCGACCGCTGCTTCGACGAAGTCTATCTGGAGCGGCGCAACTGGGACACCCGCATTGAGCTAAAAAAAGAGATCCAGGCCCGTGACGGCACGCTGGTGCAGTCCGATGGCGAACGAAAAATCGCCGAATGGCTGGCCACAAATGGCATTGTCTACCGTTATGACGAGCGGATGCGCATCGTCGACGGCTATGCCATCCGCCCCGACTTCTACCTGCCCGAATTCGATGTCTACATCGAGTACTGGGGCATGGACACCATCGACTACAAGATCGGCATGCTGATGAAGCTCAAGCTTTACCAGCAGCAGGGAAAACGGCTGATCTCCGTGTATCGTGAGGACAAAAGTAATCTCACCGAGGTGCTGCGCGAGAAACTCGGGAAGTATGTGCGGCTGGAGAGCCCGATGGGTTGACTCCGTTTCTCTCCGCGACACCGTGAGGCTGCCCCGGCAAAGGACCAATCATCTTGTACGCCGAAGACCAACTGCTGCCCATCTCCGCGCTGCAGCATCTGCTGTACTGCGAACGGCAGTGCGCACTGATTCATTTGGAACAGGCATGGTCGGAAAACCGCTTCACCGCCGAGGGGCGGAACCTGCACGAGCATGTGCATGAGGGCGGTAGCGAAAGCCGGGGCGACACGCGCACGGCCACCGGCGTCCGCCTGCGTTCGTTATGCCTGGGCCTGACCGGGCAGGCCGATGTGGTGGAGTTCCACCGTGCGGACTCCGCAACGGCGGGCGACGCCGTTCCCGCGGCGGCCACGGCCATTCCCGGCATTTCCGGCCGGTGGGGGCCGTTCCCGGTGGAGTACAAACGCGGCAAGCCCAAGGCGCACCAGGCCGACGAAGTCCAACTTTGCGCGCAGGCGTTGTGCCTGGAGGAAATGTTGGGCGTGACGATTCCGGCGGGCGCGCTGTTCTATGGGGCCACACGACGACGGCTTGAGGTCGCCTTCACGCCGGAATTGCGGACGCTGGTGGCAGCCACGGCCGCGCGGCTGCACGTGCTCCTGGCCGCCGGCGTCACGCCGCTGGCGGAATACGCCAAGGCAAAGTGTGACCCCTGTTCGCTGCTGGAACTGTGCCAGCCGCGGATTTCCGGTCAGCGGCGGGTCGCCGATTATTTGCGCCAAATGCTGGAGACGGGCCCATGAAAAAACTGCTCAACACGCTGTACATCACCACCCAAGGCGCCTATCTGCGGCAGGAAGGCGAGTGCGTGGTGGTGGAAGTGGAACACCAGGTACGGCTGCGGCTGCCGATCCATACCTTGGGCGGCATCGTCGCCTTTGGCAATGTCCTGTGCAGTCCGTTTTTGCTGGGGCTGTGCGGGGAACGCGGCGTGCATGTGAGTTTTCTCTCGGAGCGCGGCCAGTTTCTGGCCCGGGTGGAAGGCCCGGTGAACGGCAACATTCTCTTGCGTCGCGAACAATACCGGCGGGCGGATCTTCCCGCGGGCGCACTTGCCATCGCCCGCAACATGCTCACGGCCAAGCTGGCCAACGGACGGACGGTGCTTCAGCGCTCCTTGCGCGACCACCCGGAAAGTGACGCCGATGGCCAGACGGCGCAGGCCGTGGCCAAACTCGGACACACGCTCGGCACGCTGGCGACCATTGCCGACCGCGAGGTGCTGCGCGGCGTTGAGGGTGACGCGGCGAAGCTCTACTTCTCGGTCTTTGACCGCATGGTAACGGCGGAAAAAGACGCCTTCTTCATGCGGGAGCGCAGCCGCCGCCCGCCCCTGGACAACCTCAACGCGCTACTGTCGTTTCTCTATACGCTGCTGGCGCATGACGCGGAGGCGGCCTGCGAAGGGGTCGGGCTCGACCCGCAGCAGGGATTCTTCCACGCGGTGCGGCCGGGCCGCCCCAGCCTGGCGCTGGATCTAATGGAAGAGTTCCGGCCCATCATTGCCGACCGGCTCGCCCTCTCCCTGATCAATCTGCGGCAAGTCGCGGGCAAGGGCTTTAAAACCACCGAGACCGGTGCGGTGACCATGGACGACGAAACCCGCAAAACCGTGCTCGTCGCCTACCAGAAACGCAAACATGACGAGGTGCAGCATCCCTTTCTCCAGGAAGACGTGCCGGTCGGCTTGCTGTTGCATGCGCAGGCGCTGTTGCTGGCCCGTCATCTGCGCGGCGACCTCGATGCCTATCCGCCATTTATTTGGAAATGATGGGGTTGTGCTTCGCTAGGCTGAAGCGTGTTAGGCTGTAGGCTGAAGACAATGAAAAACTCACCAGAGCGCAGGGTAGGATCGTTTAATCGGTCATCCGCCAGGGGGAAAAGCCATGCTGGTCCTAGTCAGTTATGACGTGGCCACCGTATCCGCGGAAGGACGACGGCGCCTGCGCCGCGTCGCCAAGACCTGCGAAGATTTTGGCATCCGCGTCCAAAATTCGGTCTTTGAATGCAATGTTGATCCAGGCCAGTGGACCACCCTGAAAAACCGGCTTGAGGACATTTATCTGTCTACGGAAGACAGCCTGCGGTTCTACTATCTCGGCAACAATTACCAACATCGCATCGAGCACCTCGGCGCCAAAGTGGCAATGGACGTGGAAGCGCCCATGATTGTGTGATCGCCTTTGGGGTTCCGCGATCCCCCGGCAAACACCACCGGCATCGGGCGCTTCGCGGAACGTCATAATTACCTTTGGTAAAGAGCAATACAACAGCCTCGTTCTTTCTAAACCAAATAGAACGGTTCCATCCGCACCAGGTTCGCGGAATGGAGCGTTTTTGCCTTTGCTCCACAATGAGTTATAATTCTAATGTCGCCCCTCACACGGGGGGCGTGGATTGAAACATTTTTAAGACGGCGATGATTGACGTGCCGGAGAGTCGCCCCTCACACGGGGGGCGTGGATTGAAACGACGCCAGCACGGTGCATCGGGCGCTGGGGTACGGTCGCCCCTCACACGGGGGGCGTGGATTGAAACATTGTGAATTGGTTCCGGACCGGCCAGCTTGATCGTCGCCCCTCAC
>CAITYL010000401.1 GCA_903896595.1 uncultured Lentisphaerota bacterium
GACGACGACGAGCACGAGAACGACGACGATTTCCAATCTAACGAGGTGGTTTCAAAAGTCCTTGATGCCGGTCTGGATTCTTTACCTCTGTAGCTCAGGGCTTGTAGCCCGGCGGAACGTCGCCGCCGCGCTACAAGCGCTCAGCTACAGCAGGCAACACTCACATGAATAAACGTTTGAAAACGGCAAAAAAAGAATTTTAACTGCGGATGACGCGGATGTGCGCGGATAAAACCAATACACATTTACCGCAAGACGTTGGAAACGTGTGTGAAGACATTCAAAATTGGCACCCAACGTGAGACAGGCAATCTTGCCTGTCCTGGCCTTCCGCAGGGGTGCGGCGCGACGGACGCCCCCTGGCCGCCCGAGGACGGGCGGCTCCAGGTCATGGCCCATACGCCGTCGATGCTGTCCTCAAAAACCTAAAATTGTCCGAACAATCAACACAAGCCCCCGGGAAGGCCGCCGGAGCGAACCCATGCCGCCTGGCCGGCAGGGACCTGCGGGGCATCAGGCCGAGTGGCCCTGGGAACGCCGAGCCCCAGCTCGGCGCGAGCCATTGCGTCGGGAAATACCGTTTTTGGAGTGCGGCAATTCCTTTGCCGCTTTTTCATGTCCGACTTGTAGCAAAGGGCTTGCAGCCCGCCCAATCGGGACGTGGCAGCTCGAAGAGCGCGATGCAATCGCTTTGCTACCGCGGACCTCGTTACTTTTGAACGCATCTCAAGGCGGTGAATCAACTCGCCGAGCTGGGGCTCGGCGTTCCCAGGTTCGGCCTGCTTTTGGTCCCCCATGTCGTCGCCGCATTTGACAAACCAAACCCCCGCGCTAGATTGTGCGTACAATTGAATTATCAAGGGCGTTCCGAACATGCCGTCCAAAATCAGCAAACGCCGCGTGACGATGACGGATATCGCCAAGAAGCTGGGCATCTCCCAGCAGGCGGTCTCCGCCGCCTTGTCGGGCAGCACCTCCACGGTTGCCGTCGGCCGCGCCACCAAGGCCCGGGTGCGCAAGCTGGCGGAGGAGATGAACTACGTCCCGGACTTCGCCGCGAAGTCGCTGTCGACGAAAAAGTCCTACCTGGTCGCCTTCCTCTGCCGGGAGTCGTTCCACCTCGACATTCTCGTGCCATGCCTGGACGGGCTCCAGCGCCAGCTTGAGAACAACGGCTATTCCGTCCTGACCAGCATCCACGGCAACCAGGCCAGCGATGAACTGGCCCACATTGACCTGGCCATGGCCCGGCGCGCCGACGCCATCGTCCTCACCCCTGCCATCGATTCCGATGGGCGTACCAACGCCGGGGCGCTCCTCAAGCTCAGCCAGCGTTTCGGCATCCCCGTCATCCAGGTCGCCAACAAAGTCATTCCGGAACTGCCCTGTGTTCAGCTCTCCCGCGCCAATGGCGTCAAGCGGTGTATGGAGCGGCTCTATGAGTTGGGACACACCCGGATCGTGCATCTCACCTATCAGGACTATCAGGATGAGGTGCATCCTGGTTTTCATCTCAAAGCCAGGGAACATTGGCTGGCCTACGAATCGGCCATGCGCGGGCGGGGGTTGGAGCCGCTCGTCATCGACATCCCGTCTCTTGGTAGCGCGTGGTGCGGGGATGGGCAGATCGTCCCCGCCATCGACACCCTGCTCAAGATGACGCCGCGGCCGACCGCCATCCTGGCCCACAACGACCGTCTGGCCTATCCGGCCGCCGCCGCCCTCGCCGCGCGGGGTATTTCAATCCCGCGCGATCTCGCCATGATCGGCTATGACGATCTCTGCCCGGAAGGGCTGGGCATCAAACGCCTCTCCACCGTCAACCAACCCTTTGCCACCGTGGGCGAGGAAACCGCCAAGCTGGTCCTGGAAATGATCGCCGGTCGGCCGGGCCGCGACATCGTGCTCGATCCCGTCTTCGTCGAACGGGACTTGCAGGCCGGGCAGGTGCCATTAGGCAAAAAGTGCGATCCACCGGCAGTCATGCTGAATCGTGGTGCCAGTTACAACACCGTGGGTTAGGGGTTCGGCAATCATGCGGAATCTAAACATGAAGCACATTGGCGGCGATGACAGAATGCGGGCTCGTGCCGATTTTTTCACGCTGATAGAACTGCTGGTGGTGATTGCGATTATCGCGATTCTAGCCAGCATGTTGTTGCCGGCGTTGGGACATGCCCGCGATGCCGCCAAGGGAATCAAATGTTTCAGCAATTTGAAGCAGATGGGGTTGTGCTTTTCCCTGTATGCTGACGACAACAACGACTACAACATGGTGCTGTGCATGTGGCATACGGTGCCGGGAGACACCAACTGGCAATACTGGCCCCTGGTGATGCTCGACTACATTAAAAGCGAAAACGCCATGCAATGTCCGTCGGCGCCGCAGATCAAGGGCATCGCCCACGGGGTGAATATCGATGCCATCCTGCCCGGCATCAGCTACGGCCTCAACTGCCGGACCTTTGGCTGGGCCGACGCTGATTCGGCCAAGAGCAGCGAGTTGAGCAACCTGGGCGCCGGGGCCGGGCTGATCGTTTTTGCCGATGCCCATATTGAGGACCCTGACTACCGGGAGGGACGGATCATTATCCGCGACTGCTATCCCTTTAACGGGTCGGCGGGGTATCAAACCAGCGCCCGCCACAACAACCGCGTCAATGCAGTCAAATTTGACGGTCATGTCGAGGCCATCCACATGTCCGAAGTGCTGAAAGCCGCGAACTGGAATCCGACTCGTGACGGCTTCGCCACCAAACCCTGGACCTATTTCGCCGATTGAGCGGACGGTTAACTGGAGATCATGATTTGGCCATGCAATGGAATCTTGAACATCTGATGACCACGCCGGCGGCTGGCAAAGCCGAGGCGTTTGATTACCAGCAGGACGTGCAACCGGTCTTTTATGACTGCGGGACCTGGAAAAACCGTTCCGTCAAGGCGTTCGCCTGGATCGGTTTTCCCAAGATGCGAGAAGGGGAAAAATGCCCGGGAATCGTGCTGGTCCACGGCGGCGGCGGAACGGCATTCCCGGATTGGGTTCGGTTATGGAACGCCCGCGGTTACGCAGCCATCGCCATGGATACTTGTGGTGGCGTTCCCTGCTGGCATGAAACGCCCCATGGCCGTCCCCAGTGGCCGCGCCATGCCTTTTCCGGGCCGGCCGGTTGGGGCATGTTTCCCGAAGCTTCCTTGCCACCAGAGGAACAGTGGCCGTACCAGGCGGTAGCGACGGTCATTGCGGGCCATTCCCTGTTGCGTTCTTTTCCGCAGGTTGACGCCGGGCGCATCGGGATTACCGGGGTCTCCTGGGGGGGCGTGCTGGCTTGCATGGCGGCCGGCCTTGACCCTCGTTTGGCGTTTGCCGCCCCCGTTTATGGTTGCGGCTTCCTCAATCTTTCCTGCCTGTGGAACCCGGAAGACGTCCAGCAACATTCCGGCGCGTGTGAAGCGTGGCTGCGCCTGTGGGATCCGGCCCTTTACTTGCGGACGGCCAAGTCGCCGTTTCTTTGGCTGACCGGTACCAATGATGCCGCGTTCCCTTTTGACACCACCTTTCGGTCTGCTCAGATAACGGCCGGAAAATCGTCTTTCGCCTTGATCGTCAGGATGCCGCATGGCCATGGCGGTCCCGGCGAGAAGCCGGAAGAAATCCACAATTTCGCCAACGCCGTCACGGGCCACGGCATGTTCCTGCCACCACCGGAGATGGCCCCGCCCCGGATCAACAACGGCAAGGTCATGGCGGGGTTTGCGGTTGCGGCCGGCGGGGAAAACTTTGATCGCGCCGAACTGATCTACACCACCGGTTCGGGAGCGTACAAGGAACGGTTGTGGCAGCAACAGCCCGCCGAGATTACCCCCGCCGCCGGTTCACTCCAGGCGGACATCCCGGCAGAGATGACCGTCCTCTACTTCAACCTGTTCAGCAAGAGTGGGTTGACCTTCAGTTCCTCGCCGTTATTCAAGGAAAGGAGGTGACTGGCCCGCAAGTATTTGCCATGCAGCGTGTGATCCCGGTTTAACCATGAGTATGATGTCCGCCGTTTGCTCCAGTCCGTGAAATCAAAAACCATGAGCGTTAAGGAAAAAAAGAACATGAAAACAACAAGTGGCCTGATCCTGGTAGTCCTGTTGACGGTGTCAGGGACTACCCTGGTCGCAAATACGTTCACCACCAACAACCCAAGCGGAACCGCCCCGATCAGCTTTGCCATTGATGTGGTAGCCGTCGGTGACGCCGGCAATGCCGGAACCGCGGGCTGGTACAACACGACCGAGACCTTTGGCGCTGTCAATTATAACTACTATATCGGCAAGACGGAGATTACGGTTGGACAGTTTAATGCGATGGAGTATGCGATTACCGGTAACGCCGCTGGCCTTGGTTCCACGCTGGCGGCCGGTAACGCACCGACATTGAAAGCCTTGATGTATGCCAATTGGCTGAATGCCGGCTGTCCCACCGGCGGCAACGGCTTGCTGGAGGGCGGAACCTACGACATGACGTCCTGGACCACGATTGCCCCCTGGGCGGAAGCGGACCAGTGGGACAATGGCGACGGGACCAAGAATATCTGGCGCAACAAGAATGCCAAATACTTCCTGCCCACCGAAAGCGAACTGATCAAGGCCGCGTTCTATAAAGGCGGTTCGACAAACGCGGGTTACTGGCAGTACCAGACCGGTTCAGATACCGCGCCGACGGCAGCACTCGCCTCAACCGGCACCAACTCGGCCAACTATAACGGCGTGGTCGGCAGTGCATTGAATGTCGGATCCTATCCCAGCACGATGTCGCCCTATGGTGCCCTTGACATGGCGGGCAATCTGTGGGAAATGGCGGAAGTGCGTTACAGCACGAGCCCAAATCAATACACGCCGGCATGGATGGACGGCTATATCCATGGCGACACATGGCTTCGCGGCATGATTGATTATGAGACGAAGGCTACCACTAGCGCCGCCGACCTCGGCTTCCGTATTGCCTCGGTGATTCCGGAACCGGCGACCCTGAGTCTGCTGGGACTGGCGGCGTCGCTCGCCTTGCTCCGGCGGAAACAATAAGGGATTGATTAACCGCGAAAGAACGCAGAGAACGCCAAGCAAATAGCGACTAAACGCTGAAGACTTAGCCTGAATTATTCACTCGGTTCATGAATAATCCTGGTTAAGGACTGATGCTTGTCGGTCTTGGTGCGCTTTCGCGGTTAAAATTCAGGTCTTTTGCACTCACCGCACGGGACCGGTTGGCGGCGGGAAGTTGGGAGGTTACACATGATCCGGTTCAGGCTCAACTCATGCGCTAGACGGAAATCCATTTTTCATGCCCTTCATGCGCTTCATGGTGCCACTCATTCCGGTCTGTAATATCGGTGCCCATCCGAGCCGCGAACGAAGCGACCGCAGAGAGCGAAAGTGACCGGTCAAAATTTCGTGTTTTCGTGTGAGATTCTCGTTTGGTTCCGGCTATGCCGGGCTGGGAGACGGTAACCCTTGGGACCCGTCACTTACGTTCCGGGCTCGGATAAGCAAAGGTTGTTCATTCGACATTCAAAATTCAGTATTCAACATTCGACATTTGTTTCAATTTTAGGGAGCCTCGTTTTATGACCTGTTTTTTAAAATGCATGTCACGGTTTTTGATGGTTGCCGGTCTGGCGTGTGCCAGCGCCAGCGCGGTTGAGTTTGCCCAAGTGCTGTCTCCGCTGGACAGCCCGGCGGACCTGGCGCGCTGGGTGCCGCGGGAGAACAACCGTGGCCGCCTGCTTTGGCAGCTTACGGACGATCCTGAAACGAAGCGGGCTTGCTGCCGGTTGGTGACATCGGCCGCCACCCCGGACATGCCGTATCCGGGCATTGACCTGCCGTTGGGGGCGGGCCGACCGCTGGCGGTCGGACACTATGCCGAGATCGTTTTTGAGGCGAAAAATCTCGGGGCGACGAATCCGCCGTTACAACTTGTCATGCTGGATGACCTGGGCGTGGCACGCTATGGCGGCTGGGAAATAAAACCGGGGTGGAATACGTATCGGGTGACGATTCCCAAAGCGTTCCAAGAGCGGAAACTGGCCCAGCTCCAATTTGGCTATGACACACCCACGCAGGAGTTTAAAATCTGCCTGGCCAATTTGCGCCTGGAAAACAACCAGGTTGCGCAACCCTTTGAGCTATTAGCGGAAACGTTCAAGGCCAACGAGGCGAGCTTAACGCCGGCATTACGCGCCAGACTGGAGAGCCTTCGCCTAGCCTTAAACGGGTTTGACAAAAATACCCGTGAACAAAAATGCATCGAATGGCTTGATGCGATTGCGCAATTGGACAACGACCTTCATCTGTATCTGGTATCTTTGAAAGTAAAACAGTTTGACGCCTTGTATCCGAAGTCCATTTGGGGCTACGCCTGGGCGGATGGCGTCAGCAAAGTATTTCGGGAGGGCATGGTTTTCCCCGGCACGTTTGGCCGGATTGGGGAACTTTCCCTGGCAGCGAATGAGTATGAAGGCATCCAGTTGGTTCTCAGGGCGAAGAAATCAGTCTCAAAGGTGCGCGTCTCGGTGTCTGATTTGACCAGTCCCGACGGTGCAAAAATCACCTCCGATCAGATTGCGGTGCTGCCGGTTGGTTATGTCAATACCAAGCGGCCGCCCTATGATGTTGATTACGTCGGCTGGTGGCCTGATCCCCTGCTCGATTTCCTGAAAACATTTGAACTGGCCGCCGACGTCTGGCAACCGGTCTGGCTGGATATTCATGCCAAGCCGGGGCAAAAACCCGGGACATACCGTGGCACGATTACTGTCACCGGCGAAGGCGTTGAACCGTTGAATATTCCACTGGAGGTCACGGTGTGGAATTTTGCCGTGCCTCAGGAAAAGCATTTTCCCCTCGCCCTGAATTGGTGGGATGGCAGCGAGGCGGTTGACATCTTTAAAAGCCAATACGCCGCCAATCCAGAGGAGTTTGCCAAGTACCGGGCTTATCTGAAAGGGGAAATCCCACTGGCGGCAATCGGGACGGGCCATGCGGCCGACCTCTTGGCGTTGCGCTCGAAAATGCAGAAGGTGCTCATCGATCATCGGCTGAATCCGTTGCGGATTTACAATGAAACTCCGCCGTTGACCAGCGATGTAAAATTGCTCAAAGATTCTGGCTTCGACAGCTATTGCATCCTGATGATCTGGTCGCAACGGCAGTTGAAAAAAGGCGAGCCCTATCCCGCCGACAAAAAGCAGGCCTACCTGGACCTGCTCGCAGAGGCGGTCCCCCGGCTCAAGCAGGCGGGACTGCTTGACGGCGCCTATGTTTATGGGTTTGATGAATGTGACGAAAATGAATTCGCCGCGATCCGGGACATCTTCGGAACGATCAAAAAGCGCTGGCCGGAACTGAAGACCATGACCACGGCGTATGATTATACCTATGGCATCAAAACGGGCCTGGCGGAGGTGGTTGACATCTGGGTTCCCTTGACCCAGAAATACGATCAAACGATTGACCAGATCGAACGCGCCCGCCAGCGGGGTGAAGCGGTGTGGTGGTATGTGTGTGTGGCGCCGGAACATCCCTACGCCAACTGGTTTGTGGAATATTCCGCCGCGGAACACCGGCAGTTGATGGGGTTCATGCCTTTCAAGTTCAAGTCACAAGGATTCCTGCATTATTCGTTGAACTACTGGAAAACCGGCCCCGTCCACACACCATTTAAAGAGCACCTGAACAAAGGGCCGCTGACCAATTATGACGGCAGGTCCTGGGCCGATACCAACGGCGATGGTTTGATCTTCTATCCGGGTGACCAGGGTCCGGTGGTGACCATCCGAATGAAGAACATTCGTGACGGCCTGGAAGATTATGAATATCTTTGGTTGTTGCAGGAACGGGTGCGCCAGGTGCGGCAGGGTCAGAAAAAAGCCCCCGAAGACTGGTTGCCCAAAGCAGAGAAAGCACTGGTTATACCGGATGACGTCCTGAAAAGCCTGACGAGTTATTCGCGCCGGGGATGTGATGTTCTTAGGGTCCGCCAGGAGATCGCTCAGTTGTTGGAACAAGTGCCGTGAATTGGGCGGGGAGGTGAGCGGCGGGAATGCGGCGACCGGGGAGTACCGGGCGTGCAGAGCCCGAGTTCGTCCGACCAAAGCCAGGCGGCTCCCAAGGCGCGTCACACCAAAGCAAGCAGCGATCGCGCCGGCGGCGTCCCAACGGGCTGCAAGCCCTTTGCTACACCGGCTCCGCCGGAATGCGGATGAAACCACGTTTCCAAGGGCCTACGGCCTAACAGGCTTCAGCCTAACGAAGGATGCAAAGGGTTTGCCATGTCTTCATCTTTGTTGATGGCCATTGATTGCCGGCGCGAATACGCGGCCAGCGAGTATTTCGCCATGGGCGCGACGCGGGTCGTGAACAGCCCCATCGGCGCCTACCGCGAAGCCGAGGGCAAGCCGTTGTCGCGGTTTGGGTACCGCTTTCAGATCAAGCACGTTGGCTGGCCGCATTTGGCCATCATCCGTTATCCCGACGACCAACGCCGGTTCATGATCATCAATGACGGCACGAGTTACGACCTTTCCACCGGCGTGACCACCGGGCATGCCTATCCGGTCAGCGGCTTGATGTGCGAACTGCGCCAGGTTTTTTGGCCGCGCTGGACCGACTGCAGCATCTGCTTCATGACCTGGGGCCACGGCGAACCGGCCGCGGTCGCCAGCATTGAGATCCAGGAATTGGCGGATGGTCTGCCACCGTTGATCCTGCCCCCCGGTGGTGCCGTTGCGGGACGCGAATTGGGTATCCAGTACGAGGATCCCTGCGGCACTGGCGTCAGCGAGGGGGCGGCCACCTTCGGCGAATGGTTGGATCATGTCGTGACCTACGCGCGACATACTGGGCAAAACTTGCTCGCCTATCCGATCTGCTGGTATCACGGCCCGTGGTACCCGTCCCGCCGCGAACGGGCGGACGCGTTTTCCATGGTGGTGGCGCCGGATCGCAAGCAGTACGTCGCCTGGACGGACGATCCCCCCGACTGGCCGGCCGCCCTGCTGGAACGGTTTGAGCAGGAAGGCCTGGCCTTTCAAGGTGTCCTGACGCTGCTGCGACTGAGTTCGTTGATGGCCAAGGCCAACACCGACCTGAAGGCCATTCAGGCTGGCGCCGACACCATTAACAACCTGTTGTGGAATGACCAGGTTCAAGCCGGCACCATGGATTGGACCGCGATCTACAACACCCTCAATTATCCCAAACTCCTCGCCCGTCCCACGGCGTTGGGCAATCTCGCCGAGGTTTCCTGGGCCTATGGCGAAAAAACCGGCGCTCAGCTCGCGCCGGGCCAAGGCTATCATGCCGGCCCGATGTTCAACCCGCTGCATCCGGTGGTTCAGGAGGCGGTGATCGGCCTGGTTCGTGAAATCGCCGAACGCTACGGCCACTCGCCCGCCTTCAAGGGCGTTGCCATCACCATGTGGGCGCCGACGTTGATCTGGTTCGGTTCCATTCATTCTGGCTATGACGATTACTCCGTGGGACTGTTCGAAAAGGAAACCGGCATCCAAGTACCGGTGGATGCCAAGGCGCCGGATCGGTTCTCCCGGCGTTATGAATTCCTCACTTACAATTGTCGGCCGGCCTGGGTGGCCTGGCGTTGCCGTTGCATCCACACCCTGGTCTGCCGGATGCGTGATGCCATGACGCAGATCCGTCCCGACCTGCGGTTGACGTTGAACTTGTGGAGCGAGCCGTTCGTCCCCTGCGTCATCGGCAGTGGTCAGGCCCAGCACCAGCTCGGCGCCCGCCCCAGCACATACGACTTGTACCGGGATGCCGGCCTTGATATGAACTTGTTTGCCGCTGAACCCAACCTCGAGTTGGATCTTCAGACCGAAGGCGGCGGCCGTGACCGCACACCGGGCAATAGCGAGGCGGCGCCCCTGGAAAACTTCTTTATGTTCCGGGATCATGACTTTCTCGATGGCAAGACGTTGGGCGCGACCGCCCAACAACGCCGTCCCGGCGCGTTCATCTTCAACGCCTGGCACGAAGCCTTTGGCGAACACAAGTGGTTTCCAGCCGATCCCAAGGATCCCAATCTGCCGGGCATTGCCACCATTTACGGCCAACCCAATGCCCAGATTTTCCGCATCAATTCCGACTATCCGACGGACGGCTTTTGGTGGGACTCGCAATTGCGGATCACCGCCGCCTATCCGCCGCCCCCGCATTTCATGGAACCGTACGCTCATGCCCTGGCGGAGCTTGATGCCTGCCGGATCACCCGCGGCGGCCTGTTCCTCGACAAATGCCATGGCGAGGAGATCCGGCGCTTTGCCTTGGCGTTCCGCGCCTTGCCGGCGGAGAAGTTTGATACCGTCGGCGGTTCGACCGATCCGGTGACGGTGCGTACGCTGGTCACGGGCGGGCGGCGATATTTGTACCTGGTCAACCGCGACTATTACCCAGTTGAGGTGGATCTGGTCTTTGCCCAGGCCCCCGGGCCGTTGACCGATCTGGCGACCGGTGCCGCCATCCCTGGCGCCACCCACATGACGCTCAGCCTGGCACCTTATGAACTGCGGTCGCTGGCGCTGGCGCCGGAGGCCGCCGTTCCGGAATTCACGGTCCGCTCACCCCCCGCGATCATTTCCGGGCTGACGGCCCAGGCGGACGCGGCGTTGGCGGCCATCCGGCGCGCCCACGCCTCCGGCCGTTTCATTCTGGGAGCGGAAGAACTGGCCACCGGCATGCAGGCGTCCATGAATGAAAAACGCTGGGCCTGGCTGCGGCACGCGCTCACCTCCTACCCGGTATGCAAGTGCCTGGCCATTGCCCGATAAAATCCATTGCCTATTCATGCGGAGGAAAAAAGATGAAGACGTTGAGGGTGACTGACAGGCCGCTGCGGTTTTGGGGGTTCACCTTGATTGAACTTCTGGTAGTGATTGCGATTATCGCGATTCTGGCCAGCATGCTGTTGCCGGCGTTGAACAAAGCCAAGGACACGGCCAGGGCCGTCCTCTGCGTCAGCAACTTGAAGCAGGTCGGGTTGTCCAACGCACTCTACGCCGATGACAACAACGGCTGTTACATGACGGGCTGCCTGCAATACGTGGTCCCTGGATCCGACAACTGGCAATGGTGGCCGCTGCTGATGAAGGAGTATATCAAGGATGACCGCGCGATGCAGTGCCCGTCGGTGGTCGATCAACCCACCGGCATTAACAATGGCCCCAATATTGACGACAAACTGCCAAAGCTCTCTTATGGGTTGAATTTCAAGAGTTTCGGATTTACTCAAGCGTCCGTGGTCAGGATCAGCGACCTGGCCAATCGGAACGCCAGCGCGGAACTGATCATGTTTGCCGATGCCAGCACCGTCCCGGAGTTCCGTAACGGCATGTTTGTCGAGTACGGCTATCCGTATCCGTTGGCGGCGCCCAAATGGTTTCAGACCGAAGCCCGTCACAACCTCTGTGTCAATGCGGTCCGCTATGACAGCCATGTGGCGCCGATTCCCATGCGGAACCTGTTGAATCCGGTCTATTGGAATCCATGGCGTGAACTCCCCGGCGACCCCAATACCTGGTTGAACCATTGAGGTGCCTGCAAACTCAAAGCAGAAATGGAATCGGGTTTTTATTTAAGTAGCATAGGAATGGTTTTTATGACACCCATCACGCGTCTTTTTTGTGCGGGCCTTCTGGTGGCGTTATCACCGGGGCTGTCGGCATTTGATCTCGTCAAAGACGGGCAAAGCCAGTTGAAGATCGTGGTGGCCGCCGACGCGATTCCGGCGGAACGCACGGCGGCGGCGGAATTGCAGAACGCCATCACGCAGATTTCCGGCGCCAAATTGCCGATTGTGGTGACCGCCGGCAGCGACCCCGCGATTTACATCGGGCAGTCGCCTGAAATACGCAAAATGTTGCCGGGAATAGCGTTTGGAAATCTTAAACCGGATGAGATCCTATTGCGCACGGTGGGCCGTTCGCTGGTCTTGAGCGGTGCCCGTCCGCGTGGTAGCCTGTACGCAACGTATGAACTGCTGGAGACTTACCTGGGCGTGCGGTTCTGGGCCGGGGACGTCACCGAGGTGCCAAGCCGGAAAAGCATTGTCCTGCCCGAGCTGAATATTCGTTACGCACCGCCCTTCGCGGTTCGGGATTCCTTTTGCGACGCCTTCAATTACGACGGCATTTTTTCGGCGCGGCGGCGCATTAACGGCCAGGTTCAACCCATTCCGGCGGAATATGGCGGACGGGAAGCCATTTGGGGGTTGTGCCATACGTTCCATCAATTGCTGCCGGGAAGCCGCTACTTTGCGGCGCACCCGGACTGGTATGCCCTGCGCGACGGCGTGCGCCGTGACGGTCAACTCTGCTTAAGCAATCCGGAAGCGCTGGACGCGTTGGTCCGAGAGGCGGGCAAGGCGTTGAAGGAATCCGGGCTCAAAGTCATCGCGATCGGACAGAATGACAACGAACTTTTCTGCCAATGTCCTAACTGTGCGGCGTTCGTGGCGCGAGAAGGGACGCAATCGGCGCTGATGTTGGATTTCGTCAATCGCTGCGCGGAAAAACTTGAGAAGGAATTCCCTGGGGTTCAGGTCGACACGCTGGCCTATCAATATACCCGGACGCCGCCGCCGCGGATTCGTCCGCGGAGCAATGTGACCGTGCGCCTGTGTTCCATCGAAAGTGATTTTTCCAAAGGATTGGATTCGTCCGGCAACGCCGATTTCCGCGATAATTTGCGGCAATGGCACGCGATTGCTCCCAAGCTGGCGGTTTGGAACTACGTGGCCAATTATGGCAATTATCTGATTCCGCATCCGAATTGGCGGCATTTGGCCTCCGATTTGCGGTTTATGGCCGCCAATGGCGTGACCGGGGTTTTTGAACAAGGCGTATTCGGGGCTAAAGACGCTGTTGAGTTAGCCCCGTTGCGGGCCTGGCTACTCAGCCGGTTGCTGTGGAATCCGGCGCTGGACCAGAACCGGTTGATAGATGAATTCTTGGCCGGTTATTATGGGGCCGCTGCCGCGCCGTATCTGCGGGAATATCTTGAATTGACGCAACGGGAGGTCGAAGCCGCCGGCGCTCTTCCGTGTTTTCTCAAAGATACTTCAAGCTGGCTAAGCATCAAGACTCTGCTGCAGGCGGATGCGTTGTTCGCAAAAGCGGAAAAGGCGGTTAAGGATGATCCGGTAAAGTTTGAGCGGGTAAAGCGGGCTGGTCTGGCCGTCCGTTGTGCCATGTTATTACATGATGATCTGGAAGCGCATGGAATTTCCCCCGTTGACGTATACAACGAGTACTTGACGGTAACGAAGCCGATGGAAGTCAGAAGTTACTCGGAAGTGGTGAATTTCAATGCCTTTATTGAAGGACGGGGACAACAATTGAAGATCCCGTCCTTGTCGCGGGGACCGGCGCCGGATTTTTGCCGCGCCTTGAAACCGGAGAACTGGCTGGAATTCCAAGCTTACAAGGGCGTGACCGGGGTCGGTGCGCAGTTTATTGATATCGTGGAGGATCGGGCGTCCACGAGCGGCAAAGTCGCGCGGATGCCGGACAATCATGTCACCTGGGCGTTGCAGATGAGTTTTTTGCCGCCCGGACGTTATGACGTTTATGTCGGCATGCGGTGCGATCCGAAGGCGAAGGGACAGGTTCTGGAGGTTGGGGTATTCAAGCCGAAACGTTGGCCGTATCCCGGCAAGCCGATCTCAGCCGTTGATTGTGCCGGGATTGAATACCGATACATCTTAGTTGAAGAAAATGTTGTCGTGGATAAAGACACGGCCTTGTATGCCGCCCCGTATGTCAATCCGCAAGGCGGTTATGTGTATGTCGACCGTTTTATCCTGGTTCGCAAAGAATAGGATGCCGGTTACCATGGAATCTGAACTCATCAACGCGGCCTGGATCTGGCTGCCACAGGAAAGGCGAAGCAAGCATCATTATGTATGCTTTCGCAAGTCGTTTTTCCTGCCTGATGCGCCAACAACGGGAACCCTTGACCTGGCGGTCGATTCAGATTTCATTTTGTTGATCAACGGCAGCGATGTCGGACGCGGTCAGTTCAGTGATTACCCAACGGAAAAGACCTTCACGCGTTTTGATCTTGCCGGGAAACTGCGGCCGGGAAACAATGGCATGGCCGTCCTGGCGTATTATCGCGGTGATGATTTTTCCGATCACCGCGCCGGCCAACCGGGGCTGATTGTCGCCTTGAATATCGGGGGCCAGCGGATCGTTTCAGACGAGACATGGAAATGCGCCCCGCATCCCGCGTTCCGTTCCGGGGAAATGCCGAAAGTCACGGTGCAACAAGGGTTCACCAGTTGTTTTGATGCCAGAGATGACTTGCCGTGGACAGACGTTGGTTTCAATGACCGAGAATGGACAACGGCCAAAATCCAGTCGGCGGCGGAATCTGGATTTTGGAAAAGCCTCCGGCCGCGTCCAGTACCCATGTTGACTCTGGAAAAGGCCATTGATGTCACCGTGCGTTGTCAAGGAAATTTTATTCGACGAAAAGAATACCCTAGTTTTGCCGAGACCATGACGAACGACGCGCTGGTGAGCATGCATGAGACGGTCGTTTTTACCGGGGAAAAGACCGCCGCGAAAACGAGTTTTTGTCTCGGTTTTCACGGCGAAGACACGGCGGACGACACCATTCAACTTAACCAACCGGAAAGCGGTTTTGATGGAGCCTATTTTATCGTTGATTTTGGCCGCGAGGAGGCCGGGCTACTACACTTCGAGGTGGATGCCCCGGCCGGAACCATTATGGATATTGGGCATGGCGAACATGTTCACGACGGCCGGATACGGACGTATCTTGGCTCACGCAATTTTGCCGACCGCTACATCTGCCGGGAAGGAAATAATCGTTACACTCTGCCATTTAGGCGCATTGGAGGACGCTATCTCCAGGTCCAGGTTTCAAATTACGCGGCGCCGCTGAAGATAAAATATTTCGGGTTAAAGCCGCTGTCTCTGCCGGGAGTCTCCGCCTGCGAATTCCGCAGTTCAGATCCGCTGGCGGAAAAAATCCATGAAATCAGCTTGAGAACGCTCACCTGTTGCATGCATGAACACTACGAGGACACGCCGTGGCGGGAACAATCGCTTTACGCCTTTGATGGCAGAAATCAGGCGCTCTATGGCTATTCCATGATGGGGAATTATGCCTTTGCGGCGACGTCATTCGACCTGCTGGGACGGGGAATTCGCGACGATGGTTTGCTCGAATTATGCGCGCCAGCCAAAGTGCCCATTACCATTCCGATGTTCAGCCTGGTTTGGATCACGGCGTTGGCGGAGCACTGGATGCACTCTGGCCGTTCATGCCTATTTGAAAAATTTTCATTGCAGATAAAACAGATGCTGGAACGGGTTTTTACCAGAAATGACGCCAAGTCCGGATTGTATCTGCCGCCGGTTTCAGCGGAAATGTGGCATTTTTATGAATGGGTGCCGGGGTTGGAAAAAGTAAGTGCCTCAAACGGAAGGTTTGACGCCCCTTACAACCTTTTTCTTCATGAAGCATTACGAGCTTATTCGCAAATGTTGAAATGGTCCGGCAGGATCACCGATGCGGGGATGATCGACGCGAGACGGGTTGCATTGGGATCTGCCATCACCAGCGCTTTCTGGAACCGGCAGGCGCAGTGCTTGTCCACGTTTATTGTCGACGGGAAGCCGTTTGGATGTCATCAACTGGTGCAATGCCTGGCGTTAAATGAACACCTTCTTGCCCCTGAACAGGAAAAACAGGTTATTGGAAAATTATCCGATCCGGGCATGCAAGGGATGACCCTGAGCTCAATGTTGTATTTGGTTCGGGCGTTGATGGACCGGGACGCGGACGCAAAGAAATTTATTTCCGCCGTTATTCACGGGAACTGGGGAAAAATGGTATTGTCAGGCTCGTCCACCTGCTGGGAAACCATCAACGGGGCGGCCGATTTTGATGGTGCGGGGAGCCTGTGCCATGGATGGAGCGCCTTGCCGGTCTACTATTATCATGCGTATGTACTGGGCATTCGTCCACTCTCACCGGGTTTTTTGACGTTTTCTGTCACTCCTTGCGGGGATCGATTTCATTATGCTGAAGGCGACGTGATGACGCCGCACGGAAAAATTTCGGTGCATTGGCACCGGAGTGAGCACGGCATTGAGCTGTCAGTCCATCATCCGCCAGTGTGCAAGCCGATCTTGTCATCATCACCAGAGTGCCGAGTGCGTGTTGTTTGCAACCCAAAAGAATAATCACCTGCCGATGAGTAACCTGAAACCGCTACCGCCGACCCCTGTGGGGCGCGGCATCGTTAATATCATCAATTTCATCCGCGGCCAGGAGCCCCGATGCGAGGTGGATTTGGTGGCGCCGGTGGTCAACCAAATGCGGTTGGCCCGGCAACATAACTTGCCGGTGACGTGGCTGTTCCAATACGATGCTTTGATCGACCGGCAGTTTCGTGACGCGCTGGGCGAGATTCCCGCCACGCACGAAATCGGCGGCTGGTTCGAGTTTGTCCGGCCGATGGTGGAAAAAGCCGGCATGGAATGGCGCGGCCGCTATGACTGGGACTGGCATTCGCACATCGGCTTCTCCATCGGCTACACTCCGGCCGAACGCGAGCGGCTGGTGGATGTTTATATGGCCGAATTCAAGCACGTCTTTGGCCGCTATCCGCGTTCCGTCGGATCTTGGATGATGGACGCGCACAGTCTCGGCTACATGGCCGACCGTTACAGGGTTAGCGGTTCCTGCATCTGCAAGGAACAATGGGGTACGGATGGTTACACCCTGTGGGGCGGTTACTATGGTCAAGCCTTTTATCCCAGCCGCAAGAACGCCTTCATGCCCGCCCAGGATGCCGCGGCCCAGATTTCCGTGCCGGTGTTCCGCATGCTCGGTAGCGACCCCATTTATCAATATGACGTCGGCCTTATTGGCAACAACGCTTGCGAAGGCCAGGCGGTGGTGACGTTGGAGCCGGTGTACCCCGGCGGCGGCCAGGGTGCGGCGAATTCCGGCGGCGGCTCCCCCGCTTGGGTGCGCTGGTTCTTTGACGTGACCTTTCGTACCCCGTGCCTCACCTTTGGTTACGCCCAGGTCGGCCAGGAGAATTCCTTCGGCTGGCCGGCCATGGCGACTGGACTCACCGATCAGATGGGACTGCTGGCCGAGTGGGTGGCGCGCGGCGAACTTCGCGTGGAAACCCTGGAAACCTCCGCCCGTCACTATGCCAAGTGCTATCCGGTCACCCCCGCCTCCGCCATTACCGCCCTGACCGACTTTCGTGGCGAGGGGCGCAAGAGCGTTTGGTATTGCAGCCGTTTTTACCGCACCAACTTGTTTTGGGATGCCGCCGGCTTCCGGGTACGCGACCTGTACCTGTTTGATGAAGATTACGCGGAGCGCTATCTCACCGCCACTTGCCCGGACCACAACGCGCGCTATGACACTCTGCCGGTGATCGACGGTCTGCACTGGTGCCAGCAGGACCGCCCGGCCGGCTTCCGTATCATAGAAACGCTGGTCAACGGCGAACGCCGCCTGTTGGGGCATACGGAGCCGGTCGTTGAGGAACAGGGTGACCGCCTCGCCGTACGCTGGATGGATGTGCATGGCGCCCGGGTCGAGATCATCTGCGCCCCTGACCAGTTGACCTTCCACATTCAGCCCGCACCCGATGCCATTGGTTGGGAATTGGAACTGGTGCTTGGTCCGGATGGCATGGCCGGGGTTGAGGCGGTCGAACCCGCCGTGCTTCGCCGCCGGCACAATCACTTTCCTTACCGAGTGGCCTGTACGCACGGTCGCTGGGAACAAGCCACTGCCGAAATCATCCTGGTCGTGCCAGTCGCCGCCCAAGTGGTTTTGGCGTTCGGCAAATCCGAACGATGACAATCAAGGAAAATGATGTGCTGAAATTGGCTTCGTTATTTGGCGACCATGCCGTGTTGCAGCAGGGGAAGACCATTCCGGTGTGGGGCACGGCGACGCCGCTCGGCCGGATCGAGTGTCGGCTGGGCCGGTTGATTGCCGCCACGGTGGTCTCGGATGACGGGCGGTTCATGGTGCGCTTTCCGGCACAACCGGCCGGCGGGCCGTTTGAATTGAGCGTGCGTGATACCGCTACCGACGAGAGTTTGACGCTTCACGACCTTTATATCGGCGAGGTGTGGCTGGCCAGCGGCCAGTCCAATATGGAACTGCCGCTGGCCGGGACCGGCGCGGGCGGGCGGGAGGCCATGAGGCACGCCGACTTGCCGCGGGTGCGATTTTACACCGTGCCCGTGACCACCTATCCCGCCGGCCGAAGCGAGGCGAACGGAAGCTGGCAGGTCTGCTCTCCGGCGACGGCCGGGAACGTCTCGGCGATCGCCTTCCATTTTGCCCGACACCGGCAACCTGATGCCGGGACGGCGGTTGGGGTGATTGTCGCGGCGTACGGCGGCACTAATATTGAAGCTTGGCTGAGCCGGGCGGCGCTGATGGCGGAGCCGGAGTACGCGGCGGAATCGGCAGGCTATGACAGCGCCTGCTGCGCCCCGGAACTCTATGCGGCGTTTCCCAAGAACGAGGAGCTGTTCAATCGCGGCCTGCGCGAGCAGAAGTTTTGGGAACAGTTGCTTCCGGTCATGCCGGAAAATACCGGGGTGCGCCACGGCTGGGAGAAGCCGGCCTTCGACGATGCCGCGTGGGAACGCATGGTGTTGCCGGACAGTTGGACCTTGGCCGGCTACAACCATGCCGGGGTGTTCTGGTACCGGCTGGCCGTTGAACTGCCGACCGCTTGGGCCGGGAACGAGCTGGAACTCGGGCTGGGCGCGGCGGACAAGGCCGACATCACCTACTTCAACGGGGAAACCGTGGGGGCGACCGGTGATGCTCGCGACATGCAATACTGGATGACGCCGCGACGTTATGCGGTGCCGGGCCGGCTGGTGAAGGCCGGGCGCAATGTGATCGCGGTGCGGGTGGCCTCGGCGGTGTCGATCTGCGCCGACGGCGGCTTGATCGGGCCGGCGGCAGCGATGACGCTCGCCCTCAAAGGCCGGCCCGACACGGCGATCCCGCTGGCGGTCGAGTGGCGGTTCAAGATGGAACACAACCTCGGAATCGACGGCGCGGAAAAGCTGCGCCTGCTGGGGCCCGGCGAAGCGCACTCGCTGCACATGATGTTCGACAACATGATCGCGCCGTTGGCGCCCTACGCGGTGCGCGGGGCGATCTGGTACCAGGGGGAGGCGAACGCGATCTGCGGGGCGGCGCGGTACCGGCGCCTACTGGGGGCGTTGATGGCCGATTGGAAACGGCAGTGGGGCCAGTCCGGGTTTGAGTTTTTGATCGTCCAGTTGCCGGGCTTCCAGGCGCCGCGCCTCTACAGCGAAAAGAGCACCTGGGCGCTGTTGCGCGAGGCGCAGGCGCAGGCCGCCGCCGACCAGAGGCAGCCGCCACCGGTGGTGACGATCGATTGCGGCGATGCCGACAACCTGCATCCGCCAAACAAGGAACCGGTCGGCCAACGGCTGGCGCTGGCAGCGGCCGGCAAGAGCAGTGGTCCACAGTTCCGCGACATGAACGTGAGCAACGGCAGGCTGCAGTTGGTGTTTGACACCTCCGGGGCGTGTCTGACGGTGCGTGGTGAGAAGCTTGATGGTTTTGTGGTGGCGGGGCGCGACGGCGTGTTCCATCCCGCCCAGGCCACGATCAAGGACGCAACGACGGTTGAGGTGCAATGTCGGGAGGTGGCGGAACCGTGTGCCGTGCGGTACGCCTGGAGCAACAATCCGGCGATGGCGAACCTGACCGATGATACCGGCCTGCCCGCCGCGCCGTTCCGCCAGGAATAAAAGCAGAAAGCTGAAACTGGGAAATCTGAAATCAATTCAACCGGTAACGCAAACGGGGAGCAGCGGGCATCAGAGCCCGGAACGTTAGTGACGGGTCAAAAGGTTGCGCTATTCCCGGCGAGAGTGGATTCCTTTGACCGGTCACTCCCGCGCCCAGGAGTGGCGCTTCGTTCCCGGCTCTGATGTTTCCTTCTTCGTGACTCCGTGTCTTCGTGTGAGACAGTTTTTTATTGGAATACGCCAAGTGATGACTACCTCAAACGATTATACGAAATACGGCGAGTTCAGCGCGGACGGGCGGGAGTTTGTGCTCCGCCGGTTCGACACGCCCCGGCCGTGGCTCAATTATGCGTGGAACGAGCTATTGCTGGTCAGCATCGACCAGCGCGGGCGCGGCCATTGCCTGTTCCGGGATGGCGCGGGGAACCGCACGCTTCCCATCCGCGACCGGTTCATCTTTATCAAGGACCGGGATGACGGCAGCTTTTGGACGGTAGGCTGGGATCCGGTAAAACTGCCGTTCGAGCATTATATCTGCCGGCACGGACTGGGCTACACCGTGATCTCGTCCGAGGTTGCCGGCATCCGCTGCGCATGGACCGTGACGGCGGCGGCCGGGCAGCCGGCCGAGCTGTGGGCGTTGCGCGTCAGCAATGTCAGCGGCCGGCCGCGCCGGCTCGGGGTTTACGCGGCGGTGGAATTCGATCTCGGCGGCTGGGTGCCGTATGGGTCGTTGGAGAATTACAGCCTGTGCCGGCGCGAAGGCGAAACCCGGCTGGCGGCGTACAACCGCTCAGACGAACGGCCGCAGGCGAAAAACCATGCGCTGTTCGCCGCGTCGGCGGTCCCCGCTCATTATGAGACGCGGAAACGCGAGTTCCTGGGCGGCTGCTATGCCACCCTGCAGGCGCCGCAAGGGGTCATCGCGGACACCCTGACGGATGCCGACAGCGCCAATGAGGAATTCATCGGCGCGTTCCAATATGATCTGGAGCTGGCGCCGGGCACGGCCTGGGACGGCTGGTTTGCGGTCGGGCCGTTTATGGAACCGGCGGAAGCGCAGGCGGTGGCGGCGTGTGCCGGCCGTGAGGCGTTCGCGGCCGGCCTGGCCCAGGCCGCGACGCGGACCGCGGCGTTCTCGCGGGTGGATTTTGAACTGCCCGATCCGCAGTGGACGCGGCTGTTCAATGTCTGGACCAAGCAGCAACTGTTCCTGCTCAAGGACTATGCCCGGCTGTTTCTGATCGGGTTCCGCGACACGCTGCAGGATGCGCAGAGCGTGTGCGCGTATGCCCCGGAACTGGCGGCGGAGTCGATCCTGACAGCGCTGAACTATCAGTTCCGCGACGGCAGTGCCATGCGCGGGTGGTGCCCCGATGACCATCACAAGTACGGCGACAGCGGGGTCTGGCTGCCGTTCGCGGTGGCCGAGTATGTGCGGGAGACCGGGGACACGGCGTTTCTGCAACGTCGGCAGGCCTATCGCGACGGCGGTGAGGCCACGGTCTGGGAGCATGTCTGCCAGGCCATGGAATGGTTTGCGCACAATCTGGGAGCCCACGGATTGCCCAAGCTGTATTTCGGCGACTGGAACGACTCGTTGAACATCGGGCGCGCCGGCAAAGGCGAAAGCGTCTGGCTGGGAATGGCGCTGGTGGCGGCGCTGCGCGAGACCGCCGGCATGGCCGGGCAAATTGGCGATGCGGTCGTTGGCGCGGAGATGGCGGAACGGGCGGAAGCGATGAAGGGAACCCTCGAAAGTTGCGCCTGGGACGGCGACTGGTATTTGCGCGGCTTCAACGATGCCGGTCAGCCGGTGGGCAGCAAAAGTTGCGAGGACGGCAAGATTTTCAGCGAACCGCAAAGCTGGGCGTTCCTGGCCGGGCTTGACCCGGCGCGGCTGGCACAGGTGACGGCGGCGGTTGACCGGCATCTGCGGACGCCGACCGGGCTGGTGGTGTGCGAGCCGCCGTTCCGCCATTACGATCCGCGGTACGGGCGGATCAGTTGCATGTTGCCGGGCTGGGGCGAGAACGGCAGTTGTTATTGTCATGTGACCGCGTTCCAGGCGGTGGCCGACTGTTTGCGGCGGGACGGCGACGCGGCGCTGGCCAGTCTGACCAGCATCGCCCCCTTCAACCCGGCGCTGCCGGTGGAACAGTCATGGCTGGAACCGTATGCGTTCAGCAACATGTTCCGGGGGCCGGCGCACCAGCGCCCGGGCGCGACCTTCAAGGGCTGGACCAGCGGAACGGTGCCGTGGGCCTTGCGCTGCATGACCCATTTCCTGCTCGGGGTCCGGCCGGACTATGACGCGCTGGTTATTGATCCGGTGCTGCCGTCGTCATGGGAAAGAGTGACGCTGACCCGGACGTTCCGGGACGCGGTGTTTCAGATTGAGATCGTCAATCCCGGGCGGGTACCCAGCCAAAATGCGGTTTGCCAGTTGACGGTTGACGGCCGGCCGGTGGCGGGGAACCGCCTGGCCTGCCGCGATTTTCCGAACGGAACCCATGCCGTGCGGGTGGACATCAGCGCTGCGGTAGGCCGAAGGTAATTATACCGCGTTAGGGTGAAAAATGAATTAAACCGCAGAATCTTGAGGTCATTGCTGTTCTTCTGTGGATTTCCTTCGTTATTCGGACCTCAATATCCGTCACTCTGCGGTTGTGAAAGCGGCAAAGGAATTGCCGCACTCCAAGACGGCGCCAAGCAGATCGGGACTTTTGAAAGCGGCTCCCTAACCTGAATTATTCATGAACGGCTGCATTGTTCCCGGCCTTGTCCCCAGCGGGGACTGACTTGTCCAGCCCATCGAGCATTATTTTCTCTCGCAAAGACGCAAAGAGCGCCAAGAAATTCAAGTTTTTATGTTCAAATACAACGAAGGGTGATTCTCTCTGCGATCTTGGCGTGCTTGGCGAGAGAAAATATTTTTGAAGTCAAATCCGTATTATTGGGCCGCTGTCACGCCAAACCCATGACGCGCGTCTCCGACGATGACGGGTTCGTCCGCCCGAGGACGGGCGGCTCCCAGGGCCAGACATTCTGATATCTTCAGCCTGACGCGGCATCCTCCCCGCCGCCGGGCCCCATGTCGGGCTAAAGTACCCTCCACCATCGCTCCGACCACACCGACCAACCGTGACCTGCGAACCTCGTGCCACTCCGATGCCGGACCTCAACGGACCTTTTTTATCGATCGACCAGAACTCGAACGTGTTCTGGGATACCCTGCCCAAGCTGGCCGCGCTGGCGCGGCGGGGCTTGGCCGGACGGCATTGCGTCGAAGACATTGATGTCGCGTTCACCCGTCAGGGCGCGGCACCCGGTGACACCGCCCTGCGCCTCGAACCCGAAGGCTATTACCGCAGCGGCAACACGGACTGGGGCGCGG
The DNA here is from genome assembly GCA_903896595.1 of uncultured Lentisphaerota bacterium. Taxonomy (GTDB): domain Bacteria; phylum Verrucomicrobiota; class Lentisphaeria; order Oligosphaerales; family CAITYL01; genus CAITYL01. The sequence goes on from CAITYL010000401.1 coordinate 23,272, forward strand.
CCCTGTTTTATACCAAGTTCCTGGGACGCAACCCGGTCAATCCGCGCGGCCTGGAGCCGTATACCGGCCAGACCACGGCGGCCCTGGCACGCCAGCAGGACTTGACCCTCGACGCCTTCTATGAACGCTATGCCGGTTCGGACAATTGGCAGGTAACCGGCCCCAGCTATCTCACCGACCAGCGGCTGCACCGCTGCATTGGCGACCTCGCCGCCGCCGAAACGGCACCGTTTTTGCGCCAGTTGTTGGAACTCGCCCGGGGCGACCTGCTGGAACGGTTTCCGGAACCGGCCGCCCAGGCGCGCCTCACCGCGTGGTTCGACCACGAAACGGTGCGCCTGAACGCCATTCTGGCCGAGTGCGCCGGCGGATCGCTGGTGCAGGTGTACCAAGCCTGGACCCGCGCCCACGTCCCGGCCACCATCACCGTCAGCACCACCGCCGAGTGGTTCCAGGCCAATCCCGACCTGCGCCTGCTCAGCCGGTTTGTCAACGACTATGCGCACTGCGTGGCGCTGTACAACGACGCCATCGCCGCCACCGGCACGGGCCAGACCCCGCTCCATCCGGACCGGGGCGATCTGCCTTTTTTTGCCGTCTTCCGCCGCGACGGGCGGCTGATCCGGGCGCCCCTGACAGTCAGCGACGGCTGGCTGGAGGCCGGCGACCGGCGCTGGCGCCTGCCGGACGCCGGCCGGTCGGCCACCCTGGCGGAAAGCTTGGGCAACGCCTGGCGCCACGACGGGGTGATCTGCCTGGCCGGCAAGGCGTTGCTGCTGGTCATTCAAGCGCGCTCGGCCCCGCACGGCGCGTCCCTCGCCCTGCCCCATCTCGGCTCGCTGTACCTGCCGGCCGCCCACGAATTCCAGCGGCGGCTGCGCGCCGCCGGCCTGCTGGACTGGCCGGTGGCGCCGGTGTGGCGCGTGCGTTTCCATTTCCTGGACCGCTGGCGCGACTGCCCGACCCGGGTGCGCGTGCCGGAGTGGCTGGCCGGCGTATTCCAGGCCGACGAGGCGCCCGCCGGCCAACTGGCCGCGGAACTTCCTCAGGTCCAGGAAAAAGCAGCCACGGAACTGGCGGCGATGCGCAGCGACGCCGGTCGGCAAACGCTTCAGGAACAACTGTGGCCCCGCTTGACGGACGAGATCCGCGGCCTGGACACGGAGCGGCGCGCCCTCGCCCGCGATCCGGCACGCCGCGCCGAGACGGCGGCCCTGTGGGCGCGCCTGAAGCCGCTGGAGCGGGAGCTGGCCCGGCGCCACTTCGAACGCGCCCTGCGCAACCTGCAGCTGCGCGGCTTGGACTATTGGGACTCCCGCGGCGCCCTGCTGCCATGGAGCATCGCTCTGGGCGGCGAGGCGTTCTACTACCGCCTCCTGGCCGGCGCGGAGATCATCACGGAAGACCCGGAAGCGACCCCCGGATAAGTCCGGGTTGATTTTGACTGATTCCGGCCATGGCCGGAATCCCTGGAGTTTGGCAGAACTCCACGGTTGCGGTTTTCCCGTCCCAGCGGGACGGGGCGGGAATAGGCAGGGGCTTCAGCCCCTGTTTTGCCACCCCCCATTTCGCGTGCCGTAGGTACGCGGCGAAGGGGGCCAGGCAGGGTTGCCGCGATAATTTGACACGTCC
>CAITYL010000402.1 GCA_903896595.1 uncultured Lentisphaerota bacterium
AGGGCCTGTTCGGGCAGTTCCTCCTGGATGGCGGTTTTGCACCATGCAAGAAAGCCGCTTGACGATAGTATGTTATGAAATAAAGTCACACCGAGATGAACCCAGTTTTAAGCATAAAAATCAACTGCAACACTTGAGTAATATACCGATCATGGGCGGGTTTTTCCGGCTAACCTCTGCGGGTTTTCCGCACAGCCAGTTGCAACATGTTTGTTTTCAGAGTGATATTATCTCGGTTTTTGGGGTCGGGGAGGGGAAAGTTACCCACAGGCGGCAGCCCGGCTCCGACGAGCTTGTTCCGCCTCCGGCTGCCCATTCTCGCCGGGCCGCCGCCTATGGATAACTTTCCCCAAACAAGGAGACGCTGTCATGGAGTTGGTTCCATTCTATCAGATGATGATCAAGCCGCCTTTTCCATGGAAGATCAGGCGGGTTGAGGTGCATCCGGAGATTCGCCGCGTGGATGTCTGGTTGGAACATGGTTCCGGCGTCTTCTTCGCCTGTCCGGAATGCGCCGAGGCACTGCCCGTGTACGACCATACGCCGGAACGTTCCTGGCGGCATTTGGACACCTGTGACTACGAGACTTGGCTGCATGCCGAACTGCCACGAGTTTCATGTTCAAAACACGGAGTCCGCCAGGCGAAGCCGCCGCTTTCAGACGGGCGCTCGACGTTGACTTTCGCCATGGAACGCCGATGCATCGACACCCTTGCCGAATGCAGCCGTAAAGGCGCCGCCACCTTGACGGGGCTGAGTTGGGACGAGATGGACACGGTGATGACACGGGCCGTTGGACGTGGGATGAAACGTCGCCCGCCAGGGCTTCCCGAATGGCTGGGCATTGACGAGAAAAGCGTCTTTGCTAGGCACCAGTACTTCACCATCATCACCGACCTGAAGGCGGGGCTGGTGCATGATGTGGTGGACAAGCGCACGATTAAGGCCGTTGAGCCGTGGTTCCAAGAGCGCAAGGCGAAACTGGAAAGCGTGAAGAAGGTGGCCATGGACATGAGCGCCGGCTACGCCAATGTGATTTCCAGCATGGTGCCGCAGGCCGAAATTTGTTATGACCATTTCCATGTGACGATGAAGGTCAACCAGGCGGTGGATGAAGTCCGTAAGCTGGAGCAACGACAAATGGCGGAGGGAGATGCCCGATGCGACTTCTTCCGGTCACGCTTTCTCTTTCTTTACAATAAGGAGAATATCCCGGAACACCGCGTCGCCCACTTCCAACAACTCAAGGAGGCCGCCGTCCAAACCGGGCGAGCGTGGGCCATGAAAGAAAACTTCCGGGAAATCTGGCATTGCCCGACCGTGGAAACCGCCGCCGCGTTTTTCAAAAAATGGTACTGGTGGGCCACCCATTCCCGGCTGAAGCCGATGCGCGCCGCCGCGCATACGATCAAAAACCATTGGCAAGGCATCGCCAACGCCATCACCAACAAAATCACCAACGCCTGCACCGAAGGCCTCAACAACAAGATCGAAAAGATCAAACGCGATGCCTTTGGCTTTCGTAGCAAAGGCAAGTTTCGCATCGCCATCCTGTTCCATTGTGGCGGCCTTGACCTGTATCCATCAACCGCCTGATTTCAACCCACACAAAAGTCGGAAGCGCCGATTTTTTCCACCAACTTGTACACATGCGAACCGGGGTAGGGCGGAATGCGGCCGGTTGGTTGACTGTCCAAGCGCTTCGCCCGGGTTATGGCAATACTGACATACGGTTTGAATTTTGTCACATCCAATTTTGATCCGTCGTAACCACCAATCAGTGTGGCAAGATGTTTCTTGTAGTCGTTTGATAGGGATGTCTGTTTTTTCAATCTCGGTGGTTCAGCATGATGCATGATCAGCCAGCACTCAAAACAAGGATTGCTCAGTGCTAAGTTGTATCTGAGTTGGGTGGCTTCTTGCAAAACTCTATCGGTGTTTTTTATGTGGTTAGGTTTAGTCCAATGATCAACATCCACCATGAGCCATACTTCATCGTTCTCCAATATTTCTTTTTTTGCTAATTCGTCTTTTAGTTTTTCTAAAACATGTTGAGGCGCAGAGCGGTCATAATCGGGTTTGATTATCACAATGTTGAATTTTACGGCACTTTCACTTGGATTGTGCCGGAATATTGCAAAGTATTGTTCCTCTGTTTTACGACCTTCGACCGCAATAAATATTTGTCTGTCTTCCCGGACATGAACCTTGCGGTCCAGCGGGCGCTTTGGCTTGGTGCGCCTCATGCGTCTAGACCTCCCTTCGCGCTGGTGACTTCCTGACCAAGACGGCTTACGTCGCTGATATAAGGGATAGCACCAAAACGACCTTGTAGGTAATTTTTTTCCAGTTTCAAGTCGGGTCGAGGCTTATACTCAACCAACGAGTAAAGCCGTGTAGATTGTTCTCGATCTTTTTCCATGAACCAGATCTCATCACGACGCAATAACTCAAGATCAAGAAGATTCGTGTCATGGGTAGTGAAAATTAACTGACTCCCTTCCCCCTGTTTATGCAATGACAAGAACAGTTGTACCAACATCTTAGTCAACAACGGATGCAGGCTTCGGTCCAACTCATCCACAAAGAATACTTTGGGGTTAGCGTCAACATCAAAGAACGCTGGTGCTAAGTGTGCCAACCGTTGTGTACCATCAGATTCCTGCCCGAACTCGAATTCAATTGATGAGTTATTTGGCCCCGCATGAATGGTTTTTATTTGATACACTTCACCGGCAATGCCACCATTCTGGGACGGTTTGAGAAATATTTTTCTGTTTTCTTCTCCATTTGTTTCTTCTTCCAACACTACTTGCTCTCCCTTGGCAAGACTAGCGTTAATATGTTCCTTCATGGCCGGTGGCATTTCCCGCGTTAACTCATCCAAATTCGGTTCCACTTTTATGGCTCTAATGTCGGAAATTCCAATGTCAGCTAAATGCATCACTTTTTTCAAATACTCTGCAAATGTTTTGTCCGTGAAGGTTTGCAACGACAACGCCTTGTACCTGCTTTTGGGCGTAATCACCGTCAGCACGTTTCGGAACCAATGCAACAAGGGTTTTATCTCGTCGATATTTCTCTCTCCAAGCTCGGTCAGGAATGGTTGGTTAGGACGAGTCCCTTCCGCAATAAACTTCAATAGCTGATGTTTTTCTGATCTTTTACGCGCCAAGTCATGGAATATCTCCACCTGTACTTTACCGTTTGATAACGTTTTTCGTGAGAACCAAGGCTGTTCTTTTACTTTTTTGGTTATGTATAACCATTCTTCCGTAATTCGACGAGTATTCAATACGATACCGTATTCGTAGATAACGCCTTTTGTCATCACCGTGAATTCAAAACGACTGTCCTTGCTGGCGGCCGCTTGGTCTATTCGGAACGGGTCAACCGGGATGGTGCCTTCTCCGCGTGTGCCATTGATGATCAAGTTTTGGATGAATGCCAGCGCTTTGGCAAGATTCGACTTGCCGGCGGCGTTGGCACCATAAATGGCAGCGGTCCGTAACACGTTGTACTTTTTCAGGGGGGGGGAAAACATGTGATCCGAATGCTGGTCGTCCTTGGACGCCACCATGGAAAACACCGTTTCGCCCTTGAAGGACCGGAAGTTTTCGATTGTCAATTGCAATAGCATTATGTCATTCCTTATAAGTTTATCATATAATGGCATTATAGGTGGTTTTTTCTCTAAATCAACCATAATCGCAACAAAATATCATTTTCTTATTTTTTCCGGAAGTTTTCCCGGCGATCAACGCGGATTTTGAACAAGGTTGACCGTTGAGGATTTCGCAGGCAGTTTCTGCGCGACAGGCCATGGCTGGGACCATCAAGACTGCCTGCGGAATCCGCAAAACGAAACAAAAGTTTTAGGAAGGGGTTTGGGGAGCACCCTTTTCCAAAAGGGTGGCCCCAACATCGATCCCCATTACGGCTGGTCAGCGCAGCATTCGGCAGGCGGCGCTGGCACCGTGGGCGGCCAGCCCTTCCATGGCGGCAAAACCGGCGACCCAGGGGGCCTCCCGCTCCAGCGCGGCGCGGCTGTACTCGACCATGCTCATCCGCCGGTAGAAATGTTCCAGCGTCAGCCCGCTGAAGAAGCGGCCGGCACCGGCGGTGGGCAGCACGTGGCTGGGGCCGGCGACGAAATCGCCCACCGGCTCCGGGGTCCACGGTCCGAGGAAGATTGCGCCCGCAGCGGTGATGCGCGCGGCCACCCGGCGCGGCGCGCGGGTCATGATTTCCAAGTGTTCCGGCGCGATGGCGCTGGCCACGGCGGCCGCCTCCGCGAGGTCCGGCACGACGATCATGAAGGCGCCGTGGTCGAGAACGGTCTGGACGCAGGCCTGGCGCGGCAGTTGCGCCGCCTGCCGGGCCAGTTCGGCCTGGACCGCCGCCACCAGCGGCTCGTGGGTGGTGATGAGATACACCTGTTCGCGGCCCGAGCCGTGTTCAGCCTGGGACAGCATGTCGGCGGCAATGAACCGGGGATTGGCCGTGTCATCGGCGATAATGAGAATCTCGGACGGGCCGGCCACCAGGTCGAGCGCCACGTCGCCGTAGACCTGGCGCTTGGCGGCGGTGACGTAGGCATTGCCGGGGCCGACAATTTTCTCCACCGGCCGGATGCTTTCCGTGCCGTAGGCGAGGGCGCCGACGGCGTAGACACCGCCCAGCTTGAGCACCTGGGTGGCGCCTGCCACCTGGGCGGCGTAGAGCACGGCGGGATGCACCGCGCCGGCGGTGCGGGGCGGGGTGACGATGACAATCTCGCGCACCCCGGCGACCTTGGCTAGGGTGGTGGTGTGCAGGACGGTGGAGACCAGCGGCGCCGTGCCGCCGGGGACGTACACGCCGACCCGGTCCAGGGGGGTGAAGCGCTCACCCAGGGTCACGCCGGGGCGTGGCCGGCAGCTCCAGTCCCGCCGCTTCTGCCGGCGTGCGAAGTCCGCAATCTGGCGGTGGGCGGCACGGATGGTCTGGCGGTCGGCCGGCGCCACCTGGCGGGCGGCGGCGGCGAACTCCGCGGGGGTCACGGCAAACTCGGCCGGAGTCAGCGTCACGCCGTCGAAGCGGTGGAGCAGTTCCACCACGGCGGCGTCGCCGCGCTGGCGCACCGCCGCCAGAATGTCGGCGGCGGCCTGTTCCACGGCCGGATCGAAACGCGCCCGTTTCAGCAGGGCCGCGAGGGTGCTGGCAAATCCCGTGTCGTTGTGCCGGATGACCCGCATGGGGAGATTCCTTGAAAACCGGTTGTGGCTCAGGTGGTTGAGTGGTTGTGGGGTTGAGCGGTTGTGGGGTTGAGCGGTTGTGGGGGTTAGCGGTTGGGCGGTTCAAGGAAAGCAATGGCGGGCAAACTTTTCATGTCCAGCCATGCCAACCCCTCAACCGCCCAACCCCTCAACCCCGAAACCTTTACAGGGTAGCGATGGCGAAAACCCTGGCCGCGTCGGCGACGGCGCAGACGGCGGAGACCGGTTTTTCCAGTTCGGCGAAAACGCCCTGGCCCATGATCCGGGCGCAGGCATCGGCGGCGGTGGCGGCATCGAACTCGGGGTCGCACTGCTTGACACACGGCGCGTTTTTCTCATAGGTGCAGAGATAGAACGCCTGGCCGGGCTGGAGGGTGAACTCGCGGACCAGGATGGCGTCGTGGCGGACGATGCCGAGCCAGCCGGCGGCGCCGTCGGCACGGACCACGGCGGCAATGCGCGGCGTCTTCAGGTGGTCGTGCTCATAGTCCATGGCGGCCAGCACGTTCACCAGGGCGTCGCGCGGCGTCATGCCGGTTTCCAGTTTCTCCGCCAGCGGGTCGGTGTGGGAACCGTTGGTGGCGACGGCCAGGTCATAGGCGGGCACCAGGCGCACGCAGTTGTAGGCGATATAGGGGTTTTTGAAGATGTCGTTCTCGAATCCCGGCTTGGGCACGATGGCGACCGCCCCCGGCAGCAGCTTGGCTTCGCGGTTGGGAAAGGAACGGGAGGAGACGCGGTACAGGGCCGCGCCGCTGCCCGCGCGGGTCCGGCCGATGGCGACAATGCGTCCGACGTACATGAGAGAAACTCCTGAATGCTTACGGTGTGGGTTAAAGCTTGGGAGCAAGAAACGGGTTGATCCCGTACTTTAACCCAAAATCCCGGCGGGGCCTGGCGGAAGAAAGCAATTTCGCCACTTACGAAAGTTGGAGTATTGGGAACCCCCTTTTAAGGAAAGGCGGTTCCCAAACCATCCGTCAAACCTGTTTGTGTCTTTTTGCGGATTCCGCAGGCCGCCCCGCTGTCCCAATCGTGGATGGTTGCGCTGGAGCGGCCGGCGAAAAAATAGGACCATTGGGACCCTTAGGACTCTTGGGACCCTTAGGACGCCGGCGGAAACCACCGCCAGTCCCAAGCATCCCAATGGTCCCAAGAGTCCTAAGGGTCCCACAAAACCACTTTCCCGCCGGCGGTCGATTCCCCGTCCCTAACAGCTCGTCCCTAACCGCTGGTTCCGGTCATCGCCGGAACCTCTGGAGTGGCGGTGGCTCGACACCGCTTTCATAACGGCATTTGCTTTTTTGCCGGGGTTTGTTATGTTTAGTTATAGCATTAACCAAAATGGTTATAGCATACACTTGTCAAAACTAACCATGCCCAGCGCAAGCAAAAAAAACGGGCTCAACCGTCCCCCCAGCATGATGGAGCTGGCCGACGAGCTGGACCTCTCCGTGGCCACCGTCTCGAATGCGTTGCGGGGGTGCGGCGCCATGACCGCAGCAACCCGGCAACGGGTGGTCGCCGCCGCCGCCAAGCGGCATTACCGCCCGTCGCTGCTGGCCCAGCAGTTGAAGCAACGCAGCACCCGCACCATCGGTATGCTGGTGCCGATGATCGGCGATACCGCCTACGCCCCCATGCTGCAGGCCGTGGAACGGGTGGCGCGAAGCAACGGCTATAACGTCATCCTCGGCGACACCGAGCTATCCGCCGACCTGGAGCGCGAATACACCGAAATGATGATGCAGCGCCGGGTCGAAGGCGTGATTATGATCCCCTATGCGCCGCGCCCGGCGGCGGGCGAGGGGCATTTGCTGGAGTTGGAAAAGGCCGGCGTCCCGCTGGTGTTGCTGGATCAGGATTTGCCGCTGCCTGGGATCGCCCGGGTGGTGGCCGATAACCAGGGCGCCATTCGCACCGCCGTGCGGCATCTGGCCGGCCTGGGGCATCGCCGCATCGGTTTTCTCTACATGGCGCCGGTGGCGTGGGATTTCGCGTCCCGCGCGCGGCTGAACGGCTTCCGCGCGGCGGTGGCGGAACTCGGGCTCACCCCCGAGGCCGCGCCGGAACTGGCGGTGGGCGAAGTGGCCATCGGCGACGAAGCCGCTCACAATGAGCATATCACCCAACTGGTCGCGCAACTCATGGCGCGACCGGATCGCCCGACCGCCATCGTGGTTCCCACCGACATGCTGGCGATCAAGATCATGCGCTGCCTGTGGCTGGCCGGCCTCAAGGTGCCGGACGACCTGGCCGTCGTCGGTTTTGACGACATCCTGGTGGCGGCCCATACCACCCCCTCGCTGACCACCATGCGCCAGCCGGCCGCTGCCATGGGCGCGCGGGCGGCGGAACGGCTGTTCGCCCGGATTCGCGGTGAGGCGGTCACGGCCGCGACGTGCGAGATCCTCCCGTGCGAACTGGTCGTCCGTGAATCATGCGGCGCCGGAACGCCGGCGTCCCTCCGCCATTCCGACCATTTCCCCAAAGCCGCCGAACCCTTTGGAAGCAACTGCCCCACCCCCACCGTTGCGGAAAGGAGGGCCGTCACGCCAAGATCCTAGCGCGCCCCCGGTCCTTCGTCGAAGTGGCGCCTCCAGCTGAACTTTATTCCGCAAACCTTAACGAATTCCGATCACGCCCACATCCATTGAAACCAAGTCCCCCCCCACAAGGAGATTCCCGCCATGAACACCATGACACTCAAACTCGCCGGAGCGGCTATTCTTGCCAGCCTGGCCGTTGCGGAAACGCCGGCCGCTACGATCTATCAAGATGACTTCAACCGGATTGGCGACCTGAATGGTTCCACCCCCACCGTAACGACTGACGGCAACGTGTGGCATTCGACGAATTGGTCGACTAACGGTTCCGAGGCCATAACCTCCGCCGCCGGATATTTGGCCAATATTCCGTTTACTCCCGTCCAAGGCAAGGTCTACACGATGACCTTGTCAATGAATCCGAATGGGGGCGGGGCTGATTCTGATTGGTTTGCTTTCGGTTTAACCAACCGTTATGCCACGGACAACTGGTTTGTCGACGACCAATCATCTGTCTCGATATTTCCCAGATGGAAAAATAATCAATATCCAGATTTTTACACCAACGGTCCGGGTTCGACGGGCATTACGAGTCTGGGATCCTTCACGGAAGATGTCGCGCATGACTATTCGATCATTCTAGACACGACAAACGCAACTGCGGCTAACTGGACCGCTGAGTATAAAGTTGACGGAGTCACGATAATTGCCGCTACGACGTTAGGCTACACCCCAACCATCAATTACATCGGTTTCGGCAGTGGCGGGGCAACGGGCACCGTTGATAACTTCTCGCTGACGGTCGTCCCGGAGCCGGCTTCGCTGGCCCTGCTCGGCCTCGGGGCGGTCGCACTGCTGCGCCGTCGCCGCGCCTAATAACGCAGCACAGGCCTGCCCTCCGCCGCTGGCGGCGGTGGAGGACAGGCGGTACTGAGCCACTGACCCAAATGGGGAAACGACGCCCGATGCGAACTCACCGGCGCAGAACACGCTTCACCTTGATCGAGCTGTTGGTGGTGATCGCCATCATCGCCATCCTGGCCAGTCTGTTGCTGCCCGCCCTGGGCCGGGCGCGGGACAGCGCCAAAAGCATCCGCTGCCTCTCCAACGTCCGGCAGATCACCGTGGGCGCCCTGCAATATGCCAACGACTGGGACGCCCTGTTCCTCTCCGGTTGGGGTTGGGGAAATCCCAGTCCATACGGTTTCATCCATTGGTATTTGTGGGACTACACCGGCAGCAGGGACATCGAGCTGAGCAGTTTCTCACCCAGGCAGTATGGATGGGAAGAACAGTGCCGGAAAGAGTATCCGCTTTACTTCTGCCCGGTCAACCAAACCGTCATCTATCACCAAAACATGCTGGCCGCCGCCGCCAGTTCGACCCTGCGGATCATGAAATGGGCCGAGGTCGAGAGTTCATCCGGCACCATCCTCCTCTGCGAGTCCAATGACAGTTGGTGGGCCGGCTCCAACACCACCGGAGCCAATTTGGGTTTCCGTTGCAACGAAACGGTGCCAGGCGGCGCGGTGGACGGAAGGCTCTATTCCGGCCATGCGGGGCAGATGCAAACCATCAGCCTAGTCGACGGGCACGCCGCCACCGTCAAGGCCAGGGATCTTGATGTTGGCGCCACGGCGGGCCCCGCCTTTTTAAAATTTTGGCTGATCAAGAACCAGTAACCTGTGGAAGACATGACCGCCATGACCCGTCACATCAAGACACCCTTTTGGCGCCGACTGCTGTTGCCCACCCTGACGCTTCTGTCGGTGACCGGCGCCTGGGGCGCGCCGGTGGATCTGGATGCGTCCGGCCCATGGCTGGTGTACGACTATTCCCTGGGCATGGGGATGGGCACCGGCTACAAAAACGTCGGCGGGGCGCGGTTTGAAGTTTGGGTTTCCGACGGCGGCCCGTTTCAACGCTTGTGGCGTGCGGAGTACGGCCGGATCAACCGCTGGAATCCCAATGCCGTCAACCTAGCGGCATACGCGGGTAAAAAAGTCCGCATTCGGCTGCAGACCGAACAGATTGATCACCGCATCTGCCAGGACATGCCGTTTTGGGGCAACCCCCGCGTTGTCACCGGCCAGTTCACGTCGGCCGAACCGTTACGGGAGATCTGCAACTTGGCCATGACCCCACCCACCCGGATGGGCGGGCTGCTGGCGGACGGGACCATCGTCCCCTTGGCGGAGAAAGCCCAAGATTTTGGCTATCAGAGTGGGGTCACGCTGGTCACCCCGGGCATGGTCAACCGGAAGCATGCCATCATGGTTTACGCCGGCGACAAATACATCACCGTCAGCGGCAAATCCCAGCCCGGGGTGTACATGGGCTACGACATGAGCTGGGAGTATGGAAAGTATGGTGGCGAGTTTGGTGACAAGCCGTACATTGGGGCCATGCCGCCACCGGTGTTCGCGGAATGGGAGGTCGAATTGCCCGCCGTCCCGGCGCCTGCCAAGGCGGTGACGCCGCCCGCCACCGGAGCCCAAGAGTTGACGGCGGCGAAGAGGTTTACGCCGACGGAATTGCTGGTCTTGTCGAGCCGCGAAGATAAATACAAATACCAGACCGGTTTGATCGCCGAGTGTGATGCCCAGGATCTGGCCATGCGGGTCAACATGGGGAGCGCCTCCTCCGGCTGGGCATTCACCGGCCAGGAAACCATGCTTGGCCAGGCACCCCTGAAACTAAAAATCGCGAAATCCGGGGCGTTTGCGGCGGGCCGCGAAAATGGTTTTGCCGGACTGGTGGTGGATTACCACACGGCCCGTGGGTACCAGAAACGTCTGCTTTTCGGCCTGGGCGCAGGCAGCGCGGAGCGCTCCGATCTGCGACCGGCGGACTGGTATTTGGACGAGGCGTCCTTCGGCCTGCTCCAACGACTGGGCTGGCAGCAGGAATTTCTGGATCTTCAGGACAAGGTTGGCCCGGATGGCCTTCTGGAGTTGCCGGTCGCGCGTTATGCCCCGGCGGACTGGGATGGGCGGATCTGGCTGGGGGCCGGAGTGCAAAACCAGCCGGCCGGCGCCGGGCTTCAAGCCAAGGTCGTCAATCTCCGGCCGTGCCAGCCCAATCCGCCTCTCCCGGATCTGACCGCCCTGCGGGAGCTTGGCGGGGCCTTTGCGACCTTGGAAAACGGCGAGTGGGTGCTGGCCGTTTCCCGGACAACGGGTGCTGTGGCGGGGCTGTGGCGCAAGAAGGACGCCACCCGCCTGCTGGCCGAATGCACGGACGGGTACCGCTTGGAAACCCGCACGGTAGTAACCCCGTTCAGTGAGCGCGGCGACCGGGTTCGCGCCTTGGAGATCCTGCGTACCGCCGACGGTCCGGTGGCCGTGGTGAGTTGCGACAATCCGGCCGCGCCAGGCTTGCTGATGACCAAGAGTTACCGGTTCGCCGCCGGCATCGTCAGCAAACGGATCGAGTTTTCCACGACCGACATGACGGGCTTTTTCATTTCCTGGCAACAGAACAGCCGGTTGGACGACGCGTTTTTGGCGGCCAGTCAGTTTGGCGCAGGATTTGCCGCACCCAAGCGGGTGGCGCAGGGGAAAGTGCTGGCAGCGGACGAAGCCGCTCCCAGCGAGCAGGCCGACACTCCCAATCCCCCCATGCAGATTCGGCGCGACTTCGCCCTCGGCTTGGCGGCGTATCGCATCCGGGTCAATGACCGGTTTGTCCTGCGGGGTGTCTTTAACCCGGAGCGAACCGGCTGGAACCTGCGGGTGTTCACCGACTATGTGCGGGCCGCCGCCCCGGTGTCGGCCGAGGCGCGCTGGGTCGCCTTCCAAGGGGATTTCACGGCCTTGATCCGCCATTATGCCGACATTCCCGAATACCAGGCACTGTGGAAACAGCGCACGCTGATGGACTGGGGCCGCGACCTGTTGCTCGACACCACCTGGTTCTCGGAACCGGACATCAACCTCGCGAAGTCGCTGGCGCCGATGCCGGTAAGCGCCACCCTGTGGTTCCTCGGTGTCCCATGGGGCAATTGGGGGGCCGACCACGAGGTTCCCAACAAAAATCACCATGATGTCTACGGTTTGACGTCCTCCATCCACCAAACCGCCCCCAACCTGCGCCTGTCCACCTACCACAACTTCCTGTTCGATGGCGGCAGCGACGTTTTCCGGCAGCACCCGGAGATGGGGGTTCGCGACCGGGACGGGTTGCTGGTCTCCTGCGGTATCAACAGCGACACCACGCGGGGGCCGTCCTACTGGTTCCAAATGGCCAACCCGGAGGTGCGGCGCCATTTGGTCTCCCTGCACCGCGCCAAGATGCGCAAATGGAAATTGGACTTCCTCTATTTCGACGGCCCTGGTTTCGGTGCAGAAGAGATTGACTGGGGACAGCAGGATGTCGCGCAGTCCTACGACTATCTGGATTACCTGCAGGCGACCTATCAGGCGATGCGTGAAGAAAATCCCGAGTCGCTCTTTTTTTCCAACGCCTGCATGCCGCTCGCCCAAATTGGCTACATTGAGTTCCGCCATGAACAGTGGCGGGATTTGAGCGGCAAGGAGTGGCGCCCCCTGGCGTTCCAGATGCTGAACAGCAAACTGACCGAGCCGGAAGGGTTCACCACCGTGCCGCTTTACGGCTTCACGGAAGACCAAGGCATGATGCTTCCCTACATCATCCTGTATGGCTGGTGCGGCAATTTCGCGGGCGGGGTGCCGTGGAAACAGGCGGCGACGGAATACCGCGGCATGAAGCTGGTGGCGGACGCGGTTGAGCCGCGCTGGTGGCGCTCGGGCAACGAATTTGAGGCGTATGGCTTCACCCAAGACGACCGGGCCATCATCAACGTGCTCAGCCACGAAGAAAAAGCGCGCGACATCGAACTCGTCGTGGAGGTGAGCAAATTGAACCTGCCGGCGGGCACCCGCCTGGATGCCAAGTTACGAATGATGAACCCGCCAATCCGGCTCAAGCCGGGCCCGGCCGCGACGGGAAAACCCGAGTATGAGTACAACGACGGCCCGGTGTTTACGGAGTCCGTGCTCTTCACGGCCAAACGCTGTTCCGACAAGTTGAAGCTGACGATCCCGTGCAATCCGTTGCGCGTCACCAGCGTGGTACTCACCAAAAGCCCGTAGCCATGAACGGTGGCGACACTCGCGGCCGGCCGCCGTCACTTCACGAAAACGTCACACCAACTTGGGTGACCAGCCGTTTCGACTCAAGAGGTCACAACATCAACGTGCAGATTCCATGCATGGCCCCGGTTGCCCATTGGAAACGCAATCGCTCCGCCCGGTCTTGGGGCCGCCAGAGGTTGCTTGCGTCCATCTTGATCGGTGGTTTCTGCGGCGCCGCCCCGCCCGGCGCGGCGTCCGGGGAGGACGCGCCGGTGACGGCGGGTACCGGCGAGTGGCGCCAGGACCGCCAAACCGCCACCGCCATCCTTGCCGGTGAAAGTTTCGACAACGCGGCAAGCCTGCGCGACACGCTGTTTGCGGATTGCCGACACGTCAACCAAGACGCGACAGCGGATGCCGGCGCGACGGCGCGGAACTTGGTTCTGGCGGCCCCGGGGCGCGGAGGAAAGAAAAAATGCTTGACTTGGCCACGCGTCAACTCCGGCTGGTATGTCGCCAAAACCCCATCATTCACGGCGGCCACCGGCGCGATTACCGTGTCGTTTTGGGTCAATATGGCCACCGACGTGATGTACCACTGGAACTTTGAACTGCAGGACGGCGCGGGAAAACCATTCCTGGTTTTGCGCACGTCGCAAAAAGACAATGCCCCAGGTTTCCTGAAGTGGCTGGGCCCCGACGATGGGCGCCCGGTCCTCGGCATGGTCCGGCGGGGCTGGACACAGATCAAGATCGAGGTGGATCTGCAGACGAAAACCGGCACGGTTTATTACGGCGACATGGCCGTGCCCGTGGGAGCCGACCTGCCGCTCTGCAATCCGGAGGTGAATGCCACAACCGCTTTTTTCGCTGCCTTCACCGGAATTTCTTCGGTGGGGGAACCCACGGTGTCAATTGATGATTTTTCCGTTCGCGCCTGGACTCCGCCGCCGGCGCGGCGCACGATGGCGGGATCCGTGCCGCTGGCCAACACCACCAACGGACACACGGTCACGGCGGGAATCTCAACCGCCACCGGGGCATTGACGGCGTTGCGGCGCGACGATACCACCCTCTTGACCGGATCCAATGATTTGTATACCTTGCAGGGAGACGACACCGCCGGCTGGGGATGGGAAAACGACGACCGCGTGGTCTCCAGCAGTGGGGACGACATGGCGCGAACGCTGATCTGCTGTAACCGGCGGCTGCCAGGAATCCGCATCACCAAAAAATACTTCTTCGACGCTGGCGGCGACTTGCGGAAGCGGATTCAGTTCTCCACAACAAAGACAACAGGCTTCATCACCTATCAGGCCCGGGTGGCAGTTGACGACGCCTTCAAGGCGCAATCGTACCCTTGCGGCGTCCCGCCCGCTTTGGGAGGCCCGGAAACTTTGAAATGGCAAGGGCAAGGGCTCAATGCCTATCCCTACCGCATCACCGCCGACAACCGGCTGGGGCTCAATATCTGCCGGGATCAGGTCAATGACCGGTATGTGCTCAACAACCATCCCGCTGGCATGGAAGACGTGACCAATATTCGCGACGGCTGGGCCATCCGGGTCTTTGCCGATTACCTGCAACCGTCAACCACCCCCAGCGGGGAAGTCGCCTTTCATACCTTCGAGGGTGATTTCGTCGACTTCACTGAACGCATGGCGGCGACATCTGACCGTCAACGCCTGTTTAAGGATGCCAGGCCGGACTGGACGCGTGCCCTGGCCTGTGACGCCATGTACGCGGGAACCGCCGCCGCCACCGCCATGGCCCAGGCCTTGGCCCCCTTGCCGGTAACGTCCACCATCTGGTTCCTCGCCCCGCCCTGGGGAAATTGGTGGGGCAACAGCGAACCGCCCAAGTCGCGTCATCACGACGTCCAAGCCATCTCCACGGAAATGCGGGGCGCTTCCGCGAACGCCAAGATTTCCGCCTACACCAACTCCTTGTTCGATGAAAAATCGGAGATTTTCCTCAAGCACCCGTCGTTTGGCGTTTATGGGCGAAACGGGGATCTGCTGGGCGGCGGCTGGTTGAGCGATGTGGTGGGCGCGCCGACCCACGGTTTTCAACTGCTTGATCCGGAGGCCAAAAAGTACTGGCTGAACATGCACGCCGACCGCATGGCGTGGCAACGCCCGGGATGGAGCCTCGACTTCTTCTACATGGATGGCCCAGGGTGCGACCGGGAGGAGCTGGATTGGAAGCGCCGGGTCGTCGCTCAGGCGTACGACTGGGCCGACTATTACGCCGAACTCAAAAAACGGATCAGGGCGACCAATGACCAGGCCGTATTTTTCACCAATGGCATGGTTCCGCACAGCGATATCGGCTACATCGAAGCCGGTGACGCGCACTGGCAAACGCTCAACGGTACGAGCGGCAACTGGTGCGAAATTGCCCGCGGTTTCCTGATCTGGAAACTCAGCGAGGCCCCGGGATACACCACCGTGCTCATGTATGACCGGCCCGGCAATCAACCGGCACTTTCCGCCTACACCATTGCCTATGGCTGGTGTGGCCAGTCGGACATTGTGGCGCACAAGCCGTGGCTGCTCGCGGCGCTGGAATATCGGGGACTGCGACTGGTTCATGACGGCCTGGCGCGGCCGTGGTGGCGGCAAACCGTCATGCCGCCCCTGGAAGCCTGCGCGTTCCGCAAAGGGGATAACGTCGTCGTGAACGCCATTCGCCACGATTCCGGGAGCGCCGCCGCCACCGTGGAACTGGAATGCGCCAAGCTGGGATTGACCGACGGGCAAACCTACCTCTGCCAGGAACTCAACATGACCGCCCCTGACGCGTCTCCCGTCCCGACCCGCGCCTTTACCCGCGCCTCCCTGACCCGGCTCTCCGCCACCTCCGGGACGTTGCGCCGAAAAATCTCGACCACCAACGCCCGGCTGACCTCGCTGCTGATCAGCGAGGCGTGGTGCATCGTCGAAAAAATCGGCCGCCATGATTGTGAGACCGGCATTTCCGACAACTATGGGGTGGTGGTTGATTTGCAGACCCGAAACGGGGCCACCTCCACCTACGCCGTTACCGTGAACGCAACCTATGGGGCCGCGGGCGCCACACTATTCTTCCCCTGGGCCACTGCCGTCACCCTCTCCCCCGCCGCCCCTGCCACGGTGACGGCGGCGACGGTCAACGGGGTCCAAGGCCTGCGCGTAGCACTGAATGCGGCGGGAAGCCATACCGCCACGGTGACGGTTCCGCCACACCTCGTGCCTTCATTGCCTATGGCGCCAGCACGAAGCCGGTAAAGCGGATAACGGTGTTCCGTTACCTTTCATCCTAATGCGGAATGAACATGCAATAATGGAAAATCGAATGACTCTTGACTTACGAACTCGTCTTCAGCTTGGCAAAAACTGGCTGGCCAACAATCCAGATCGCCAGCACGGCTGGGTGCCCTATTTCGACGCGTCCCTGACCGGTGACACCCCGCCCTATTTCGAACATTCGCCATGGGACATGTGCGATGTCGGTTGGCGCATGGTGGAAAGCTGGCATCTGACGCGGCGGGTGACCGGTGAAAGCGCCCCCTCACCGGAAGAGGCGGCGTTGCGCCAAGCCGTTTTTGCCACGTTGCACGAAGACGGCTTGTCCTATCGACCACTGAATGCGTGGACGGATGGGCAGGCGTGGATGTGGGATCAGGGACGGGCGCTCATTACCCTTTGCACGCTAGCCGAAGGAAATGATGAGCGAGATTTTGTGTTGTCAAGGCTGGAGCGGTTGCTTCGTGGGTTACAACGAATTGCGCTGCGTCAGGGTGACGCCTTGTGGTACCCGGCGGAAAACTGGGACGGCACCCAGTGGGGCTGCAAGCTGTTCGGGCATCCACCCACCGGATTGCAGCTGGAAGGCGCCGTGCGTTTTTGGCGGCTCACCGGCGAATCATGGGCACTCGACTTCGCGCGGCGGGTGATGGCGGGGGTTTATTCGCGGACGCCGCCATTGCTCACCGCCGATGGCGATTTTGCGCCGTGCGGCGGTGGCCACGCCTTGCCCTACACGCATCTGCATTCCCGGCTGGCGATTTTGCACGGGATGTATTTGTACGGCGTGGCAACCCAGGACCTCAAGGCCGTGACCTACGCCACCAACGGCTTTCAAGCGGCAAAGGCGATCAGCACCTCCTATGGCTGGGTGCCGGAATGCCTGGAGCGGCTGCAGCACCAGCAAGTCGCGCTTAATGAAGTGTGCTGCGCCATGGACGTGATCAAACACGCCCTGGCACGGGCCGCCGCCGATGACGGTGACCAAAAAGCCGCCTGGTATGCCCAGGCGGAGGCGTATGCGGTCAACATGGTGGCGGCACAGCAACTGACGGTGACATCACCGTTTCATGCCTTTGTGCATCAGGGGGCCGCCCCCCACGATACGGAACAGCGCTCCTATCAAAACATTGTACACCGGTCACTTGGCGGGTTCACCGGTTCCCTCTTTGCGCATGAATGGTGGCGCCAAAACGAGGGGGCGTCACCCACGGCTATGCCCGGCGCGGCAAGTGCCTGCCCCATGGTGGTCCCCAGCGGCTGTTGCTCACCCGCCGGATTAACCAGCTTCGCACTGCTACTGTTGCAGGCCATCGAGACAACGCATGATGGCGTTTGCATTAACCTTCTCCAACCCGGCGCCTGCCCGGCGCTGACCGTCACCCAGGCCGGTCCCGGCGATCTTGGACTGGTGGCCGACCTGCAACGGCCGTTGGCGCAGGCGCGGATTCGGCTGCCGCCGGGGGCGCAAGCGATCTCCGCCCGCCAGGACCATCACGAATTACCCTTCACCGTACGTGCCGGATACCTGGTGCTCGCCCAGCTCCAACCGGGGCACTTGGAAGCCACTTGGGCGTTGCCGGAGCGGACGGTCGTCGAGCCGTGGCCGGGTGGCATCTTGCACAGCGTTTGGCGCGGGAACCGGGTGGTTAAAATCGTAACGCCAC
Source organism: uncultured Lentisphaerota bacterium (assembly GCA_903896595.1). Taxonomy (GTDB): domain Bacteria; phylum Verrucomicrobiota; class Lentisphaeria; order Oligosphaerales; family CAITYL01; genus CAITYL01. Next base: position 17,855 of record CAITYL010000402.1, read on the forward strand.
AATCTAACGTTCGAATACCGTTGTTTGGCTAACCAATGCGTCCTTCATCTTGCTTTTGCGCAATTTATCAAGGAGTGTGAATCATGACCCATCGCGAACGTGTCCTCAACTGTCTCCGCTATGAAGTCTATGATCGGTTGCCAGTGGTGCATTTCGGCTTCTGGGGTGAAACCCTGCAAAAATGGCAACAGGAGGGCCATCTCACAGCGCGGGAGGCCACTACTTGGGGCGATGGTAATCCGGCGGATGTCGCCATCAGCCGCAAGCTGGGTTTTGACGCCAACTACTACAGCACCTTTGCCCCCAACGGCGGCCTGCTTCCTGGCTTTGTCCCCGCCGTCATTGAGCGACTGCCCGACGGCAGTCGTAAGGAGGTCAATGGTGACGGCGTGATTGTGCTCGTCAATGATGCCGCCGGCTCCATTCCCGCCGAGGTGGAACATCTGCTGGTGGACCGGCAGAGCTGGGAGCAGCACTACCTGCCGCGCCTGCAGTACGCTCCTGAACGTCTAGCCCAGGCCAGTGTGAATATGGGCGAACGGGCGGCACCATTCGCCCAGGGCGGACTGGAGTATCTTAAGCACACCGCCGGCCGCGAAAACCCCATCGGCCTGCATTGCGGCAGTCTCTTCGGCATGCTTCGCAACTGGATCGGCGTCACCGGTTCCGCCTACATCTATGCGGATGACGAACCGTTGTTCACGGAGATGATCGATACGGTCGCCAATCTCGCATTTCGCCTGGTTCAAGACACCCTGGCCACCGGCGCCCAATTTGATTTTGCCCATTTTTGGGAAGATATCTGCTTCAAGAACGGCCCCCTGATCGCGCCCACGGTCTTTGAAGAAAAGGTTGGGCCGCACTACAAACGACTGACTGAGCTGTTGCTGCGATACGGGATTGACATCGTGTCGGTTGATTGTGATGGCATGATTGACTCGCTTATTCCGACTTGGTTCAACAACGGCGTCAATACAATGTTTCCCATTGAGGTTGGCACCTGGAATGCGAACATCGCGCCATGGCGCGCCAAATTCGGGCGGCCGTTGCGCGGCGTGGGCGGCATGAACAAGGTTGTCTTTGCCCACGATTTCGCCGCCATTGACCGGGAAATCGAGCGTCTAAAACCGTTGGTTGATCTCGGCGGCTTTATTCCCTGTCCCGATCACCGCCTGGCACCCGATGCCAAGTGGGATTGCGTCCGTTATTATTGTGACCGGATGCATCAGTGCTTTGACTAAAATGGCCAGATGAGGAACAACTCGTCGTTGGCAGGTACGCATAGGGACAGGTGCGTACGCAAAAGCAGGCGTAGCCCCACCTGCCTCCAGGCCGATAAAAAATGCCGGCGAAAAATATGACACTTGGGACCATTAGGACTCTTGGGACCCTTAGGACGCCGGCGGAAACCACCGCCAGTCCCAAGAGTCCCAAGAGTCCCAAGAGTCCTAATGGTCCTACAAAACAACTTTGCAGGCGGCCTGGGAACGCCAACTGAATGCCTTTGGCGGCCGGGCTTGCACCCGTGGCTGGTGACGGCCATGGTATCGGTTCGATGGACAAACCGTTTCAACTGCAGGCGGAGTTCGCACCGGCGGGCGACCAGCCGGAGGCGATTGCGGCGCTGGCCGGCGGGCTGACGGCCGGCACGCCGATGCAGACGCTGCTGGGCGTTACCGGTTCCGGCAAGACCTTCACCCTTGCCAATGTCATTGCCCAAGTGCAGCGGCCGACACTGGTGGTTTCCCACAACAAGACGCTGGCGGCCCAGCTTTACAGCGAGTTCAAGAGCTTCTTTCCGGGCAACGCGGTGGAGTATTTCGTCAGTTACTACGATTATTACCAGCCGGAAGCCTATATCCCGCAAACGGACACCTACATCGAAAAGGACGCCTCGATCAATCAAGAGATCGAGAAGTTGCGCCTGGCGGCGACCAGTTGCCTGATGGAGCGCCGGGATGTGATCGTGGTGGCCAGCGTATCCTGCATTTACGGACTGGGCTCGCCCGAGGATATCGAGGCGATGCAGGCCAGGCTGGAGGTCTCGGGACGGCTGGACCGCCAGGAGTTGCTGCGGCGCCTGGTGGCCATCCAGTACACTCGCAACGACGTGGCGCCGACCCGCGGCGAGTTCCGCGTCCGTGGTGATGTGGTGGATGTTTTTCCCTCCTACCGCGACGACGTGTTGCGGGTCGAGTTTTGGGGGGACACCGTCGAACGGATGTCCCGCCGCGACGCTCTGACGCTCAAGGAACTCGAACCGGTGGAGCGGATCTCGGTCTTTCCCGCCAAGCATTTCGTCATTCCCCAGTCCCGCATCAATGACGCCGAAGGCGCGATTCGCGCCGAGCTGGAGGAACAGGTGCGCCACTTCGAGCGCCAAGGCCGGCTGGTGGAGGCGCAGCGCATTTTTCAGCGCACCAACTACGACTTGGAAATGCTGCGCGAACTGGGCTACTGCCAGGGCATTGAGAATTATTCCCGGCATCTGGCCGGCCGGCCGCCGGGCTCGCGGCCCAGCACGCTGCTGGATTATTTCCCCAAGGATTTTCTGACCATCGTTGATGAGTCGCATGTCTCACTGCCGCAGATTGGCGGCATGTTCCATGGCGACCGCAGCCGCAAGAGCACCCTGATCGAACATGGGTTTCGCCTGCCCTCGGCGTTGGACAACCGGCCGCTGAATTTCGCCGAGTTCGAACAATGCACCGGCCAGAAAATCTTCATTTCCGCCACCCCGGGGCCCTATGAACTGAAGCACACCATCCCAGTCCAGCAGGTGGTGCGGCCGACCGGCTTGCTGGATCCGCGGGTCGAAGTGCGGCCCCTGGCCGGCCAGGTGGACGACGTCATCGAGGAGGTGCGTCGCCGTGCCGAAACCGGCGAACGCTCCCTGCTCACCACCCTTACCAAGCGCACCGCCGAAGATCTGTCCGATTACCTGCGCAAGCTGGACCTGCGCGTCCGCTACCTGCATTCCGACATTGATGCATTGGAACGCGTGGACCTCATCCGCGGCCTGCGCCAGGGCGATTTCGACTGTCTGGTCGGCATCAATCTGCTGCGCGAAGGGCTGGATCTGCCCGAGGTTTCCCTGGTGGCCATTCTGGATGCCGACAAGGAGGGGTTCCTGCGTTCCGAGACGGCCCTGATCCAGACCGCCGGCCGCGCCGCCCGCCATCTCAACGGCACGGTGCTGCTGTACGCGGACGTCATCACCAACAGCATGCGCCGCATGATGACCCTAACCCAGGCCCGCCGTGAACGCCAGGAGCTGTACAACCGCGAGCACCACATCACCCCGACCTCCATCCGCCGCGCCATTCAAAGCAGCCTGCGCAGTTATCAGGAGGCGGAGGAGACGGTGGCTCTGGTGGTGGCTGATGCGGGCGGGGATTATGATGTGGTCGAAACCGAGCGCCGGCTCGAAGCCGAGATGCTCGGCGCCGCCCAGGCGCTCGAATTCGAGCGCGCCGCCCAGTTGCGCGACCAGCTCCTCAAACTTCGCGGCCAGGAACCGCCGGCGCCCCCCCAACTCCCCGGCGGCCGCCATGCACCAAAATCGTCCCCCAAAAAACATAAGCAGTGAATCGGTTGGGAACCCCCTTTTGAGGAAAGGCGGTTCCCAAACCCTCCGTCAAACCTTTTTGCTGCCTTTTGCGAATTCCGCAGGCCGCCCCAGTTGTCCCCGTTGTGGGTTGTTGCACTAAAGCGGCCTGTGGAATCCGCAAAGGGAGCACCCTTTTTCAAAAGGGTGGCCCCAACATCGTCCGACAAAAATATTATGCACCCCAGAATATCTTCGGTTGCATTTGGCGGGGAACGGAATATCGTGAAGCATCTGCGCCGTGACTGTGGTAAACATCACTGTGAGCGGCGCACACCACTAAACATTTTGGAGGAATCCGACCATGGCTGACTTGAAGGGCACCAAGACCGAGAAGAATCTGCAGGACGCGTTTGCCGGCGAATCCATGGCGCGCAACAAATACACCTTTTTCGCCTCCGTGGCGAAGAAGGAAGGCTTTGAGCAGATCGCGGCCATTTTCCAGGAAACCGCCGACCAGGAAAAAACCCACGCCAAACTGCATTTCAAGTTATTGCAGGGCATTGGCGACACCCAGGCCAACCTGATCGCCGCCGCCGCCGGGGAAACGCATGAGTGGACGTCGATGTATCCCACCATGGCCAAGGAGGCCCGGGAAGAGGGGTTCGATGACATTGCCCGTCACTTTGAGAACGTCGGCAAGATCGAACTGACGCACAAGCAGCGTTACGAGAAGCTGTTGGCGAATCTGGGCAAGAAGGAAGTCTTTGCCAAGCCCGGCCAGAAAGTGGTTTGGGTCTGCCGTGAATGCGGCTTCGCCGTCACCGCCGAGCAGGCCCCCGGCAAATGCCCGGTGTGCAGCCACCCGCAGGCCTTCTTCCAGCTCAAGGAAGAGAATTACTGAGCCGGGCACGCCAATCTCCCGATTGGCGGTCTGACGTTCCTGCAGGTCCCCTTTTGCCGAGGGGGAGGTTTCGTTTAGGCTTTATCTGCATTGGGAGTCGCCCGTCCTCGGGCGGACGGGTGCCGTCTTGGTCACGGCATACCGTTCGCTCGGGATCGGGGGCGGTATAGGGTGTGTAAGTGACCGGTATAGAGGAAACCGCTTTCCTTGAGCGACGGATACCCTTACCCCGTCTGTAGTTCCGGGCTCTGGTGCCCGTTGCGCCCCCGTCCGCCTTTACCGTCAGCATGTGGCAGAAGACGCCGGTTACCACACCATCGCCGCAAAGGCCTGGGCGTAGAGCCAGTGGCCAAAGTCGTTGGGATGGTTGATGTTGTTGCCCAGCAACGAGGACTGGTCCTTGCGCCGCCGCACCATTTTCCACGTGCCGTAGACATCGACGTAGGCGCACTTGGTTTCGGCCGCCGCCTGCTGGGTGGCGGCGGCGTAGTGGTCCATCTGGTGCGAGCCGAAGTGCCACTTCTCATTGGGCGGGAAGGCGGAGAACAGGATCACGTCTGCGCCCTTGCGTTCCCGGATCAGGGTGACCAGTTGGATCAGGTTCGCCTTGAACGTCTCCAGCGGCGTGCCAAATTCGGCAATATTGTGGTCATTCATGCCGAACCCCAGCAACACCAGGTCCGGGTGCTCGACGGTGCCGATTTTCTGGTCAAACCAGTCGACGCCCTGCTGGGAGGTGTAGCCCGGGATGGAGACGTCCTGGACCTCGATTTTGGCTTTGGGAAACTTGGTCCGCAGGTCGCCGGCAAAGCGGTGGGGGAACTGGAACGCCACCTCCGACGCCTCGCCGCCGGCCGTGATGCTGTCGCCATAGGAGGCGAGCTTGAACGGCCCGCCGGCCTCCAGTTTCCGACGCACGTTCACCAGGTATTGACTTTGGTCATTCGGCCTGGCCCACGGCTGGCCGTTGGCGGTCCGATAGTCCGCCCAGACAAACCAGGGAAGATTTCCGTAATCCTGGAATTGGTTGTGGTCGAAATCGGTTTTCCCGTACAAGACGTGGGTCGCATAGTCAGGGATGCGGGAATCGGCGGTGCGGGCGAGGGTGCCGCTGGCGTAGTCCACCACGTAGTCGCGGCCTTCGGTGTAGACAATCCCGCCCGGTTTGCCGGGCACAAAGGTACTGCGCAGGGTCAGGCTGCCCTTTTCCACCTGGTCGAAACAGAGGTTGCCGGGTGCCGTTGCGGCCAGAACCAGACTCTCGCCTTGAATGTTCATTGTTTTTCCTGAGTTGAAACTGCTGGCAATGAACCGTAATATAGGGGGGATGCCGGAGGGGGCGTATGGATTATCACCGGGAACCGCCCGTTCTCGGGCGGATGGTTGGCGTCCAGTTGCGGGCATCGATCTTTTTATGTTTTACCGCGGATGGCGCGGATTATGCGGATAAAACCGATTCCATACATGGAGGCGGTAGGTCATGTCCGATGACGGAACGGAACTGGTCCGGGCCTTTGTGGCGTTGGCGGTGTCGTCGGAACAGGGATCGGCCCTGGCCCGGGTTCAGACCCGGTTGCGCCGGTTGCCGTGCCGCATTGGGTGGGTGCGGCCGGAACAGCTGCATCTGACGCTGGCGTTTCTCGGCGAACGGCCGGCCGCGGACCTGGCGGCGGTTCCGGAGTTGCTGCGGCGTCTGGCGGCGCCGGTCAAGCCGTTTCTCTGGCGGTTGCGCGGCTTGGGGTATTTCGGTTCCCCTTGTCATCCCAAGGTAATTTGGGCGGGGGTGACCGATGGCGCCCGTGAACTTTGTGCCTGGCAGGAACAATTGGCTGCGGAGCTGGCTGGGCTGGGATTGGAACTGGAGGCGCGTCCATTCGCGCCGCATCTCACCCTGGGCCGGGTGCGGGCCGCCGTCAACGCCGGCCTGATCGCGCCCGCCCTGGCACCGTTTGCCGATGCGGATTTCGGCGGGGCGGTGGTGACCGAGTTCAGCCTTATGCGCAGCACGCTCACCGATCACGGCCCCCGCTACGCCTGTCTCAGTTCCGCGCCCTGCGGTCGGTTGGGTGCGTCTGCCCTTGGGTGATGTGCTTTGGGAGCCGCCCGTCCTCGGGCGGACGAACCCGTGATCGTCGGAGACGCGCGAGGGAATTGCAAAAGTAGCCAGAATTCAGTAGCCAGTAACCAGAAGATTCGGAAGGCGTGGGGAACATGCGTTTGCATTTTATGAAAAAGGGCGGGACGGGTGTGACGCCGTCGTTGTCCGCCCGAGGACGGGCGGCTCCCGGTCTTGAAATCACGCCGTCCTGGCCTTAACCTCGAAGAATGGAATGCGGGGAGGGAACGCACCTTTCATCGAAAGGCGTTTCCTTCCCCGTCTTCAATCTGTTATGGCGCGTTAGGGCGAGCTCCTAATTACCTTCAGCCTAACGCCCGATAAGGCCGTCGTTACGGCGTCGTTTCTTGGGTTTCGGCCGGGGCGCTGGCCGGGGCCTCCGGCAGGCGGGCCTGCATCTGGCCGCCGCCACGCTTACTGGCCCGTTTTTCTTGCATGGCACGCAGGGCGGCCAGTTCTTCGGCGGAGAGCTTGCCATCCTTGTCGGTGTCGAAGCGCGCCAGGATGCGGGCGTTCTGGGCTGCCAGGTCGGTCTTGATGCTTTCCGTGGCGGCGGCGGCTTCCGCATCATCGATCTTGTGATCGCCGTTTTTGTCATACTTCTTCAGGGTGTTGGCCAGGGGGCCTTTCTTTTCAGTCATGGCCTTGTCCAGCGCGGCGGCTTCCTCCGGGCTGAGGACGCCGTCCTTGTTGGCATCGGCCTTGGCAAACTGGTTGTCGGCGGCCTTGCGAAGCATGGCGACCCGTTTTTCGGCGGCGGCCTGGGCTTCGGCCGGGTCGATGAGGCCATCTTTGTTGGTGTCGGCGCGCTGCATTTGCCCGGGCTGCTTGCCGGGTTTGCCGCCCGGAGTGGTGGCGGGCGTTTCGGCATACAGCGCGAAGCTGGTCAGGAGACCGAGGGTCAGGACGGCGGTGGTGAGTTTGGATGACATGGCGTAATCCTTTCTAATGACTGTGGTTGCGGCGTTGGCGCCACCATGGCGCCGTTGACCATTATAACGCAGCCCGAGGCGGTTTATTGTGTTATGGTATGAACCGGGGAAAAAAGCAGGGTTTTTATTTTTTTATATTCTCTCGCCAAGATCGCAAAGAACGCAGAGAAAAATCATGCACATTTTATGCCTGGTTGATGATATTTTCTTGGCGAGCTTTGCGATCTTGGCGAGAGTAATATTCGGTTCCAAGGGGGGGCGTCTTTCCAAGGTGACTTTTACCAGCCGTGATGATTTGCGAGGAGGGATGTGGTGATGGATGAACGGACCGTGGTGGTGACCCGGCTGGCCCAGCAGGATTACAAACGGATCGGACCGTATGCGATCTTGGGCCGGATTGGGGCGGGCGGCATGGGCTCGGTGTTCCGCGCCCGTAAGGATGCTGGCCCGGACGTGGCGCTGAAAGTCATGAATCCCGAACTGGCCGCCCGACCCGAGTTGGTGCAGCGGTTCCAGCGCGAGTATGAGATCCTGGCCGCGCTCGACCACCCCAACATCGCCCGGGTGCTGGAATGCGGCCATGACGGCAGCGAGTTTTACATCGCCATGGAACTGGTCGAAGGCAGAAGCGCCAAGGCCTTGTGCGAGTCCGGGAAAGTGGATTTGGACACCGCCGGCGCCATCATCGAACAGGCCGGCGCCGGCCTAGCCTATGCCCACTCCCTCAATGTGGTGCATCGCGACATCAAGCCGGAAAACCTGCTGGTGCGTCCGGACGGCGTGGTCAAGATCATTGATTTCGGCATTGCCCGGCTGGATGAGCCGACGGCTGCCGAGCTGACCATGACCAACGCCGTCATGGGCTCGCCGTTGTACATGAGTCCGGAGCAGCGGGACAATCCCCGGGCGGTGGATCACCGGGCGGATATTTATGCCTTGGGCGTCACCTTTTACCAGTTGCTGTCGGGGCGGTTGCCCTCCGGGTTGATCAGCCTGGAACTGGTGCCGGACGGGCTGCGGCGCATTATTGAAACCAGCATGGCGTATGATCCGGGCCAGCGGTATGCCAGCGTCAATGACCTGCTGGCCGACCTGCGCCGGTACCGGGCCGGCGGCTCGCTGGCGGCCGACCGGCAGGCGTTGGACGAGGTGACGGAAAACTCGCGGCTGCGGGACCAGTTGATTGCCACCCTGTTTCCCCGCGATATTCCCGTCTTGTCCGGTTTCGATCTGGCCCGGGTGTTTCTGCCGGCCGACGGCGTGGGCGGGAATTACCATGATTTTGTTACGCCCGGTCCAGACCGGTTGGGCGTGCTGGTGGGGAATGTGACCGACCGTCCCGGCGTGCGTTCCGCGCTGTTCCTGGCCATGGTCCGGGCGGCGTTCCGCCTGTCCGCCGAGGGCGAGGCGGACCCGACGGTCGTGCTGGGCAAGGTCAACCGGTTCATGGCGCAGGAAAAGTTTGACGAGTTTGCCCTCATCACCTATGTCGTGCTCGAAACCGCCGGCCGGCGCGCCCGTGTGGCTTCGGCCGGTTACCGGCCCGCCTTGTGGTGGCATGCCGCCGAACAGCGGTTCACGCCTGTCGCCGCCACTGGTATGGGGCTGGGAATTGATGAGGATGCCGTGTTTGGCCGGGAAGAGATCGCCTTGGGCCGGGGGGATCTTCTGGTGCTCGCCACCGCTGGCATTCCCAAGGTCCGCAACATGGCGGGCGAGGCGTACGGCAACTCGCACCTTGAAGCCGTGGTGCGCGAACATGCCGGTGATTGCGCCGCCGAGATCGTCGAGGCGGTCCGCCGCGATCTCCGCCACTTCGCCGCCGGTGTGGCCCAAAACGACGACTTGACCCTGGTCGTCATCCGGGCGCTGTGAATAAGCGTAGTCAACCTGAGCCGTTTTCAAAAGTTGTTTTTTAATATCGGCGTTATTTCAAGACCGGGAGCCGCCCGTCCTCGGGCGGACGAACCCGTCATCGTCGGAGACGCGCGAGGGACTTGCAAAAGTAGCCAGAATTCAGTAGCCAGTAGCCAGAAGATTCGGAAGGCGTGGGGAAAGTGCGTTTGCATTTCATTAAAAAGGGCGGAACTGGTGTGACGC
>CAITYL010000403.1 GCA_903896595.1 uncultured Lentisphaerota bacterium
AGGCGCCGGACCCCCGCCATGGCCCGGTCCAGCAGCTCCGGGCAGTCCAGAATGTCCATGCAGAGATTTTCCGGGCCGCGCAGGGCGCTCAAGGCGTCCAGGTTCGAATGCAGGTCGCAGACGCCGACCAAAAACCTGCCCCGCGCCGCCTGCGCCAGGAATTTGGCATAGCCCAACACGCCCTTCCAAACCGGTCCATCCGTGACGATCTTGGCCTCGAACCCTTCCCAGGACGCCACCACCGGTTCGAGCCAGTTGGTGCCGCCGGAGCCCTCGGAAAAGTTCAGCGTCCCGCCGGAGAGGAAGGCCCCGAACTGGTCCGGCCCGAAATCGGGGCCGATGAACGGCATCGTCTCGGCGAGATACTCACGGCTGTCCATGACGGCCTCAAGCTCGGCAACATGCTCCTTCCAGCGTCCTTCGACCGGACGCCGGTAGTGCAGCCCTTCGGGGCCGGCCGGCGGGGCCGGCGTCCCGGCTTTTGGCACCGTGCAGACCACCAATGGCCGGCGCCAGGCTTCCCTGGCCCAGTAATGTCCCCAGGCCACCGTGGCCGCTTCAAAATCCGGTTTGTAACGCAACGCCATGCCAGGTTCTCCTAATTAATGTACACGTGTACAAAATAACCCCGCCACCCGCCTTGTCAAGAGGCAATGGCGCATTAACGGAACCGCCGCCAACCCGGCATTACCGTTATTTGCTTTTGAGCCAGTGCGAGATACCGCAGTTACTTTTCCTGCGGCAAGACGACGACCTTCAGCCCCTGGCGGGATTCCATGGCGGCAAACGCTTCGTTCACCTGGCGCAAGGGGAAACGGTGGGTGATGACAGGCTGGACGCGCACCTGGCCGTTGGCGATCAGCCGCACCGCCAGTTCGTGCTGGCGCGGCGTGCTGCCGTGCGACCCGGTGACGAAGCATTCTTTGTAGTGGATCTGGTTGGAAAGCAGGCTCATCGGCCGGGCTTCCTTGGCCAGACCGCCAAAGAGATTGACATAACCACGGTGCGCGACCATCTCAATGGCCTGTTCATGCACCTCGACGGAACCGCAGGTGGTCACCACCACGTCCGGTCCCTCGCCGCCGGTTTCCTCCAGGCAGCGTTTGACCAAGTCTTCCTTGGAGGTGTCGATGTAGACATCGGCAGCGTAGACCCTGGCAATCTCCAGGCGGGTCTGGCTGCGCTGGGCGGCGATGACCTTGGTGGCGCCCATCAGGCGGGCCAGGTCGATCATCATGCAACCGATGGGGCCCAGGCCGACGATCACCACGGTCTTGCCCAGCGACAGGTTGACCAGTTCCAGGCCGTTGATGGCGCAGGCCAGCGGTTCGGCCAGCGCCCCGTCCTCAAACGACATGGCATCGGGCATGGGGGTGACCGGCCCTTCCTCCAGCAGCAGGCGCGGCAGCCGCATGTACTGGGTGAAGGCACCGGGAATCTGATAGCCGACGGCATAGTTGACGGCGCAATTGTTGCCCATCCCGTTGCGGCACCAGTGGCAGAGGCCGCAGGGCACGTCGGCGCCGATGGCCACCCGGTCGCCTTCCTTGACCCGCCGGACGTTGGCCCCCGCCTTGACAATCACCCCGGCGGTCTCGTGGCCGATCACCGCCGGCATGTTGACGCGCGGATTGCCGGAACGCAAAATCCGCAGGTCGGAGCCGCAGATGCTGACCGCCTCCACGCGCATCAACGCGGAATCGGCGTCGATTTCGGGGACGGGCAACTCCCTGAGAACCAACTGATTCAAGTTTTCGAGGACGGCGGCAAGCATGGTTGGAACCTCCGGTGGCTAGCGTTTCTGACGACGATGTTGGGGCCGCCCTTTTGAGAAAGGGTGATCCCTTTGCGGATTTCGCAGGCCGCTCCAGCGCAACAAGCCATGATTGGGGCATCGAGGCGGCCTGCGAAATCCGCAAAAAGGCACAAAAAGGTTTGACGGAGGGTTTGGGAACCGCCTTTCCTCAAAAGGGGGTTCCTAACCGGCACGATGGTCATGTACCCGGCGAGACTCATGGTTGGATCAGCACCTTGGAGAAGAAGCCGGTTTGGGCGTGCATGGCGCGCAGCACGGGTTCGGCCGCGGCCAGCGGCACCACCTGGGAAATCAGCGGCTTGAGCTGAAGCCGGCCGTCGGCCATGGCGTGCAGCGCGGCACTCCAGTCGTCGTGCCCGAACTGGCTGTAGTCGGAATTCCAGGTGCCGTGCAGCGTGACTTCGCGCCGCATGAGCTGTGAGATCAGCGCCGGCGGCAGCGTGACCGCGGCGGCGGGATTGCCCAGTAGCACCAGGTGGCCGCCGGCGGCGGTGGCGGTCATTGCCTGCAATAAGGTGACCGGCACGCCGGCGGCGTCGAAAGTGAAATCGGCCCCGCGTTCCTGCGTGAGGTCGCGGATGACGGTTGCCGAGTCGGCGGTCCGGCTGTCATAGGCATGCCCGAAACCGAGCCGCCGGGCCAGTTCCAGTTTTTCCGGGACAATGTCGAACAACAGCACCTGCTGCGCCCCCATGGCCCGCAACCACTGCGCCGTCATCAGGCCGATCGGCCCGGCTCCGAAAACGGCGGCGGCGGCGCCCACGGGACTGACCCCGGCGCGGCGGACAGCGTGCAGGGCCACGGCGGCGGGCTCGGTCATGGCGGCCTCTTCCAGGGAGACGCCGGCGGGCACCGGGATCACGTTGCGGCGCGGCACGGCGACGTAGCCGCTGAAGCCGCCATCGCGCCGGGACCCGTAATAATCGTAATCCCGGCACATGACGAAGCGCCCCTGTTCACAGGCCGGGCAGCGCCCGCACCACAACAGGGGAAAAACGGCCACCGGCGCGCCCGCCGGGAGGTCGGTGACGCCTTCGCCGCAGGCGGTCACCGTGCCGGCAAACTCATGCCCGCACACGGTGGGGAAATGGTAGGTGCCCTTGACGAACAACCGCGGCAGGTCGGAGCCGCAGACGCCGCAAAACGCAACCTTGACCAGCAGCTCGCCGGCCGCCGGTATCGGCACCGGCCGTTCCTCGACCGTCAGCTTGCCGACCGCGTGCAGGACCAGGGATTGCATGGTGGCAGACATAATGGCTTCCTTATGTATCGTGGCCGGTTGGGGTTTGGATTTCCCGCTTCAGTGGGGGCTGTTTGTCCTTGAAGGCACCGCCTGAAGGCGGAACTCCAAACCCGGCGCTTCTGAACAGATAACGAACTACTTGGGGACAGGCTCCAATCTGAATTCTTGCAGCTTGGGGACAGGCTCCAAGCGTGATGATAAAAACGGTACTCCTGGCGGTCACGCCGCCCTTGGACACTCCTGGTTGACCACGGGCAGGCGGGGCGCGGCCGGCCGGCCGCGCTGCCGCAAGCCGGCGGTGATGGCGGCACGCATCTGTTTCGCGTTTTCCGGCAGCGATGCAGCGGAGTGGAACAGGCTGCTGCTGCCGGCCACCAGGATCGACGCCCCCGCCGCCACCATGCCAGGGATGTTGGCGAAACTCACATTGCCATCCACCTCGATCGGAATGTCCAGGCCGTGCTGTTCCAGGTAGGCCCGGGTCTCGGCAATCTTGCGGATGGCGCATGGCACCAGTTGCTGGCCGGCAAAACCGGGATTAACGGTCATCAGCATGACGAAATCCAGCTTGTCCAGGACATAGTCCAGGACGTTCAGCGGCGTGGCGGGGTTGAGGGCGACACCGGCGCGGATGCCATGCTCCCGGATCAGGCCGAGGGTGCGGTCGAGGTGCCGCGCGCTTTCCGCATGGACGGAGACCATCTGCACGCCGATCGGGATCAGTTCGCGCACGAAAAAATCGTTGTCCTCCACCATCAGATGCACATCAAACGGCAGGGCGGTCTTGGGACGCAGTTGCCGGATCAGTTCCAGTCCCAGCGGCAGGTTCGGCACAAAATGCGCGTCCATGAGGTCCAGGTGCAGCAACTCCACGCCCACCGCCTCCAGGCGGCGGATGTCCGCCTCCAAGTGGCAGAAGTCGGCGCACATCAGCGACGGCGACAATTGCACCGCCGCCGCGGGTGGCGGCATGGACACGATGACCGGCGGTTCCGGCAGCCGGACCGCATCCGTCACCGCAAAGGTGCCGGCAAAGGTTTCGCGCACATGCCGTAACGATTCGCGCAGCACGGCCTCCAGGCGCGGGTCGGAGTAATCCCGGCCGAGCTTGGGCCCGCCGATCTCCAGGTAACCGGTCAGTTCCGTCACCGGCAGCCGCGCGGCGTGCCGCACCAGGAAATCGCGGCACCGGGCAACGTCAATGATGCCGCGCTCACGGTCTTGGGCGGAGAAACCAAAGGTGGCATCGTAACGGGCGTCGGTGTTTTTCAGGTGCAGCTCAACCAGCCAGGGTAGCGCCGGTTCAAGCAGTTGCAGATGGTCGAACACCACCTGGCCGGAAACATCGGCGTAGCCGTGGGCAAGGTCGCTGCAAAAACCGGCGCGGGCGGTGGTGTCCGGATGCCGGGTGTGCCAGGCCGCCAGCGTCTCACCGTAACGGCGGATCTCCTCCGGCAGGGTGGGCGGTTCCGCCTTGCAGGACATCGGTTCGATGGTGAGCCACTCAATCCCCTCGCGCCGGGCCACGCCCAGCAGTTCCTGCATGTGCCGGAGATAGGTGGCATTGCCCTGCTCCAAACGGCCCGCCTGATCCCGTAACACCGCGCCGGGGTTGCAGCCAACCCGCCGCGCCCCGAGCAGCGCGCCGATCCGGATCAGGCGTTCATAATTCCGCCGGGCCACCTCGACAAAGCCGGGTTCGGCGCGAAAAAACCCGCCCAGCTCCCGGTGCGCGGTGAACAGGCTGTTGATGACCAGGCCAAACTCCGCCGCCTGCCGCCGCAGCTGGAGGAAAAACTCATCCGGCAACTGATAGATCTCGAAAAACGTGCCGAGCTGGACCTCGCCGATTCCCTCCTCCGCCAGCAGGCGGAACAGCCAGGGATAGGAGCAGCGGTACTCGACCGGATCGGACTTGATCCCGACCTTGAGTTGGAGGGTGTCAGGCGTGCCCATCGTGTCGCCCCTTTCCTGCCAGGCAAGCGTGTCGCTTCACGCGCTCACCAAATAATCATCAAACCATCATTTAAAATCACAAAATAACTATAATCAATCGCAAATGAATTACAACAAGCCATTACTCCCTGGCGGAAACGGCTTGCTTTTTGCGCTTGCGCCATCAAGCTACAGGGGGTGAATGCGTGACGGGAAAAGTTCACACACGTTTTGGGGGCATGGCATGGTTGTCGGTATCGGGGTCGGGATCGGAATCGGGATCGCATAGCCTTTGGGGTTTGAGGATGCCAGGGAATAGAGATTTTTGATCGATGCCGATACCGATACCGACCCCGACAAAATTTTCATGTTTTTCGGCTGTCCGCAACGCGGACCGTCTTTTCCAGGTGCCGTCCGCCAAGTACCAGATGAGGCCTTCCATGTTCCAGCCTGAACGGCAAGCCCAGATCATGCAGCACTTGGCCCAGCATGATTTTCTGAGTGTCCAAGAGGCGATCCGCCGGTTTTCAGCCAGTCCGGCCACCATCCGCCGCGATTTTGACGACCTGGTGAGCCGGGGGCTGGCCCGGCGCACCCACGGCGGCGTCTGTCCGGCCCGGCCGGAGGACACCCTGCCGTTCGCCTACCGCGAAACCCGCCATGCCGCGGAAAAGGCGGCGCTGGCCCGGGCGGCGGTGACCCTGCTGGAAAGCGGGGACGTGCTGTTTGTCGACGGCGGCACCACGACCTTTCACCTCAGTGAATGCCTGCCGAACCTGCCGCTGACCCTCATCACCAATTCGTTGCGGCTGGCGGCGGCGTTGGAACCGCGCATGACCGGCGGTTCCCTCCCGCGGCTGGAGCTGTTCCTGACCGGGGGGCAGATCAAGCCCGGCACCGGGCTGCTGGCGGGGCCGGGGGCGCAAAAGAGCGTGGAGCAATACCGGGCGCGCTGGGCGTTTTTGTCCGCCGGTGGCATCAGTCCGGACGGCCTGTTCAATTCCGACGAACGGGTGGCGGAAACTGAACGCATGATGATCAACAACGCCGACCAGGTGGTGGTCCTGGTGGACCCCAGCAAGATCGGGCGGACGGCGTTGTGCCGGGTGGCGCCGCTGGAACGGATATCGGTTTTGGTGACCATGGATGGCCCCGCCAATGCGGTCCTCGACGCCTGCCGGAAGAAAAAGCTCCGCATCCTCTCGGTCAAGGAATAACCGGGAACTCCCGAATGATTATTCTCTCGCCAAGACCGCAAGGTTCGCCAAGGAATCGCAATTAATTCCACGATAAATTAATACGCTTTTTCCTCTGCGCTCTTTGCGCGCTTTGCGAGAGACTATGCGGTCCATGACCTTACGGTATCCAAATTGAGCGCAACTCGCGGATGGCGTAGGTGGCGACCGTGGCGGCGGCGCCCGCCAGGCGGACGGCGCGGTTTTCCGGGGTGAACAGCACGCGCTTGCACAGGTAGATGCGGCCGTCATCGGCGAACAGTTCCACCGAGGTCCGGTCGATGACCAGGTGCAGGCGGAAGTGATTCCGGCTGGTGGCCTGGCGGTGCACGGCATTGCAGAAGCGAATCTCGCCAGCGGCGGGATCGCAAACCAGCTCAGCACCGTTGATGGCGAGCGTGACCGGCTGGCTGGCGGTGAATTCCAGTTCGACCTCGCCCAGTTCGACGGCGGCGGTGCGGTCCTCCGCGAAATCGGCGAGCTCAAAATTTTGCCACACTACCTCCTTGCCGGTGCGCAGCTGCCGCAGTTCCGCCACCGGGGCGGCGCACAGGCGGATGCCGTCGGCAAAGCTTTTCAAGGTGAGTTCGACTGGCAGCGCCATGCTCATATTGAAACGGGGCGAGGGAATCGCGCCGAGATGCCAGCCGATCTGGAGCCGGCGGCCGTCCGGGACGTTGTCCCAGGTTTGGGCGGCATACGGATTGCCCCCGCCCTGGCGGCAGAAAAACTCGTGCGGCCCGGAATCGCCGACAAACTGGTGGGTAGCGAAGTGCCCGACACGGTACTTGCCGTCCGCGGCGCTGAACACCCAGCGGCGGTGGCCGGAATCGCCGTCGACCGGCAGCTCGAAAAGATCGGGGCATTCGCCGGTGCCGGGCAACGTCAACTCTTGAAACTTATTCCATTCCAGTAAATTGTGCGACTCCAACAGACCGAAGACATGTTCGTCGCCGCGTTTCTCCAGGTAAAGGGCCAGCAGCCAGCGCCCCCCCTCGAGGTCGCGGACCACCTTGGGGTCGCGATTTTCGCCGGCCAACCAGGGGATGACGGGATTGCCGGCGTATTTTTGGAAAGTCACGCCGCCGTCAGTGGATACGGCCAGGCATTGGGTGAACGCCGTGGAGGTGGGCGCGCAGGAACCGGCGGCGGTGTAGAAGAGCAGGATCGGCGGATGCGGGGCCACCCCGAGGCCCGAATCGTTGTTGACATCGACCACGGCGCTGCCGGAGAAGATGCTGCCGGCGGCATCGGGATACAGGACATCATCGAGTTCCGTCCAATGGAGTAGGTCGGGACTGACGGCATGCCCCCAATGCATGTTGCCCCAGTCGACGGAGAACGGATTGTGCTGGTAAAACAGGTGGTATTGGCCGTCATAAAAAAACAGGCCGTTGGGATCGTTGAGCCAGCCGCGGCGGGAGGAGAAATGCAACTGCGGCCGCAGGGCTTCGGTAGCGTCATTGGGCGCCGGCGGCGTGTCGCTCTGCCGGAGCCAGCTTGCGAACGCCGCCGGCAGGGTGTTGGCGGCGGCGGTGACCGTCAAGTCCCGGCCGCGGAATTCCTTCACCGAGTAGCAGGCAAAAAAGTCGGCCTCCTCCGGCGGACAGGGCCGACAGTCAAAGTAGCGGACCAGCGCGCCGTCGAGGTGAAAACGACAGGCAACGGACTCGGCGGTGCGGTTGACCGGAAGGTGCAGGTAATCGGCGGTGATTTTTAGGTGCATGGAACGTGCTCCCAATTTCGCGGAACATGACGTTACGTGATAATTGAGTATAGTGTAAAAAAAACATAAAAACAACGGTATTTATCTTAAAAAAAGATGTACTTATTCAACAAATACCCTCTTTTTCATAACGGGCGAGACCACCCCCTGGGAGCGCCGAGCCCCAGCTCGGCGTGGGGGTATCCGC
>CAITYL010000404.1 GCA_903896595.1 uncultured Lentisphaerota bacterium
CGCGCATAATTGGTTTTGACGGCCGGTTCTCAATAAAAAGGGCGGAACTGGTGTGACGCCATCGAGTTCCGCCCGAGGACGGGCGGCTCCCGGTCTTGAAATAACGCCAATATTAAAGAGGCTCTGGTTATTGGTCAAGACGGTACCAATCGATGGTTCCAACATCGGTCACGCACGGGGACGGGATGCTGTCGGGCGGTGGCGTCGCCGCCCGGCGGTACAGGCGGCCCGGGGCGTCCGGGCCGTAGAAGAGGCGCACGGTTTTCTTCATCGGGTCGGAATAGCCGGTGGCCGGGTTGTCCGGAGCGGCCGTCATCGCCATCACCGTGTCGCCGCGCCATTCGGCCTGGAACCGGTACTGCTGGAAGCCGGCATTGCCGACTACGACCGCCTCGGTGTGCTGCGGCACCGGGAAACGCAGCTCGACCACGTCGCCGGCGGTCATTTCGCCAAAGTCCAGGAAAAAGCCGTCCACGGTGGCGGTGTGCGGGGCGCCATTTCGTGTTGTGGCGATGGCCGTCGCGGGAGTGCCGCCCGGGATGCGGATTCGCAGGTGGCCGTTGCGGTGGAGATCAACCCGGACCCGGCCTTCATGGGGAAGAAAGCTGGTGACGGCGGCTTCGGGGATCGCTTTGTCCAGCAGCAGGTTGATTTGAATGGTGCGGCCGTCGCACTGGATAATGTTGCTCCACACCTGGTGCAGGGCGCGGATGCCGCCGCCGGCGCAGCAGTTCTGCACCGCCCGGACCTTGCCCAGGTAACGTGCCTGTAACTCGGGCGACCGGACCCAGCCCGGCCAAAACTGCTCCTCATAGGCCAGGGCGGCATGGGGGGCGCTCCAACCGGCAAAGGCGCCGCGCAATTTGGCGCGGAGCTGGTCGCGGATGACGCCGTCCTCGTCCGCGGCCCCGGTGCTTTCCGCCAGCCAGGAGGCGTCGCGGATCTGACTCTCCAGCAAATGGTTGCGTGCCGCCTTTTCCACCACGTCCCAGTAGGCGCCGTCCACGTGCCGGGCGAGGAGCAGGGCCAGGTCAAGGTAGTCCATTAGGGTGCAGGTTTCGCAGGCGATGAGGTCGTCCTGGCGCTGGGCGACTTCCGGCACAAAGCCGAACGAGGTGCTGACGGAGCGGGCCCAGTCAAAAATGGTGCGGGCGCGCTCCCGCAGGGTGTGGTCGCCGGTGACCATGCCGCAGGCCAGAAACCCCGCCGCCGTGCCCAGGTGGCCATGGGCATGGCCCTTGAAGGCGCCGTCCGGCGCGAAATGGGTGGAGTGTTCCACAATGCCGCGGGCCAGGGCGGCGGCGAACGCGATCCATTGCGGCGCCTGCAACACCAGCCCTGTCTGGACCAGGGGGCGGATCAGGGTGCCGCCAAAATAAACGCCGATCTGGTCAATAAAGGCGTAATTGCCGGTGTGGGTGGCGCGGCGGTGGAGACCGGCGCAGAGGTTCTGCAGATGCCGCCGCGCCTCGTCATCCGCCGGGTCCGCCATCACGCAGGTGACCAGTGCGTACAGCAGCCGGGACTGGTCGAACAGTTCCGCCACCGGATGGGAGATCGGCCCATCCGGCCGGTAGGCCAGCCCGTCCGGGCGGATGGCGGCGAACAGGCCGCGGCGCAGCGCGGGCATGGTGCGGACCGGCCGGCCCAGGGCGGGCGCCACCATGGCCGCCGCTTCCAGATAGCGGGCGGGCAGGTCGACAAAGTCCGGCCAGTCCGTCACCGCTTCGGCGGGGGTGGTGGCAAACACGTCAAAATAAGTGCGCCCCCGGGCATCGACCATGGATTCCAGATGGGAGGCGCCAAGACGCAGGGCATGATCAAAGTTGAACATGGGGTGGGGTGAAGTCCAGAGGAGTGATGATTGGCTGATCTGTCGTGGCTGCCGTGGTGGCGGGATGACGGGGTGTTATTTCCCCGGCCCGGTGGCCGGAACCACCACATTGGCCGGGAGTTCGGAGAGGATCATGGGGTTGACCTGGTGCTCGCCGCCGTACCAGACGCCGCCGCCGGCAATGGCGTTGGCATTGATGACCACGTTCTTGCTTTCGCCGCCGATCCAGATGGCCCGGCGCTGACCGGGCGCGCAGGTAATGCTGTTGCCGACGATGGTGATGTCACGGTGGCCCAGGTCGCCCTTGAATTCGCCGCGGTTGGGGTAGGTCAGCCAGATGCCGGAACGCACCCACCAGCTTTCCTTGGCCTCGGCGTCGGTGATGGGGTAGTCGTTGGTCACCGAGTTGCCGGTGATGGCGATGTTGCGGCAGGAAAAGAACAGGGAGATGCCGCCGTTCTTGCAGCGGCGCACACTGTTGCCGGTGATGACGGCATTCTCGCACCATTCGAGGTCGAGCCCGACATCGGTGGCGCCGTCGACCACATTGTTGGCCAGGACGAGGTCGCGGCCTCCGGCGGCCCAGATGGCACCGGCGCCGCCGTTTTTGATGTGATTGCCGCTGATGATAATGTCGGAAGTGTCTTGGGTTTTCCAGTCGTAATTGCCCCAAATCTCGATGCCATGCACGCGGGCATCGGTGATCCGGTTGCCGGTGATGGTCAGGCGATGGGAGAAGATGGTGTTGACGGCCAGGCCGACGGTGGTGAAGTCGCAGTCTGTGACCGTGACATTGACCGCATGGTCAAGAAAGACACAATCCCGGTCAACGCGGTCGAAGCGAAGGCGGTCGATCCGGACATCCTTGGCCCCGCGGATCAGGACCAGGCCGGGATCGTTGGGCTCACCGGACTTGGCTTGGCGGCCGTCAAAGGCAAGGTCCGCCAAAGCGCAGCCGTCCTTCAGTGCCAGCAGAGTGGTGGTGCCCGGGGCGGCCGTGAGGATGGTGGTGGCACCGGCCCCGCGCAGGGTGGTGCCGGCTGGTAGTTCCAGCGGGGCGGGGCCGAGGCGGTAGGTGCCTGGGGGCACGATAATGGTTTTGGCGCCGCTGGTCAGGGCGGTGCGGAAGGCGGCGGAATCGTCGGCCATGCCGTCACCTTTGGCGCCGCCTTGGGCTTTCACGTCAACCACGTTCGGTGGTGGCGCTCCCAGGGCGGTGGCGGCGGCGAACAACACGCTGGCAGTGAGGGCACGATACGGAAAGGAAAGGAACATATTGACCTCAGATGATGGTTTGTTGTACCGACTTTAGTCGGGGCTGTTTGTCCCCGTCGTCGCCCCACCGGCTGAAGCCGGGACAACGAACGGGCGCCAATGATAATTCAGGCCTGCCGTCAAGGCGGTGGCCAGGTGGTGTTTTGGTATTTGTACAGACTGGTCCGGCCGTCGCTGTAGAGCAGGTTCATGCTGGTTGTGCCGTCGTGGAAGAGCGCGCCTTCACGCAGAACATGGCGGTTACCAATCTCCTCCAGGCGGAACGGCCGGGGCGGGTTTTGGCTGCCGTCACCGGCGGCGGCATCGCCGTACCAGTAACTGGTGGATTGGATGGCCCAGTCGGGCGAGGTGGGCGGCCCCTGCGGCCCGGAATTTCCGCCATTGGCGAAAAAGGCGGGACACCAGAACAGCTTCATGTTCCAGTCGGTCAGATAGTCGAAATTGCTCTTGATGTAGGGGGCGTAATAGAACATCCAGTCCCGCCAGTAGAAATAATCGCCGCCACCGCCCCATGGCGTATAGCCGGGCTTGAGGCAGTTGTAATCGCCTACATAAAGGACCATGGCCAGCCCGATCTGATGCAGGTTGCCGGCGCAACTGATGCGCTTGGCCGATTCCTTGGCCTTGCCCAGCGTCGGCAGCAGCATGCTGGCCAGGATTGCGATGATGGCGATAACCACCAGCAACTCGATGAGGGTGAAACGGCGACGGTTCATATTGGCCTTCTTCCGCTGGCGGCCGGCATCTCCCCGCAGGATTGCATTGGGGATGCCGGCGCGGAGTTGGCAAGTGGCGGGGGTCGGGTCACCGGCGGCGGCGCAGGAAGATCAGGCCGCCCAAACCAAGCATGGCGGCCATGGCGGGCTCGGGGACGGCGATCGCGTCAAAGCGGAAGGGGTCGGTTGATGAACTGGCCCATGATCCGTGCCAATACAGTTTGACCTGGGTTACGGCACTGCGGTTTAGCGTGCTGAGGTCAAGGGTGAAATCGGTCCACGAATTGGTAATGGCAAGGTCGCCGGTATTATACGACAAACCTGTCCCCGTCAAACGAATCAGGAACGTACCGGTGCCGATCACGGTTTGGGCGGCGACGCTTAATTGATTGACGTTGCTCCAATCTTGAGGTGATGCGAAATTAAGGTTAAGTTCGTTCCACTCGGTGGGCGCGAAAGCGGCCTGCAGGCAACCCGCGCCCTCGTAGGTATTTGTCGTCGAGCGAGAAGTGGGATAGCCCCAGTTGGCAAAACTCCAATTGTCAGACCACGTTGCCGGGTCATTGAAATCGGCGAGCATGGCGGCATGGGCGCTGCCCAGCAGACCGCACAACAGGGCGAGCAGGAGGTTGCGGGAGAGTGGATGGTGAAGGGAGTTCATGGGACGCTTCCTTTTTCAGTTAGTTACGGGCATTGGTTCCTGATGCGGGATGTCGACCACACGGCTGGGAGTCACGTGATGCTGGCGGACCGGGTTTCTTCTCCTTTCTCCCGTGTCATCCCACGGGGTGGCGGTTTAATCTTACAACGATGTAAAATATCGCGCGCGGCCGGTTTGTCAAGTGTCGGATGAAAATATTTTACAACGTTGTAGTAATGGGCCGGGCTCCGGTGGGGGGCGGGGTTGTCCTGGGCCCCTGCGGGCGGTGGGGCGTGCCATGGCGTGCCGAGGAGCACCGGGAGCCGCCCGGCCTGGCACACCGTAACATTAACCACTTCACCACGAAGATGCGAAGGACGCGAAGGTTGATCGAAGCGTTTTACTGGCGAATTTGTTGGATTGGAAATCGTCGTCGTTCTCGTGCTCGTCGTCGTCATCGAATCGAGTACGAAGGACGACAACGAGAACGACGACGAGCACACGCGGCGAGTAATGTGACCAAAGCTGTTCGCGCTGACGTGCCAGCGCAACGGCCCGATGGAACTGACATGCGCCCGATGGGGGGCGTCGCGGTTGACATGATGGTTTTACATGATATCGTACCCTCATGGATACCTTGACGACAGTGGTGACGGAGCGGGGGCAGATTTCGATCCCCGCCAAAATCCGTCGGCGGTTGAAGCTGAAGCCTGGGCAAAAACTGCGTTGGCAGCAGGTCACGGACAACGAATGCCGGATTTTTCACGACCCGTCCGAGGACGCGCCGGGGCCGGTCGCGATGCTGGGCTATGCCAGGAAATTCAATCCGCGCGACCTGCGCTCCACGGATGACTGGATGCGGGAGTTGCGGGAGGGGGAGACGCCATGACGTCCTGGGTGGTGGATACCTGTGTGGTTTTGGACCTCGCCATCAACGACCCGGCGCATGGCATAAAATCCGCCCAACTGCTGCAATCCAAGCTGCGGGATGGTCTGGTTATTTGCGGCGTCACGTTTGTGGAGTTGTCACCGGCTTTTGGTGGCAAACTGGCGGAACTGAAGCGGTTTTTGATTGGGGCCCGGATCGGTTGGGAAGAGCCTTGGACCCTGGCTGACACCGAAGCCGCCCATGATGGCTGGTGGCGGTATGTTCACCAGAAACGGCAAGGGCTGACCGCCCGGCGTCCGGTGGCGGATTTGCTGATCGGGGCGTTTGCCGGCCGCAGCCGTGGCTTGATCACACGCAACCCCGCCGATTTCAAACGGTTCTACCCCGGTTTGAAAGTGCTTTGTCCGTGACGTGGCCGGAACTTCCAGCTCCGGGCGTTATTCAGGAAAGCCCGATCCGGAGCAGGATGCTCCGCCCCCTCCTTGGCCCCCATCCCTACGCCTCTATCCCAACCCGGCATAGCCGGAACCAATACAACTACGAGTCATCTCCCGCAGAGGCGCGGAGAAAAGCTAAATCAGGAATCATGGCAATATTTTGACTTGGCTGTTTCTCTGCGCCTCTGCGGGAAAACCAAAATCATGACCGTCTTGCGAGAAATTTCATTCGTAAGGCACTATCGGTTCCCAAGCGCCGCCGGTTGTCGTTGCCGCGTCCTCATAGTCCTCACGGTCCTCCGGTTTTACCCGTCCTCCCCTGTCCTCGGCGGCCATGGCCACTGAGCGGGAACGGGGGGGGGACGAGGACATTGAGGACAAGCAACACCAAATGAGGACGATGAGGACAGGGAGGACGCCCCCCCATGACAGGGATTACATGATTTTGATAGGTCCGACGGTCTGAGATCAGGCCAGCCGGGCGGCGCGCAGGCCCCAGGGGGCGGGGCGGCCGAGCAGGTTGGCGCTGGTGCCGGCCAGGCGCAGCTCAAGCTGATGCGTGCCGGCCGTCAACGCGTTGATCTCGAACCGGTACGGCCAGGTCACGCACCGGCCGAGGAGGTGGCCGTCTAACCACGCCTCGACGGCGTCTTCGGCGACCATTTCCAATTCCAGCGTTCGGATGTTTTCGGCCGTGCCGGCGGGAACCGTCACGGTGGCGGCCAGGTGCAGGAGGCCATGGTATTCCGGCCAGCCGGCGGCGCCCAGTTCCAGGGGCAGCGGCAGCAGCGTGCCGGGATCCGCCTCCAGCCGGCCGTCCAGGCCGCGGAAGGCGCCGGCCAGGCAGAGGTCGGCGGAGGGCATCGGCTGGTTGATGAAGAACGCCTCGTTACGCAGCGAGGTTTCGAAGGCGGCAAAGGCCAGCACGGCCTCGACGCGGTTGACGCCGGGAACGGCCAGGGGGGCGATCTCCGCCCGGCGGCAGGAGGCATCCCAGCCGGTGGCGGGACTGGCGGCGGCCAGTTCCACCGGGCGGCCGTTGATGCTGAGCCGGGTCAGGTGGGCGGCCTCAAACAGCACGGCGAGGTCGGCCGGCACGGCACCGCCGCAGGCGAACTCCGCACGGAATTCCACCGCGGTGGCGCCGAAGAACGCCACGGGCAGACGGCTGAAGCCACCGGCCTCGCCGGCCGGCGTTGGCACCCAAGTGCCGTCGGGGCGGCGAAATTCCGCCTGGCGCAGGTGGGCCAGGTTGGAGCGGCCGGCGGGCGTCTGGACATGGAAATCCGAAACCGGAATGCCGCCGGCCGGTGTGGCGTCGTCGTCGGTTGCCTGCGGCCGGGGTCCGGCGGTTGCCGGCAGCGGGGTGGCGGTGAGGGTGAAGTAGCGGGTGGTGTGCGGTCGCCAGTTCCAGGCGGCGGCGGTGGGTGGCAGGAGGGTGACCCGGCCGGTGACCGGCTCCCAGACGGCGAAGGTGGCGCCGGCGGCCTGGAGACCGGGCTGCAGGGTGGCGGCGAGGGGCTGGTCGGTGACGTTGCGCAGGGCGAACAGTTCGCCGTCCGGGTAGGCGAAGCGGAATACCCGGAGGCTGCCGGCGGGCGCGGCGCACTGGAGATCAAGGCGACCATGCCAGGAGGGCGGCGCGGCGGCCAGGGCGGCGGCCTGTTCGCCCACCGGCTGGCGCAGGATGCGGGCACCCGCGGCCGCGAGCCGGTCCAGTTCGCGCCGGCTGTCCGGGCTGAAGGGGACATCCGCCGGGGCCGACAGGGCGGCGTATTCCGCATGGGGGAAGCGGATGCCGCCGGTGGTGGTGGCTTCCGCCTGGGCCAGGATTTCAGGGAAGACAAAGGCGAAGGTTTCCCCGGCGGCGTGGATGGCCGCGGCCAGTTGTTTGATCATCTGTGAGGCCGGATCCTGACCGCCGTAGATGTCGGCGAAAAAGACGTCGATTTGTTCCAGCAGGTATTGCGGATACAGCAGGGCATAGCGGGCCTGGGGCCGGCCCAGGGCCGCGAGGGCGGTGGCGCGGGCGGCGGCGTCGTGGAATTCGCCGTAGAACGGCCACCACGGCGCCTCCTGGAAGATCGGCGGCCAGTAGGCGTGTTTGCGGATGCCGTGCAGGCTTTGGTGGAACCCCATGAGCGCGACGTCGGTGACGCCTTGCAGGGACATGATTTCCACCCGGCGCTGCATTTCGCCCAGACGCAGGTCGAACGGTGAAATGCCAAACGCCTCGCAATAGACGCCGGCCCGGCCGGCATGCCGGGCGATGCTGGAAACGAGCGCGTATTCGCCGAAGCGCTGCTCCGGTTCGGGGCCGCAACCCAGAAAGTCGATGCCGGGCAGGTCCATGTGGCGCAGGCACTGGAACGGGCTGCCGGCAAAGCGGACCTGCTGCAGCGGCACGTCTTCGCCCAGGTGGCCGGTGTAGCGCAACTGGTGTTCGCGGCACCAGCGGCCGAGCTGGCCATGATAGGCCTCGCTGTGCATCTCTTTGACCAGCAGCCAATAGTCGTCTTTTTTCTGGTTTGGGCCGTCGCCCGCCAGTTCGGCATAATGCGGCGCGATGTCGTAGCCGAAGCGTTCCTGGAAGCGGCGCGGCAGTTCGGGGGTCCACGGCAGGGCGGCAGCGGTCCAAAAGCTGGGCTGCTCCGCGAACGAGGCGATCATGGCGGCGGGTTCGTCGGTAAAAAAGCCGGTGACCACCTCGCGGAACAGGTCGCCGCCTTCGCGCCGGGTGCGCTCGTAGGTCATCTCCAAAAAACAGCGGACAGCGGGGGCGGACAGGGTATCCAGGTAACCGGACTCGCCGCGGGTCCACGGCGCGCCGGCCACGGCGTCCAGAACGCGTTCCGAGCGGGTGGGCGTTGCCTGCGCCGTGCCGTCCGGGCACCGGCTGAACTTCAGATGCCAGCCGCGGTGTTCGGGATGCTCGCGCAGCAACAGCCCGCCGGCCACGCCGCTGGGCCAGGCGAATTCATCGTAAATCCACACCTTGATCCCGTGCTCGCGGGCCAGGCCGAGAGCGAAGCGCAACCGGTCGAAATAGGCGGTTGAGAGGTATTCAACGGTCATGCCGTGGACCGGATGGAAAAGCACTTCCCGGAGCTCGGCGGCCGCCATGGCGGCGAAGCGCCGCCGCATCTGCTCCGGTTCCAGTTCGTCGTTCCAGAACCAAAACGCGGAGGGGCGGTAATCCCGGCTCAATTCCAGCCAATGGCCGGCCAGTGCCTGTAAGTGGATCGGGGACATGTTGTGTGGCAACCTTTTCGGATGTGGGGCAGAGGCGGGCAGGTTTTGGTGTTCAGTGTTCGGTGTTCAGGTTTCGGGGAATCAGCCGATTCGAGCCGCGAACGCAGCGACCATCGGGAGCGGGAGTGACCGGACAAGACACCAATAATCAACAAGGAATATCCAATATCCAAGTCAAGTGCGCGTTTTACAGAACAGAATGACTTTTCCTTACTTCCTTGGACATTCCTTGTTGGATATTGGATATTCAATTTTTCCTGTGAGACGGCGACCTTTGGGACCCGTCACTAACGTTACGGGCTCGGATTTTATTTCAATATCGTGCCCGACTCTGAACACTGAACACCGTCGCATTGGCCCGCCTGTTTACGCCGGCGGGAAGCAGTCCAGCAGGGCTTGGACAAAGAATTCTTGGGCGCGCTCATCCGGGTGGTTGATGGAATTGGCCTCGTAGACCATGTACGGGATGCCCTGGTCGCGAAGGGCGCGCCAGTAGCGGGCGGCATCGGCCACGGCGACGCAGTGTTCCGCCGCCACCGCCTGCAACGTCCGGACATAGAGCCGCGGATCGGCCCCGGCCGGCGCCGGAGTGCCGTTCATCCAGTCCGGCCGGACCAGGTGCGGGGTAATGAAGATGACTTCCGCGCCGTTGCCGCGCAGCCGTTCCAGGATTTCCGCGTACAGGCCGCGGAGGGTGGGTTCGTCGTAAGCGGCGTCATTGACGAACTCGATGGAGACCAGGTCGGGTTTCACATCCAGGACGTCGCGCTTGAAATCGTATTCGCCGCCGGCCGGGGCGTCCATGTACAGACGGCTGGTGTAGCCGGGCCAGGCGGCGCTGTGCACGGCAATGGCGGCGTTGGGGAAACGGCCGGCCAGCGTCCGGGCAAAGCGGTGCGGATAGCCGGCGCCGGGCCACGCCAAGTCGCAGCCGAAGGTGACGCTGTCGCCCCAGGCGACATAGGTCACCGGTTCGCCCCGGCGCAGCTTGGCCAGGGTGCGCGGCAACAGCTGTTCGGCCGTGGGGGGGAGGGCGGCCGGCGGCGCGGTCTGCCGGACCGGAAAGAGATGGGTTTCTTCCAGCCGGGGCATGGGGCCGGACAGCCAGACCCGGCCCAGCAGGGTTTCCCCGGCGGCCGGTTTGGTCAGCAGCGGTACTCCGGCGGCGATCCGGCCCTGGCGTAGCCGAAGCTGGCCGGCGGCGTCACGGACGACGGCGTCAATGCGCGGCGGGACGCAGTCATAGTCGGCCCAGACGGTTTGGCGCTTGCCAATGGCGCCCTCGGCGAGCCGGCCAAAGGTGGCCCATTGCGGGTCAAGATCATAGTCGGTCTTGATCGTGAAGGTGTCGGGCCGGCCGGGGAACGGTTTCAAATGGAAGGTGTCGGGCACGAGATGGCCCGGTGCTGTTAAGTCGCCGGCGCGCACCCCGAGCAGCCGCTCGCCGCGGGAGTATCCCGCTTGTTCCGGGCGGTAGATGGGCAGGCGGCAATACGCTTCGTCGCGCACCGCCACGACCGCCGGCGGCGGCACATCCAATGTTACGTCGGTTTCGGCCCCGGTCACCCGGATCCGCCAGTCGCCGGCCAGTTCAAATTGCAGGTGCATAAGGGGCATTTCCTTGGGGAAGATGTTGATGGATCGATTGCGATCGATTGCAGTCGCCAGCAGTCGATTGCGGTCGATGATTTAAGATCCAAAAGTTTTAGGAAGGGGTTTGGGGAGCACCCTTTTTCAAAAGGGTGGCCCCGACATTGTTCGACAAAACTTTCATACACTCCCGCTCTCCGGCGGCCGGGACGCCGGCGGTTGGCACCTGGTCGGCCAGGTCGTCATGGACGTAGGAAATCCCGCGCTGGCGCCGGGGGTCGCTGGTGTCGGTGAGGAGCACATGCAGCCCCAAGATGTCGCTGAGCCGGACCAGCTTGATCACCAGCCGTTGCGGCCGGCCGGTGAGGCGCAGGGTCAGCCCCTCATCCTCATGGCAGCTCCATTCCCGCATTTCATGACTGGCGCCGACCTCCTGGCCGTCGAGCCAGGCACGGAAGGGGCCGCTGCGACCCATGAACAGCGCCACGGTACGCGGTTCCGAGGAGCGGAGGGTGCGGACAAAGTAATAGCAGGCCTGGCCTTTGAAACCGCCGAGATGCGCGTGGGTGATCAATTCCTCGCCGCGTTCCAAATGAAGCGGCACCTCTTCCGGCAGTTCCTCGCGCAACAGCCGGGTCTCGTCCAAATAGGGCCGGTCCAGGCTGACGTAGTGATTGAAGAAATCGCGGGCGCAACCAACGCAACAGGGATTGCACCGCCGGCGGGGATTATTGTAGAGGCATTCCGGGTAGCGGTCCTTGTCCCACATGTCCCAATAGGGGCCGTAAACCAGCCACTGCCGGGCGCCGCCGAGGCCGAAGGTGTGGATGGCGACCGGATCGCCACCGCCTGCCAGGCTGGCCGTGAACAGATTGCGGTCGGCCACCCAGCCGCCGGCCGCCTGACGCCGGATGCGGAGTTCGCAGGTGGCGGCGCCGCCGGCCGGGACGCTGACCGGAAGGACGGCCGGCGTGCAGAGGAGGCCGGGTGGCGCCTGAATGCCAAGCTCGCCAACGAAAGCCGCCGGCAACGGGTTGCGGATGGTCACGCTGACCCGGGTTTCCCGGTCGTTCCACAGCACCGGGTCGTTGGGATAGGCCGTTTCCAGTGAAATGGCCGGCACGGGCGGCGGCCGCACCGTGACGGCGGGGGCGTCTTGAATGCTGACGGCGGGGTTGCGGGCCAGCGCCATTTCCACCCCGACGCGGCAGGTATCCTCGGCGAATTCGGCCAGGGATGCGTTCTTGTGCTTGACCGCAATGCCGCAAATCAGGTTGGGCCCCAGCTTGTCCACCCAGTCGGCCGGGAGGCCGGCGGTGCCGAGCAGGCCGCCGAGCAACGCGCCGGCGGTGGCCGCGGTGCAGTCGGTGTCCCAACCGCTGTTGGCGCACAGCCGCATGGTTTCCCGGAAATCCAGCCGCCCGAGGAACAGGCTCATCAGCACGATGGCATGATTGGTGATCGCCTTGGAGGCGTCACGGTCGCCAAAGGTGCGGATCAGGATGCGCCAGGCTTGCGGCAGGGTGGGGTGCTCCCGGCAGATTCGCCGCACCACCGGGATGGCGGTGACCACCGGACTGTCGGCGGGCAGGACGGCGATGCCCGCCGCCAGCATTCCCTCAAAATCGCCATGCACCACGGCGTGGGCCATGCAGGCGGCCAGAAACTGCTCGATCTCAACGCTGACCCCGCCATGGTCGAGCTGGCCGTCCAGCCGGGCCAGTTGCGCCGCCAGGACGGGGTTGCCGGGGCAGACCAGGCCCCAAATGTCGCTGCGGATGGGGCACCCTTCCGATTCGCTGAAAAAGCGGTTGTTCCACGTCCCGGACAGCGGCGGCGCGATACCGCGCTGCAGGTTGTGCAGGAAGATCCCGTACTCGCAGAAATTGTACCAGCAACGGTCCTGCCAGAAACGGGCAAGCGTGGCGGAATTCGGGTAGAGCCCAGCCTCCTGCAACGCCTCCAGCCAGACAACCTGGATGTCCAAGTCGTCATTGGCCCCCATTTCCGGCGGCCACAACTGCTCCACGGTCAGGGTTTTCAGTTCCTTGTGGTTTTCCAGCGGCGCGCCAATGACGCCGCCCACCGACTTGCCCAGCCATGCCGCCAATACCTTGTCATAATACCGGGCATAAGGCAGCGAAATGGGAGTGGCGGTTTTCATAACTTATTTAGGCTCTCGAGGAAGCCATGACCGGTTGTCCAGGCAATATTGGGGCCACCCTTTTGAAAAAGGGTGCTCCCCCCGCGCTTCGCGCTCTGCATCCCCGGCTCCGCCGGGTCGCTCACATGTTCGCTCTGCATCCCCCTTCCCAAAACTTTTGTTACGTTTTGCGGATTCCGCAGGCCGGCCTTATGCCAGTGGCCACGCCGCAGGACTGGAGCC